>NZ_JAENIO010000003.1 GCF_016595415.1 Roseibacillus ishigakijimensis
ACGGTAGTTGGTTTGGTTTGGTTTTTGCGACCTCACGCTCACGCGTGGGCCGACCAACTACCACCTCTATTTTAACGATGACGGGGACACTTCCGCTGGCAACCGTTGTCCTGCCGGGTGAGCAATCCGGCTTTGCGAGCGATCTCCAGGGGAAGGTTATTCTTGGCGGAGGGCTTCGATGGGATCGAGTTTGGCTGCTTGGGAAGCGGGATAGAGACCGAAGACAATGCCGGTGAGGCCGGAGATGCCAAAGGCAAGAAGAACTGACCAAGGCGTGATGATGGTCTGCATCTCGGTGAAGTAACCCACCGCAATGGGCACGAGAATTCCAAGAACGACTCCGACAATTCCTCCCCCAATGGAGAGAACGATGGTTTCAATCAAGAACTGGGTGATGATGTCCTTACGTTTGGCTCCCAACGCGCGCCGGATACCAATCTCGCGGGTGCGCTCGGTGACGGTGGCCAACATGATATTCATGATGCCGATACCACCGACGAGGAGTGAGATGGCGGCAATGGAACCTAGCACGATATTGAACATCTGCTTGGTGGCTTCCGCTTCGCGCAAAAGTTGGAGGGGAACGATGAGCTCGAAGTCGCTTTTGTTGTGAAAGTGATTGAGGAGGTGGCGAATCTGGGCTTCTCCGGCGAGGACTGCGGGAGAATTCTTCATGCGGATAATGAGGCGGTGAAGCTCGACTCGCTCGGAATTGAAGCTCCCTGAGGAGCGGGTGATGAGGGTTTCGCCGAAGCGAGAACGAGCTGCGGACAAAGGAATGTAGATATTGTTGTCCACGGCCTGCCCATCGTTATCTCCACCCTGAGGGCGCTGTTCGGCGGTGCCGGTTTCATCGACGATGCCGATGACCTGATAGTAAGTGTCCTGCACCCGCACGGTGGTCTCCAAAGGGTCTTGGTAGGGGAATAGTTTGCGTGCCAAGTCCTGCGTGATTACGCAGACATTGCGCTGATTGCGCTCGTCGGTCGGGCTGAGGAAACGGCCCGCGATGAGATCGAGATTCTGCACTTCCGGGTAGGAGGGCAGAGTGCCGATGATTTGGCCGGACTCCTGGTTGCGGTCAAAGCGAATATTCTCCCGAATGATACGGAGGGGCACCACCCGGTCGATGGCAGGAATGGTGTCTTGGATGCGGGCGGCGTCCTTGTAAGTCAGTCCGTATTCGATGGACCAGTTGCTCCCGCTGGAAGTTTGTTCATTGTCTTCGGGAGGTTTGATGGAATTGATGATGATGTTTTCACTTCCCAGCCGCTTGATTCGTTCTTGGGCTTCGTAGGAGGCCCCTTCTCCGATGGCAAGCATGGCAATGACGGAGCAAACTCCAAAAATGATACCGAGCATCGTGAGACCAGAGCGTAGCTTGTGCATCAACAAGCTCTTGATCGCCAACTGGACGGTGTTGAGAAAATGGGAGGAGAGCATGGATTAGCTACCGGAATGATCGTTGTAAACTTCCTTGGCGATAAGGCCGTCTTTCATATGAATCACGCGATGGGCGTGCTGGGCTACGGCGTCATCATGGGTGACCATCACAATCGTTTTCCCCTCGCCATTGAGCTCGTTGAGGATGGCGAGCACTTCTTCTTCTGTTTCGGAATCGAGGTTGCCCGTGGGTTCGTCTGCTAGAATCATCAGGGGCTCATTGACGAGAGAGCGTGCGATGGCGACCCGTTGCTGTTGCCCTCCCGAGAGTTGGTTGGGGCGGTGATCCAAGCGCTCACCGAGACCCACGAGTTTGGCTAAATCCACGCAGCGGTCATGATGCTCGGCCAAGTCCTCTTGTTGATAGATGAGAGGGACCTGAATGTTCTCGATTACAGTTAGTTGGGCAATGAGATTATAGGATTGGAAAATGAAACCCAGCCGCTTGCCCCGCACTTGCGAAAGGGTGTCGTCGTCCATTTCCGCCACGTTGTCGGGTCCCAGAAAATACTCCCCGGTTGTCGGCCGGTCGAGACAGCCCAGAATGTTGAGCAAAGTGGATTTTCCGGATCCTGAGGGGCCCATGATCGCCACGAAGGAGCCTTTCTCGATGGTGAGGTCGACGCCCCGGAGAGCCCGCACCACGCTATCGCCGACCTGAAAGTTTTTAACGATCTGCCGGATCTCAATGACGGATTCGCTCATGATCCACACTAGGCTGCAGGCTCCGTTTCCCCGCTGGCGTCTTCAAGGTCCAGGGTGTCACCCTCCAGGTTGAGCCGTTTGTCCAAGGGTGGATTCAAGCTCACCTGATCGCCGGGATTCAGTCCGCTTTTCACTTCAATGAACTTGGTGTTGAAAAGGCCCACCTCGATTTCTGTCGGTTCGTCTTCGCCCTTGAGATAGCACACTTGCTTGCCATTCTGAGTGGTGACGGCCTGGATGGGCACGGAGATGACATTGGACAGCTCTTGAATCACGATTTCTGCCCGCGCCGAGACTCCCGGCTTGATGTCTTTCATTTCATCAAGGATGACGATCTCGGTGGAATAGACCTTCTTGTCGTCGCCGCCCCGCCAGCCGCGATCGCTGTCCGGTAGAATGGCTACCTTGGACACCTCGCCGCGAAACCGTTGATCCGGGAGGGAGTCGAGAACCACGTAGGCTTTTTGCCCCACCGCAATTTGACTGATCATGGATTCGTGAATCTTTACTTGCACCTTGAGCTTGGAGGTGTCCGGAATTTTGATCACATCGCGCCGGTTGCGGATCTTGGAACCTTCCGCAATCTCGGGCTCGTTGTCCCAGCGGCGGTCAGATTTGGCATAAATGACGAGGCCGTTCTGGGGTGCGTAGAGCTTGGTGGCTTCCAGCTGGGTTTTGGCGCGATCCAATTGCTCTTGAGTGATGCGCAAGGTGGATTTGGCTGAGTTGACCGCTGCTTCCTGCTGTGCGATTTTGGATTCTCCTTCTTTGCGTGTGCGCTCCAGTTTGGCTTCGGCCTCCTGCAAGGCGGATTGATAAGTGGCCGCTTCTTTTTCCAAATCAAATTTACGAAGCATCTCGTAGGTTGATTTGGCTGTTTCCACTGCTTTCGAGCTTTTGCTCACTTCCAGGCGGTCGCGATCGACCTGGCTCTTGGTTTCGAAGCCTTTTTCGGCAAGTTTTTCCGACCACTCGTAGCGTTGTTGGGCGAGTTTGAGGGCTTCTTCCTGAGTGTCGATATTGAGTTCAGAATCCCGGATTTTGTGGTCTCGTTCCAGATTTTTGAATTTTTCCAAGTCCATTTGGGCAAACTCGACGGCCAGCTTGGCGGCCCGCAATTCGCTATCGACGGTGGAACGGGTGATGAGAAGGTCGTTGGTGGCTTTGACCACCTCCGCCTGATGGGATTCGTATTTGACCTGAGCCTCTTGCAGGGTGCTCTCGGCCTGACTTTTGTCAAATTCGACGAGGAGGTCTCCTTCTTGCACATAGCTGCCTTCTGGAATGAGCGTGATGATTTGGGATTCCCCTTCGATGGAGTTCTTCACCACCACCTCGTTGACGGCCTCAATGGAGCCCCCTTCGATAATAGAGACGATGAGGTCGCCCCGGTTGGCGGTGTGATAGAGTCCCTCGCCTGCTTCCCCTTCCCGCCGGGAGAAAAGAAGCAGGATCAGAACGGCAGCAACCCCGAGGAGGGGAAGGAGAAGGCGTTTGTTCAGCAAAAGTTTCATAGCAGGTTATTCAAAAAGTTCTTCTGGGGTGGGCACGTCATCATCGGTTCCAAAGGCGGGTGGCATTTGAGAGGGAGGAGCGAGGGCGGGGATGCTCGAAGGATTGTCACTGAGCCAGTAGTCGCGGTCATTAGGATTGAGGACGCCTAGCTCGACCAAGAGTCCGAGCCGGGCCCCGAGATAGTTCACCAGCGCGCTGGTGACCGCGTTCTGAGCACTCACGAGGTCATCCTGGGACTCACTGAGTTGGCGGAATTCCACGGTGCCGGCTTGGAGGCGGAGTTGGTTGCCTTCCACCCGCTGACGGGCCAGTTCGACGGCCCCTTTTTGAATTTCGTAGCTTTGCCGGAATTCTTCCAGCTCCCGCAGGCGACGGTCGAGAAGGTTGCGCAGTTCGTCAAAATTCTGGCCCAGCTCACGGATGGCGGCTTCGAAATTGATGAGAGTCGCGCGGTATTGATTGCGCTCGCGCAGTCGGTCCAAGGGGAGGTCCAGCTGCAGCCCTACTGTAGCGCGCACGTCGTCGAAGTTGAATTTGGTGTAGTCGATGGGACCATCCCCGCTCGTGAGGCTGGCATCTCCAACCAAGGAGAGGTCGGTTTTCAACTGGTTGGCTGCCAAGGAGACTTGGCGTTTTCGATCTTCAAAGCGGTCAATCTGATTGAAAAGGGGGAGTCGGTGCGAGAGGGCCAGTCTGAAAGCTTCTTCATTGCTGATTGCGAGGGGCTTGAGTCCTTCGGCGCGGAGTTTGATGATTTCGGCATCATTGAGTCGGAGCCGGGTGGTCTGGGGGAGTCCCAGAGTGACCTTGAAGCGATCAAGGGCGTTGCGGTAGTTCGTGATGGCGCTGATGTAACGGTTTCGCGCGCTGAGCTCGTCCTGTTCCGCAATGCCCACGGATTCGGGGCGCTCCCGATCGGCCCTCTCCCGCAGATACACCACGTTTTCTTTACGGGACTCATAGTTGTTGAATTCATTGAAGATAACGTCCTTGGTGCGCAGAAGGTCGAAGTATTGATTGACGATGCCGACCGAGAAGGTGTTTTGAAAGTGGGTGTAGTCGCGGATGGCGTAGACGACGTTGCGGTTGGCCTGGGTGAGATTCTCGAGAGCGATGTCCTGTCCCGCTCCGCGTAAGAGAGGCTGGGCGAGGTTGACCGAGATGAGGGAGGTGGCGGAGCGCCGGGGGTCTCCGGTGAAGTATTGCAACAAATCGTTGGCCAGGCTGAGCCCGAAAGTTCCTCCCGTGGCCAGAGCTTGATTCCATCCCAAGCGGGTATTGGCGCGTCCCACTTGCTCGCCATCACTCTGGCGGGTGAAGGAGGGATCGGTGCCTCCAAACCAGTTGGGGCGATAGCGGTGCTGCTCGCCGGTGAGAGTGAGCGCCGTGAGGTAGAGCTGTTCCTTCTGGGACTGGTATTCGCGGCTGTTTTTGACCGCATAGTTGAGGGCCTCGTTGAGGTCCAGGCGCAATTTTTCACCCGAACTGCGTTCGCCTAGGATGTCGCTGGCTTGCAGGGAACGCGCTTCCGTCGAGCTGTGTTTGCTCTCAATGGTGAAGTCCGAGGATTGCCCGAAGATGTCTTTTTCGACGCGGCTGAGAATGGCATAGACGTCCTTGTCGGCTTGGTCCCGGTAGTGTTCCGTCGAACAACCACACAGGGTGAGAGTGGCGAGGAGACCAAGTCGATGGCAGAAACGAGCGATCATGAGGTGAGGAAAAACGCAAAATGGCGGCACGCGGCCGCCGGAGGAATAGAAGGGTTGCTTTGTTCCTACAAAAACGCCGACGGCACGATCATCTGTCAGAAGTTTGTCGCATTTTGTCACCTGCGAGATCGGGATTCTTCTTGCCTTGGCAAAAAGTGGTTCAGGCTGTCCAAGTGCGACATTCTGTCTCTTTTGGCCGGGTCAAACTGTCCGGATAGCCATCCGATTGGGAGGGGTTTTGTCGCAAGTGGTTGATTGATAGTCTGGGCATGGATTGTGCGAAGAGAGGAGCATCAGTCCGCGGGTTCACCCGCATCACACTCATCTCGAAAACACCAAAGACAAAGAATATGGCAAAGATTTTAGGAATCGACTTGGGAACGACCAACTCCTGCATGGCAGTCATGGAGGGTGGCGAGCCCGTGGTATTGGAAAACTCCGAAGGCGCCCGCACCACTCCTTCCGTGGTCGCCTTTGGTAAAGGAGGCGAGCGTCTCGTGGGACAAGCCGCAAAACGTCAAGCGGTGACCAACCCGCGCAACACCATTTTCTCCGCCAAGCGCCTGATCGGTCGCAAGTTTGCGGAGCTCTCGGAAGCGGACAAGAAGGTCCCTTACGAAATTGTGGAGGCCTCCAATGGCGACGCCCACATTCAGGTGGAAGTGGACGGCGAGAAGAAGACTTACTCGCCCCAGGAAATCTCCGCCATGGTCCTCGGCAAGCTCAAGTCCGATGCCGAAGCCAAATTGGGCGAGACCATCACCGAGGCGGTCATCACCGTGCCCGCTTACTTCAATGACTCCCAGCGGAATGCCACCAAGGCGGCGGGCGAAATCGCCGGCTTGAAGGTGCGCCGCATCATCAACGAGCCCACTGCCGCTTCCCTGGCTTACGGTCTCGACAAGAAGTCCGACGAGAAGATCGCGGTTTACGACCTCGGGGGCGGAACCTTCGATATCTCCGTGCTGGAAATCGGCGACGGCGTCTTTGAAGTGCTCGCCACCGATGGCGACACCCAGCTGGGTGGTGACGATTGGGACAATGCTCTCATTCAATACATTCTCGACGAGTTCAAGGCGGCCGAAGGTATGGACCTGAGCAAGCAGCCCGACGCGTTGCAGCGCATCAAGGAAGAAGCGGAGAAGGCCAAGATTGCCCTTTCTTCCTCCACTTCCTACGACATCAACCTGCCTTTCATCACCGCTGACCAGAACGGACCGAAGCACATTCAGTTGCAGCTCACCCGTTCCAAGTTGGAGCAACTCACCGACAAGCTCTTCGAGCGCACCAAGGCTCCCGTCGAGCGCTGCCTCAAGGAGTCGGGCCTGTCCGCCAGCGAAATCGGCGAACTGGTTCTCGTGGGTGGCATGACCCGCATGCCCAAGGTGCAGGAAACCGCTAAAGCATTGGCAGGTAAAGACCCGCACAAGGGCGTCAATCCCGACGAAGTGGTGGCCATCGGAGCCGGTATTCAGGGCGGGGTTCTCCAGGGCGACGTCAAGGACGTGGTCTTGCTCGACGTCACTCCTCTCAGCCTCTCCATCGAGACCGAGGGCAGCCGCGCCACGCCCATGATTGAGCGAAACACCACCATCCCGGTGAAGAAGTCGCAGATTTTCTCCACAGCCGTCAATAACCAGCCGGCCGTTGATATCCGCATTTGTCAGGGCGAGCGTCCCATGTTCGCGGACAACAAGTTGCTGGGGAACTTCCGTCTCGATGGCATCGAGCCCGCTCCCCGCGGCATGCCTCAGATTGAGGTGACCTTCGACATTGACGCCAACGGTATTCTTCACGTCTCCGCAACCGATAAGAAGTCGGGTAAGGAGCAGAAGATTTCCATCGAAGGCTCCAGTGGTCTTTCCGATGAGGAAATCGAGCGCGCCAAGAAAGAGGCGGAGGAAAATGCCGAAGCCGACAAGAAGCGGGCCGAAGCTGTGGACGTCAAAAACGGAGCTGAAAACATGGTCTTCCAAGTCGAGAAGCAACTCGAAGAGCTGGGTGACCAGGCTCCGGCCGAGTTGAAGTCCGGCATCGAAGAGAAAATCAACGCGGTGAAGGACGCGCTCAAGAGTGACGACCTCGACGCCATCAAGTCCGCGCAAGCGGAGCTGGAGAAGACTCTCGGCGAATTGGCGCAAGCTGCTCAAGCCGCTGGTGCCGCAGCGGGGGGAGGCATGCCTGATATGCCCGACATGGGAGGAGCCTCTCCCGCCGCCGACGATGCTGATAGTAGCGAACCTCGCCAGGCAAAAGGCAAGGTCGTGGACGCGGAAGAAGTCGATAAGAAAGACTGACTCACGAAGTAGATTTCCCGCTTTGGCTTCCACAGAAGCCAGAGCGGGCTTTTTTAACCAACAAACAACCAACTAATAGAAAAACATGGCTAGCATTAAACCGCTTGGAGCCCGGGTGCTTGTGAAGCGCTTGGAAGCTGAAGAAGTCACTGCCGGGGGCATCGTCCTTCCCGACAGCGCTAAGGAAAAACCCCAGGAAGCCGAGGTCGTTTCCCTCGGAACCGGTGGCAAAGACGACAATGGCAACGACATCGAGTTCGCCGTCAAGGTGGGCGACAAGGTGCTCATCTCCAAATACGGCGGAACTGATGTGAAAGTGAACGGGGAAGACCTCCTCATCCTTTCCGAGTCCGACATTCTCGGTGTTGTTGAAGACTAATTTAATACGTAGAATCTAGTAGAAGAAAATATTATGGCAGGTAAACAACTCGTATTCGACGAAAAAGCACGCCAAGCCCTCCTCCGTGGAGTGGAGCAATTGGCTCGTGCCGTGAAGGCCACTTTGGGACCCTCCGGTCGTAACGTCATTCTCGACAAGAAGTTCGGTTCTCCCACCGTGACCAAGGACGGGGTCTCGGTCGCCAAGGAAATCGAACTGGAAGATCCCTATGAAAACATGGGTGCCCAGCTCATCAAAGAAGTCTCTTCCAAGACTTCCGACATCGCTGGTGACGGCACCACCACAGCGACCGTGCTCGCGGAAGCCATCTACCGCGAAGGTCTCCGCAACGTGACTGCGGGTGCCAACCCCATCAGCCTCCAGCGTGGTATCCTGAAAGCGGCTGAAGCCATCGTGGCTCAGCTGGCCGAAATCTCCAAGGAAGTCTCCGACTCCAAGGAAATCGCCCAGGTTGCTACCGTTTCCGCCAACTGGGATGCCGAAATCGGCAACATCATCGCGGAAGCGATGGACAAGGTGGGCAAAGACGGCACCATCACTGTGGAAGAAGCCAAGGGCATCGAGACTACTCTCGACGTGGTGGAAGGGATGCAGTTCGACAAGGGATATCTTTCTCCCTACTTCGCAACTGATAACGAAACCATGGAATGTAACCTCGACAATGCTTACATTCTCATCCACGAGAAGAAGATTTCCTCTCTCAAGGACATGCTTCCTCTTCTCGAGAAAGTGGCCAAGACCAGCCGCCCCCTCCTCATCATTGCCGAGGACGTGGAAGGCGAAGCGCTCGCCACTCTCGTGGTCAACAAGCTTCGTGGCACTCTCAACATCGCGGCTGTCAAGGCTCCCGGCTTTGGCGACCGTCGCAAGGCCATGCTCGAAGACCTCGCCGTCCTCACCGGTGGCCGTTGCATCACCGAAGACCTCGGTCTCAAGCTTGAGAACCTCGAGCTCAGCGACCTCGGTGAAGCTAAGCGCGTTTCCATCACCAAGGAAAACACCACCATCGTGGAAGGCAGCGGCACCAGCGACGCCATCACTGGCCGCGTGAACCAGATCCGCAAGCAGATCGAAGACACCTCCTCCGACTACGACCGCGAGAAGCTCCAGGAGCGTCTGGCCAAGTTGGCTGGCGGGGTGGCCGTCATCAACGTGGGTGCGGCGACCGAAACCGAGATGAAGGAGAAGAAGGCCCGCGTGGAAGACGCCCTGCACGCCACTCGCGCCGCAGTGGAAGAAGGCATCGTCCCCGGCGGTGGCACCGCTCTCATCCGTGCTTACAGCCAGGTGGGTGACCTCGGTCTCGCTGGTGACGAAGCGACTGGTGCGGAGATCGTGGCCAAGGCCATCGAGGCTCCCCTCCGTCAGCTTGCTGCCAACGCCGGTCTCGAAGGCGCGCTCATCGTGGAGCAAGTCAAGGGCCGCACGGGTAACGAAGGCTACAACGTGGCCACCGCGACCTACGAAGACCTCGTGGCCGCCGGTGTGGTTGACCCCACCAAGGTGACTCGGAGCGCTCTCCAGAACGCCTCCTCCATCTCCGGCCTCATGCTCACCACCGAATGTCTCATCACTGACATTCCCGAGCCCGAAGCCGCTGCTCCCGCTGGTCACGACCACGGTGGCATGGACTTCTAAGGAAGTTGGTCCTGTTCTGATTTTCGCCAAGAGCCGGAGGATTCGCGTCCTCCGGCTTTTTTCGTTCCTGCTTCCCTCGGTGGCGCGACCCGCCCTCTTTCACGGGTCGGTCCGGCCGGGGCTGTGCGCGATTGGAGGAGCTGCTCCCGGCCGGTGACTTTCTTCTTATCTAATAGTAAAAAGAAGGTAAAATGATGGTAAGAAATACTATTGGTTTTTTCTCGTTTTTTGCGGGCACCCCATGTTTGCTAGTCAACCGATTGACTCCGTCCGGGGGAGTCGCTAAGTCCCAGTTCAGATCATCTTTTCCCTATGAATAAACGCGCTTTTATTACCGAGGCCGAGGCCATTAAAGAAGACTTCAAAGGCCGGACGAATTTTTGGATGTGCCATCCGGACATCACCAATGCCAAGGATTTGCAGATTTGCCGAGCCGTTCTTCCTGCCGGGGAAGGGCACAACTTTCATCATCATCCAGAATTGGAAGAGGCCATTTACGTCCTCGAAGGGGAGGTGGTGCAATGGGTGGGGGAGGAGCAGCAAACCCTGCGGGCGGGGGAGTGCGCCCACATGGGGCCGGGAGTTGTTCATGCCACCTTCAATGAGTCGGCAAAGGATGCCGTTATCCTGGCGATTCTCTCACCCGGGTCGCAAAAGGGACCCTTCTTGGTCGATGTGAGCGAGGAAGAGCCGTGGGCTTCCCTGCGGGCGAGTGTGGTCTGAGGTTGGTCGGGGCCATTATTCCCGGAAGCGGGAAGGCCGACAGCCGATCCACTTCAGAAAAGTGTTGGAGAAAGTGGTCGCGCTTTCGTAGCCGACCTGGCGGGCGATCACTTCCACTTTGTCATCTGTGACCGAGAGCAGGTGACGCGCCTTTTGCAAACGGAGGTGGGTGAGATGTTGCATGGGGCTGCGGCCCAGTTCCGCCCGGCAGATGCGGCGCAGGTGCTCACTGCTCAGACAGCCGATGGCGGCCAGTTCGTCCAGGTTCCAAGAATGGGAGAGGTCTTTTTCAACCGCTTCCCAGACCCGCCAGAGACGTTCGTCGCTGCTGTGGGGTTGGGCGAATTGGAGAACATAGTGATGAATGAGCTCCGCCCAGTGGTGAAGAGCCGCAAGGTTGTTGGTGGCTCGGCACTCGGCATGGAGCCCGCCCACTGCGGCGCGGAGCGCTTCCCCGGGGAATGGCCCTGTCACCGGGGAGAGCGCGGTCACGATAGGGCGGGTGTCGTGGGTTTCGGCGTAGCGAACCCAGGCAAAATTCCACGGAGTCTCCGGCTCGCACTTGAGGGCATTGAGGGTGAAGGGAGGCAGCAGGCAGGCTTCCCCGGCGGCAATGGTCTTCCATTTGCCATCGGCGAGAACCACTCCTTCCCCTTCGAGGCAGGCGAGCATAAATGTGCCGCTCTGATAACTGCGCACGATTTTATAGGGTGGGCGGGCTCGCATCAGACCGCAATGGGCGATGTTGTTTTGGGCCAGCAGGCTACACTTTGGCTCCCGCGCGATCCACTCGCGATCGTCGCTATCATCAGCTCTAATGGCGATGAATTCAGTGCCAGGGCCAAATATTTCAAGGTCCTGACTGGGGCGTGGGGAAGAATGGAGAGGCATGACCAAGAAGGCTGAAGCTAACGGGAAAAGAACAGGCGGTCGAGAAAGAGTTTTGCGTTCTGATGTTGATTTTGAATATTCTCTCGTGGACGGACCAAGGTTTCCTCTCTTGCGGGAGTCCTCCCCGGGGCCTAGGCTGGAGGAATGCCAAATCAATGGACTGGAAAAGGAAATCCTTACACCCGTGAGGAAGTGGTCGAGCGTTTCAATGACACCCTCGCGAAGGGAGAGGCTCTCATCGTTGCGGGAGCAGGAACGGGAATCAGTGCCAAATTCATCGAAAAGGGCGGGGCGGACATGATTATCATCTACAATTCCGGGCGCTTTCGCATGATGGGCCATGGCTCCACTGCCGGAATGATGGCCTATGGCGATGCCAATGCCATTGCGATGGAAATTGGCGAATACGAGGTCCTGCCCGTGGTGGAGGAGGTCCCGGTGATCTGCGGAGTCCACGCCACCGATCCTCGGCGCCGGATGTGGCACTGGTTGGGCAAAGTGAAGGAAATGGGTTTCTCGGGAATCAATAACTTTCCCACCCACACCATCGTGGACGGTCATTTCCGCGGCGTCTTGGAGGAAACCGGTATGAGTGTGCAGAAGGAATTCGAGGCCGTGGGCCTGGCCCGCAAAATGGACATGTTCTCCATTGTCTATGTCGGCTCTCCCGAGGAAGCCGCCGAGATGGCCCGGCAGGGAGCGGATGCCATCATCGCCCACGTGGGAACGACGGTGGGAGGCTCTATCGGAGTTACTGATGCGGTCGTTTCTTGGGAAGAGACGATCAAGCGCACTCAAGACATCATCGATGCTGCCAAGTCGGTGCGGGATGATATTTTTTACCTTTGCCATGGCGGCCCCATCAACACTCCGGAAGATGCTGATCGGGTGATTCAGGCCACTGACTGCGTGGGCTTCGTGGGTGCATCCAGCCTCGAGCGCATGGGGGTGGAAGAATCTCTGACGAATCTCACCCGCGAGTTCAAATCCATTTCGGTCAAACGCTAGCGGCTGGAAGGTCCCCGGTTGCCGGGGACTTTCGGCTCAACCTGTTTCAGCTCATTCCTAGGATACCCTTTATGATTCGACTATCTTTTGCAACCCTGCTGGTGGCCTCGACGTTGAGTGCCCAAGAGGTGGCGGAGCCCCGCCGCCTGGAGGTTCTCTTTCTCGGTGATGACGGCCATCACAACCCCATTGAACGCTATCGTGTGCTCAAGCAATCCCTCGGTCCGCAGGGATTCAATCTTTCGTTTGAAGAGGATTTGAGCGAGATCACGAGCGAAACGCTGTCGCTCTACGACGCTCTCATCGTCTACGCCAACTATGAGAAAGAGGAAGTCCCCGCCGCCATTCAGCCGTGGGTGACAGCGGGAGGAGGGCTCGTTGCCCTCCACAGCGCTTGTGGAAATTTTCATCCTTCCGAGGAATGGTTTGATTTGGTGGGCGGACGCTTTGCCAGTCACGAAGGCGGTGTTTTTAGCCCCGTTACGGTGGACTCCGAGCATCCCATCACGAAGGATCTGCCTGTGCTGAAGTCTTGGGATGAAACCTATCAGCATCAGGATTTGACCGAAGACCGTCATCTTTTGCAAGTCCGGGAACCCATGAACGAGGGCGAAAGTGAGCCTGAGCCGTGGACTTGGGTTCGCAAGGAAGGGGAGGGGCGCGTGTTTTATACGGCAAGTGGTCACGATCTTCGCAGTTGGCGGGAACCTGCTTATCAGGAGCTGGTTCGGCGTGCCATTGTTTGGTCGGTTGGGGATGAAAAGGCGGACTTGTTTGCCCGCTTCGAACTGCCGAAGTTAGAGACCGAGGTTCCAGAGCTCGATAACCGCACCCATCCGGATATCCCCATGATGGAGCTGCAAAAGCCTCTTTCTCCTGAAGACAGCGCCGCCCACACCCAAGTCCCGGTGCGGACCCGGCTTGAGTTGTTCGCAAGCGAACCGATGATTAAGAATCCCATCGCGATTGACTGGGATCATCGAGGTCGAGCCTGGGTGGTGGAGAGCTTTGGATACCCCAATGATGTCCCCGAGGAGCCTGGTTCCGGCACCGACACGATTAAAATTTTGGAAGATAGCGATGGCGATGGCCGTGCGGACAAGATGACGGTTTTCGCGGAGGGATTGCGTCACTGCACCGCAACGGCTTTCGTGAAGGACGGGGTGCTGGCCACTGATGGCCGTGACTTTGTTTTTCTTGGCGATAGCGACGGGGACGATAAAGCCGATGTGCGCCAGGTTCTTGCTACGGGGTTAAATATCAATGACACCCATGCCTCGACTTCCAACTTGTTTCGCGGCATCGATAACTGGATTTATGCCACCGTGGGATACAGTGGAGTGGATATGAAGGTCGGTGACCAGCATCACAAATTCGGGAGTTCGGTATTCCGCGTGCGACCCGATTTGTCCGAGCTGGAGTTCTTGCAAGGCACCACTAACAATACTTGGGGCTTGGGCTTCACTGAGCAGGGAGACATCACCGGTTCCACTGCTAATAACAATCCTTCGTGGCTGGTTTCCATACCCGCCCGTGCTTATCACGAGAGCGGGCTGGAGCAGCCGCGCACCCCTCGCATGGATGTTTTCCGCCGTCGTGATGGAGATCGGGGCCCCCGGCTTCTGCCCATGTATACCAATACTCGGGATGTCACTCAGGTGGATCAGATTGACGGTTATACCGCTGCCGCAGGTCATCAGTTTTATACCGATCGGGTGATGGATGAGATTTTGGCTCCCAATAACGTTCTCATCTGTGAGCCGACAGGTCATCTTGTCGCTACTGGTGACGTCGTTGCCAAAGGCTCGCTGATGGAGACCATCTTGAGAGGCAAAAACATCTTTGCCAGCGCGGATGCTTGGGCCGCCCCGGTAGCGGCTCGGGTGGGACCCGATGGCGCGGTTTGGATTGCGGATTGGTATAATCCCATCATCCAGCACAACGTTGTTTTCCGCTACTACAATCCCGCGCGGAACTACGACCAACCTCATAGTCCCTATCACACGGGCGAACGAAAAGGACCGGGTAAGGGCAATGCGTATCGCACCCCCTTGCGGGACCGTGATCATGGCCGAATCTGGCGGGTTGTCCCGGCTGATGGAAAACTTCGCGAAGATGTCACGCTGGACCCACGGCGGGTGAATACTCTGCTGGCGGGCTTGCGTTCGCCTTCTCAGCTGATTCGCCTGGAAGCGCAGCGCTTGTTGGTCGAAAGCGGGAGCAAGGTGGTCGTCGCGGAGCTGACGAAAATGGTCAAGCAGGGCAGCCAGTCTGAGATCCCCGCTCTTCATGCTCTTTGGACGCTGGAGGGCTTGGGCGAGCGAGAGGCCCTCGTGCCCGCCCTCTCATCGTCGAGCGCTCTCTTGCGCCGCCATGCTCTTCTCGCTCTAGGAGCCAAAGACCCTGCGGTTGTTTCCGCTTTGCCCCAGTTGATAGCTCAAACCGAAGAGCCTCGTGAACTATTGCATGTTCTGACGGCTGCCGCTCAGACTGAACCTCATGAAAAAGTGGCGCAAGCTCTTTGGAACCGGGTGCAGGAGGATGCCGATTTCGATGACTCCTTGCGGGAAGCCAGTCGGCTGGCCCTTCGTCAGCAGGGCTTGACTCTGGTGAAGACTTCTCTCGCAGACCTGCCCGCAGTGCAGCCAAATCATTGGCAGGGGCAGGAAGCGGTCGAAGTCATCAAGCGAGTGGCCAGTAGCGACCAGCGGGAAGATTTGGCGAATTTTGCCAAAGAGGCCCCGGTGGGAGTGCGCACTCATATCGAGAGCATTCTGGCTGGGCCTCGCGTTGTCGAAAGGGAAGCAGCCCAGGTGCCCCGTCGTTTCCATGCCGGACGGGACCACTACATGAAGGCCTGCATCGAGTGCCACCAGGCGGACGGAAAAGGAGTTGAAAACACCTTCCCGCCGCTGGTGGATTCCGAATGGGTCACCGGTGATCGGGATCGGATGTTACGGATTCTGCTGGGTGGTCTGGCTGGAGAAATCGAGGTGAATGGAATCGAGTTCAATGGCGTCATGCCCGGTCATAGTCATGTGAGTGATGAGGAAATCGCTCAAATCGCCAGCTTCGTGCGCTTCGCCTTCGGGGGGCTGGAGGAAGAAGCCGTCACCCCGGCGGAGGTGAAAGCTCTCCGTCCCGAGGTTGAGGCCCGCAAATATGTTCCCTGGTCTGTGGAGGACTTGGAGAAAGCGGGTCAGTAGAACGCTTCCTTACCTTTTCAGTTGCTAGCGAAAGCCATCCCCCGTCGACGGGGGGTGGCTTTTTTTCTGCCAGAGGGAAAAATCCCAGTTTGTGGGTTACTTCTTCACAGACGCTTCCATTCATTTTCGCTAGGCTCTTCCTTTGCCATGAAGAAAATCCTGTTTACGAGTCTCATTCTGTGCCCGTTGCTGGCGGGAGCCAATCCCAAGGATCCCGAAACGACTGCCCCCTGGGGGGAAAAATTTGCGGCTGAGTCAGCCGAGTCGACCCTGCAAGTTCTCCTCGTTGGTTCGGGTAGCTCTCATGATTTTCCTCGTGATTTTTTGAGCACGGATCGGGAGACCCTGCTTGCAAGTGGCGATCTGGAGGTGGTTTCGACCCCGAATATGGAGGAAGCGGTGGCCTTGCTTCCTCAGGCGGAGGTGCTCGTTTTCAGCGGTAATCACGGTGACTATGGCAAAAAGGAGTTTCAGGAGGCCCTGCATGCTCACGCCGACGCGGGCAAGGGACTGGTTTTTCTCCATGCCGCCACGTGGTCTCATCCCTGGGAAGGATACAATGACCGCTTCATTGCCGGTCGCACGCCCAGCCATGGAAACGGACTTTTTGCGGTTACGGTTACCGATACTGATCATGCGGTGACAAAAGAGGTTCCCGAGGAGTTTCAGATTGAAGACGAAAATTATCGCTTCGAATTGGCTGACGAGGAACGGGTGCATGTTTGTTGTGAGAATGCCGCCGACCAAACCGAGGGGCCGATTCCCAGCGTCTGGGTGGTCAAGGACCCGAAAACACGCATCGTTTGCATCACTCTGGGGCACGATGACAAGGCTCACAAAAATGAGGCCTATCAAAAGCTGCTCATCAACGCCGTCCAGTGGGTGGCCGAGCAGTGAAAATCAGGTCCGACGGCGGGGTTGAAATTGCCGTTGGGGCCGCTACTTTCAAAGCGCTCTCACTTCCTTCTTGCTGCAGGAAGAGGGCGCTTTTTTATGACCCCTCCTTTCGATTCCCGCCGCCGTGTCCTCGACTATGCCACATTGCTTCTTTCCGGGCTGCTCTATGCTTGCGCACTGAAGTATTTCGTCTTGCCCTCCCAGGTGATCCTGACCGGAACGGAGGGAATTGCGACCGCCTTGTCCTACTATTTCGATAGTTACGCCCTCTTCATCGGACTTTACCTGCTCTTTCAGGTGGTGCTCTTGGGCTTTGCTTTCACCCGGGTGAGCCGAGTCTTCGCCGTCCGTTCGGCAGTTGTGGTGACGACGGTGGTCGTCATGTTGATGGTCCTTCCCGAGTTCCGCTTTGCCCGCCCGGAGCCCCATCACGAGCGTATGATTCTTGTTCTTTTCGGGGGAATTTTGGCGGGAGCGGCCAAGGCCATGGCCTTCACGCGGCGGGGCTCCACCGGCGACGAAGACATCTTGGGGGCTTATTTTGCCAGTAAATACCTCAAGCCCGTTGGATCGATTGCCATCGTCGCGGCAGGCGTGTCCACGGCTTTCGGGTTGCTGATGGCTTTCCTCAAGACCGGGGATTTTGAGACGGTGGTGAATACCTTGATGTATACCATCGTTTATATCTTTGCCTCGGCGGAGACGCTCAATAATCTTTATCACAAGTTCAAGATCACCATGCTGGCGGTTCTCACTCGGAAGCAAGAGGCGGTGGGCAAAGCCATTAATTCGGCCATCGAGCACCGCACTTTCACCGTTTCGGAAGCCACCGGGGGCCGGAGCCGGGAGAAATTTGCCATCGTGCGCACCATCATTACTCAAGAAGAGCTTCCCACCATGATTGCGGCGGTGGAGGCCGCTGATCCGGAATGCTTCCATTACCACCACGATGTCGAAGGTATTTCGCGTCGCTACTATATTGCGCCCATTGGGTGAGAAGCGAAGATTATGTTGCCTATGAAAACCGTTCTCACCGTTCTGTGGCCCTTGCTGCTTTCGCTGCTCGGGGGCGTTTTACTCGCGCTTTGTTTTGCGCCCTTTGACTGGCCGGACTTGGTCTGGCTGGCCCCGGTCGCCTGGCTGGCGGCCCTTTGGTTGGGGGGAGGGGAGCGCAAGCGCAAGCGTTTTGGTTTCCTCACCGCAAGCGTGGGTGGGTTTGTCTTTTGGGCTCTCAACTTGAAGTGGCTGGCCTCGGTGGCTGGGGGGGCCTATCTGATTTTGGCTCTCTATTTGGCTCTCTTCTTCGGGCTTTTCGGACTCTTTGCGGCCACGACGGGAAATCCCTTTCGTCGGAAGAGGGCACCAGGAACCCGCCTTGCGGAAGCCGGGCGTTCGCTCGCCTATGCGGCCCTCAATGGTGGGGTGTGGTGTGGCCTGGAGTGGCTGCGCGGCTGGCTTTTCACCGGCTTCGGTTGGAATGGCCTCGGGGTGGCTTTTCATGATCGCTTGCCGCTGGCGCAGGGGGCGGAATTCGTAGGCGTCACCGGTCTGGCCTTTTTGCCGGTTTTTACTGCGGCGGTCTTGGTGCAGGTGGGCGTTCGCCTGGCAGCGGGCGTGCGCGTCGGTCGAGTCGAACGCCATTGGGATTTTGCGGCCACCATTCTCTTTCTCATCGCCGTTTTCACCTTTGGTGTTTTCCGCACCTTCTCCATCAATCGCGCCCCCAGTGAGGCCCTTCGCGTTCTGTTGGTCCAGATGGATATTCCCCAAACGGCAGGCAAGGTTCACTGGACCCCGGAGGAGGTTCATGAAGGCTACGAAAGCGAAACCCGAGCTGCCTTTGCTGCTGTGGATGCTCTTAATGAAAAGCTCGTCGCGGAAGCCGAGGGGGAAGTTGAACTCGCGGCCATCGACTGGGTCGTCTGGCCCGAGGTGGTGCTCTACGGGCCCTTACTCTCCCTGGAGGAGGAACGATATGTCACCTACGAGCCATCCAGTAGCACCATCACCCGGATGCAGGAATTGGGAGCCCGCAATTTCATTGCCGGAATTGGGGAGATCGAGGGGGAAATTGTCGATGAGATCATTCGTCCCCGGCCTGACGGCACACATTACAATTCCTTGTTGGCGGTCAATCCAGAGTCCGAGTTGTCCGTTCACCGCAAACAACATCTGGTCATTTATGGCGAGTTCATTCCCTTTGTCGATTCCGTGCAATGGCTGGCTGATATTTATGAGAAAGTGGCTGGGGTGAAGTGGGCGGGTAACATGGGCCGGGGCACGGGGGCGGAAGGGTTTTCCCTGCCCGGGGCCGGTGGGGAAGTGCGGGTCATCCCCTCCATTTGTTTCGAGGATACCGTTCCCCGGGTGACCCGTAAGTTTAGCGAGGGGCCACGCGAAATCATCGTCAATATCACCAATGATGGTTGGTTTGGAAAGACCGAGGGTTCGCAACAGCACTTCGACAATGCACTCTTTCGCACCATCGAGCTGCGGCGTCCCATGGTGCGCGCTGCCAACCGGGGCGTCACCGGGGTGGTCTCTGCTACGGGAAGTCTCGTGGATTACCGCACCGGGGAAGAGCAAGTGCTGCGCAATGAAGAGGGGAAGCCTTTCACTCGGGGACATGTGCGCGGCCGGGCCTACATCCGGGAAAGCGGGGGGCCGACTCTCTATGCCCGCTTTGGCGACTGGTTTGCCGCTCTCGGTCTGTTCGCGGGACTAGCAGCCGTGTTCTGGCAAAAAGCGCGCGCGCGGAGCCGCCGTTCCTGAACTTGCTTTTCGCTCTTAGATTCCCTACTATCACGGCAATTGTCTGGTTATGATGAAACCGTCTTTCCTCTTTCTGCCACTCCTTATTCTGGTGTGGTTTTTCGGTGCCTGTGCCCCCATGAAGCCGGTGCCGCTCATTCCCTTTATTGATGGCGAGCACTGGATGGTGGCTAGTCCCTTGATCTACGAGCGCGCCAGCACGGGCGAAGTTTACGAGGTGCCGGAGGGTTTTGTGACTGATTTTGCCAGCATTCCCCGTCCTTTGTGGCCCATTTATCCCAAGACCGGGCGCTATCAACTGGCTGCCGTAGTGCACGATTTTCTCTACTGGGAGCAAACCACCACTCGCAAGGAAGCTGATGAGATTTTTCTAGCAGGTATGATCGAGTCGGACGTTCCCAAAAAGGATCGCACCGTGATCTATCAGGCGGTGCGCACCGGCGGAGGACGGGCGTGGAAAAAGAACGCCGAGGAACGGGCGGCGGGCAAGCCCCGCCAGATTCCATCGGAATACCGCGATATCCCGGCCAATACCGAGTGGAAAGAGTATCGGGAATTTCTCTACAAAGAGGGAGTGCGGCCCTAAGCTCGCCGGCATGGAGGGAGTGACCATTCATGGCTGTGGCTTGGCGGGAGTGTTTGTCGGCTGGCATCTCTGGCAGCGTGGTATCAGTTTTCGCCATGTGGGCGAGCGCGAGGTGGGAGCCTCTTGGGCGGCTGCGGGATTGGTCAATCCGGTGACTGGCAAGGGCATGAACGTCAGTTGGCGCTTGGCGGATTTCCTGGAGGGCATGCGGGAATTTTATCTCGATGCGGGAGCGATGTTGGGAGGGCGGTATTTTCAGGAAAGTCCGGTGCTCCGGATTTTTAGCGATGAGAAAGAGCGCCAGAAATTTGCCCATAAACAACCGGCTCTTGAGCCTTGGATAGGTGATGTCTATCAGGTTCTCACCGATGTGAAGGGGGGGGAATTCGGTGGTGTGGAATGGGTCGGCGGCGGTTGGGTGGCGGTGCGGCAGTTCGTGACCGATTCCCTGGCCTTTTTTACGGAAGAAGGCCGGGGCGCTCCCGGTCCGGTGGTCGATGTTTATTGTCAAGGCGCGCTGGGATTGCAGCAGGGGCTTTTTTCCTCGTTACCCCGGCGATTAGCCAAGGGGGAGATTCTGGAAGTGGAGATTCCGGGCTGGGGAGAAGAGCGCATTCTCAATCGCCGCGGATGGTGTATCCCGATTGGAAAAGATATCTATCGGGTGGGGGCAACCTATGAGTGGGAGGATTTGGATAGTGAACCCACGGAGGAGGGACGGAGGCGCTTGCAAGAACTCGTGGGCGAGTTCACGGACCGGCCCTTCACCGTGCGAAATCATGTTGCCGGGGTTCGCCCCATTGTGCGCAATAGCGAGCCGGTGGTGGGAGCTCATCCGGAGGAAAAGAGCCGCTATCTCCTCAATGGATTGGGTTCTAAAGGCTGTCTCTACGGACCGGAGGCGGCGCGGCAATTGGTGAATTTGATTTTGGACCAGCAGGAGGTCAGTGCCGATTTTTCCCTGCAAAGAGTTTTGCCATGACGGTGACTGAACAAGCGAAGGAGGAGGTGGCAGCGGTGCTGCAAGAGGGGGAAAGAGCCATTGATGGCACTATGGGCAATGGCTGGGACACGCTCTTTCTCGCCGAGCGAGTAGGACCGCAGGGCAGGGTTGATGCCTTTGATGTGCAGGAGGCAGCCTTGGCCTCGACCAGCAAGCGCTTGATGCGAGCAGGCCTCGCGGATCGGTGTCGACTCCATCATTGTGGGCATGAGGAAATGGCTCGTTTCGTCAGAGAACCCATTGCGGCGGCGATGTTCAATCTCGGCTACCTGCCGCATTCCGACAAGCGCGTCATCACCCGGGGAGAAACCACTTTGCGGGCCCTTGCCGCTGCCCGTGATCTCTTGCGGGTAGGTGGAGTGCTCTGCGTGGTCTGTTACCGGGGCCACGAAGGTGGCATGGCGGAGGCGCAAGCGGTCTGGCAATGGGCGGGCACGGAAAGCGCTCTCACCGTGCGACAGCCTGCCGTTTTTCCCGAAGGCGATAAGCCTTTTCTTTTGCTTCTGGTTAAGGAAGAGGCCTCATTGACTGCGGCGAATCACTGATTTTTCCTGATAGAGATCCTTGTTCGAGGCATTGTATTCACTCTTGAGCTTCAGGGTGGTGCGGGAGAGGTCGATGAGTTTCCAGTGCAAGAACTGCCACTGGCCGTCGTGGCCATCGTGGGCGAAGCCGAGGAGGAGATGATGACCATCGGTTAGAATCTTGGAAGTCTCGCGTCGGGGGGTGTAGTAGAAGGTGCGGAGACTGGAGTCCTCCGCGCTGGCTTCGTAGAGCTTGGGGTCGAGATAGTAGGTGGTGCCGGTGGGGTGATGGGTGAGGAGGAGATCCGGGTAGCCGGATCGCTGGGCTTTGCCTTCCCGGGTGAGTGGAATGTGACAACTCAGGTCAGGGTGGCCATCGAGGAGCTCGCGCAGGGAATCCTCAAAGTGGCGGGAGGCCTCGTTGATGCGGGCCAGTCCAATCAGCGGCGAGGTGGGGCGGTTCATCTTCTCTCGCGTGGCCTCGGCGGCAGTGGCGATGAGATCGAGAACGGGTTCGTTCGCTTTCCCTATCGGGAGCACTTTCTGCCCGCTGCCCTGCTGAATCACTTCCGCAAACGGACTGGTCGCTCCGGATTGAAAGATGGGCGGCTTGGGGGAAGTCGGGTTCGCTGGGTCCGGACTGAGCTGTTGACCCAGCAGGAGCCCGAGAGTGAAAGCGATTGAGATAGCGAGCGAGATTGCAAGGAGCCCTTTCACGGGAAGGAGCCTAGAGTGCAAGGGAGGGAAGCAAAGGAGAAAGCCTTCCCAGTCAATCCCGGTCAAAATGCCCGGGGAATGCGACATTTTGCCGGACAAGTTGTCGCGGAGGGAAAGTTTTTCAGGTTGGATGCGCTTTTTTTCAATGAGTTAAAAGAAATTTGGCTGGCAAGTATCCTGCGAAAAAGGAGGCATGGGATTAGATAAATTAACCGCAAAATTACAGGAAGCGCTGCAGCAGGCGCAACGAACGGCTGCCAAATCGGCTCACCCGGAGCTGAAGGGAAATCATGTGCTCCTCGCCCTCCTCACTCAGGAAGGCGGCATCGTGGTGCCCATTCTGGAGAAAGCGGGGGTCGATGTGCCGCGCTTGAAGGCCTCGGTGGTGACAGCCTTGGAGAAGGAGCCCCGCGTGCAAGGCTCGGGCAGTCAGCCGCAGATTAGCTACGGGCTGCGTAGTAGTCTCGATGCCGCCGATGAGGTGCGCGAGGCTATGGGCGACGACTACCTCAGCGTGGAGCACTTTCTCGCGGGCTCGCTCAAGTCCGATTCGCCCGCCGGCAAGCTGCTCAAGGAGGCGGGCTTGACCCAGGCCAATTTCGACAAAGCCCTGAAGGAGATCCGGGGATCGCAAAAGGTCACCGACGAGGATCCGGAAGGGAAATACGAGGCGCTGGAAAAATACGGCACCGACCTCACCGCCCGGGCACGGGAGGGCAAAATTGACCCCGTGATTGGACGCGATGAAGAGATTCGGCGCATTCTCCAGGTCCTTTCCCGCCGCACCAAGAACAACCCGGTGCTCATCGGTGATCCCGGCGTGGGCAAGACCGCCATCGTGGAAGGGCTGGCCCGCCGGATCGTGAGCGGAGACGTGCCCGATGGCATGAAAAACAAGCGCGTGGTCTCGCTCGATCTCGGCAGCATGCTGGCGGGGGCGAAGTATCGCGGGGAGTTCGAGGACAGGCTCAAGGCCTTTTTGAAAGAAGTCTCTTCCTCGGACGGGGAGATCATTCTCTTCATCGACGAGCTTCACACCATCGTGGGCGCGGGTGCCAGCGAGGGGGCAGTCGATGCCTCCAACCTGCTCAAGCCCCAGTTGGCGCGCGGCGAACTGCGCACCATTGGCGCGACTACGCTGGATGAGTATCGCAAATACATCGAGAAGGATGCCGCCCTTGAGCGCCGCTTCCAGCCCGTCAAAGTGGGCGAGCCCTCTTCGGAGGACACCATCGCCATTTTGCGGGGACTGAAGGATCGCTATGAGGTTCACCATGGGGTGCGCATTCAGGATGGTGCCATCGTGGCCGCCGCGACCCTGAGCGACCGCTACATCACGGACCGCTTTTTGCCGGACAAGGCCGTGGACCTGATTGATGAGGCCGCCAGTCGGCTCAAGATCGAGCTCGACTCCATGCCGACCGAGATCGACCAAATCGAGCGCCAAATCATGCAGCTGGAAATGGAGCGCCAGGCTCTTGCCAAGGAAACGGACGAGGCCAGCAAGAAGCGACTTTCCAAAGTGGAAGCCGAGATGGCGGACCTCAAGGAGGAGTCCAGCGGTCTCATGGCCCGTTGGCGTAATGAGAAGGAGGTCATCGATGCCGTGCGCGAGGTGCAGGAGCGCCTGGAAAGCCTGCGCACCGAGGTCGAGCAGGCCCAGCGCATTGGCGACCTGACCCGGGCTTCTGAGATCACCTACGGACAGATTCCGGATGCGGAAAAGGACTTGGAAGATGCCAAGGCCCGGCTCGACGAGCTGCAGGGCGGTTCCGGTCTCTTGAAAGAAGAGGTCACCGAAGAAGACATCGCCCGCGTGGTGGCGAGCTGGACGGGCATCCCGGTCAGCCGTTTGCAAGAAGGTGAGCGCGCCAAACTGGTCAAGATGGAGAGCCGTCTCGGCGAGCGCGTGATTGGTCAGCGCAAAGCCATCGACGCGGTCTCCAATGCCGTGCGCCGGGCCCGTGCTGGCTTGCAGGACGAGAACCGGCCCATCGGCTCTTTCCTCTTCCTCGGACCCACCGGGGTGGGAAAAACCGAGCTCTCCAAGGCCCTCGCCGAGTTCCTCTTCGACGACGAAGGCGCGATGGTGCGAATCGACATGTCGGAATACATGGAGAAACACGCCGTCTCGCGTCTCATCGGAGCGCCTCCCGGCTATGTCGGCTACGAGGAAGGTGGTCAGCTGAGCGAACACGTGCGGCGCCAACCCTACTCGGTGGTTCTCTTCGACGAGATCGAGAAGGCCCATCCCGATGTCTTCAACGTCCTCTTGCAAGTGCTCGACGACGGACGCATCACCGATGGCCAGGGCCGCACAGTGGACTTCCGCAACACGGTGCTGATCATGACTTCCAACATCGGCAGCCAGCACATCATGGACGAGAGCAATGCCGAGCAGCGCGAAGCCAAGGTCACCGAGGCTCTGCGAGCCCACTTCCGCCCCGAGTTCCTCAACCGCATTGACGAAACCGTCATCTTCGACCGACTCGACCGTTCGGAACTGACCACCATCGTCGACCTCCAGCTTGAGCGGGTGCGCAAGCGCCTCGCCGCGCAGGGACTGGGCCTCGCCCTCAGCGAAGAAGCGAAGGAATTCATCGGCAACCAGGGCTACGATCCGGTCTACGGAGCACGCCCCCTCAAGCGGGCCATCCAGCGTCACTTGCTGGACGAACTCAGCTTGCAAGTGCTGGAAGGTAACTTCGTCCCCGGCGACATCATCAAGGCCGACGTCGCGGACGGCAAAGTGGTCTTTGCCAAGGAGTCGTAATCACTTGAGAAATCCTCCCGCCCGGTTGAAGCTCGTCTTCAACCGGGCTTTCTCATTTCAACCGACTCCCAATTTTCAACTCTCAACTCCCCCCATGCCTGCCAAGAAAAACAAGAACAAGCCCTTGGTTGGCAAAGCCCTCGTCAAGGAGGTCAACCGGCGCATCCGTCTCGCGCGCACGCTCTGGGACGCGCACAAGAACGCGGCTTGCCGCAATGAACGCCTCCGGGCCCTGGAGCTTTATGAGACCCTGAGCGAGGCGGAAAAAGAGCAGGTTCCGCAAGTCCTGCGCGTTTGGCTGCGCTATCGCAGCGAAAAGTATTTCGGCGAAGGCCGGAAGGGAAATGGAGCGAACTCCAAAGAGTAGAGAAAGTAGCGCCGACGCCTCGTCGGCCCCACTGGTGGTGAACCCTTGAAAGCTCGCTCATCGGCGGTGCGGCGGTGCTTCTTGATTTTCGCTGGGTTAAGAGGGGTTCGTGGCGTTGGCCGTGGACACTTCCGCTTCCGGGGTGAGCTTTTCTTTTGTGAAATGCCAAGCGGCCAGCAGGGCGGCGAGGGTGAGGGTCACCCAGAGCGGCCACCAGCGATCCTCCTCGCTGTAGTGCTCGATGGCGGTGGCGCTGGCGGGATCGAGATTGCTGGTAGCGCTTGCCAGTCTCAGGTCGGCCTCCCGGGTGTCCGCAAAGTGGCTGGCGGAGCGCAGCAGAAGAGTTTCTCCCTGATGGACTTCAAAAAAGCAGGGTTCCACCGGGGCCCGCAAGTCGCCTGGGGCCGGGAGGGGGGCTGCGGTGCGGGCGGAATGGTCGCTAGTCCAAGTGGTGAGGGTGAGCTCCGCACCGGGCTCATGAGCTAGCGCTATGACTTGACCCGTTTCGCTGTTGGTGGCCGCGAAGGCCACTTTCTCCGCCTGTAATTGACTGGCAAAGCGGTGCAGGAGAATGACGATGGCGGGGAGTTTGAGGGCGTTTGACTGGGAGAGATCGAAGTTGAAGATGAGGTGCGAGCGCTGCTGGCCGGAGGTTTCTTCCCGGCTTTCGCGCATCGCAATGAGGGGGCGCTGGCCCTGCCAGAGAAGAATATCGTCCCCTTGTTGCAGCGGAAAAGTCACGGTTTCGCGCGATTGCAGGGCCTGCCAATTGAGGCCGCGCATGAGGGGATGAGGCTCCGCGACAATGCCACCTGAGAGAAAGCGGCGAGAGGGAGTGGTCTCGTGGATGGTGAGGATGGAGTGAGTTTCCGGGAGAACCGGCAGGAGGGGATCATAGGCGGTGAGGGTGAGGTCGGCGGCGCTTGCCGGGGCCTCAGCTTGAGGGGGAAAAAAGGCCCGGAACCGTTTTTCGAAGTCGCGGAACTTCTCGGGGAGAGAAGAGGCAATGAGGAGGTTCTTTGGTTGAGGTCGCACCAGCGGCAGTTGGTCATCGAGCGCAAAGGCATCGCCCTCGAGTTGCACGGTCAGATGGTCCTCTTTGTCGGGAAAGCGACCGGTCAGGGTGGTGAGGCCGTCCGGTCCCAAGGTGAGGAGGCGGGGCTCCGACCGGGAGCCATCGGGATAGCGGACGGACCAGCTTCTGCTGACTTCTTGGTCCGAGTAGTTGCGCACGGTGGCCTGCCAGCTGGCGCCCTCTTCGGCAAAGCTGAGACCGGTGAAGCCGGTATTGGCCGAGGAGTGACCCACCGCGAGAAGTTGGGCCTCGAAGGGCAGGGGTCGTTCGCGGACGTGGTCGGTGAGGTAGACCAGGAGACCTTCGCTCCGGATGCGGGAGCGGGCCAAGCGGAGGGCTGCCGCCGGATCGCGGGCTCCCCCTCTTGGTTGCCAGCTCTCCAGCACAGTCAGCGCCTCCTTCAGATCGGTGCCCGCGTAGAGGAGGGGTTCCGCAGGGTCATCGCTCAAGAGTGAGAGGTGCAGTCGGGCGGCCAGTCCTTGGAGAGAAGGGAGATCTCGGGCCAAAGTTTTGCGGGCCTCTTCTTGAAAGACCGCCATCGAGGCCGAGGAATCGAGGACTACTGCCACCTGCCGGGTGGTGGTGCTACTGCGGTAACGGGGCTCGGTGAGCAGCCAGGTGAGGAGGAGGACCATGAGCAGCTGCAGCCAGAGCGGCACCGAAGAGGTGAGACGATCGAAGCGTCGGCCGGAAGTCGCTTCCCGTTGCGTCTGTTCGAGGAGGAAAAGAGTCGAAACCGGCACCACCCGGGCCTGCCGCTGCAGAAAGTGAATCAGCAGCACGGCCGGAATGCCGAGAAGAGCGAGCAGCCCGAGGGGATTGGTCAGAATCATGCGCGGTTGCCACTCTCTGCAATGGAGGGGGAGCCGTCCAGCTTGCGATGCCATTTTTGCGGGCGGGGGAGTTTTTCACAGGAAAGCGCAAAGTCGTATTGACATCCCGGTCCCATCCGGTCCATCCTCCGCGCCCCAAGTTGGGCCTGTAGTTCAATGGATAGAACGACGGTTTCCGGTACCGTAGATCGGGGTTCGATTCCCTGTGGGCCTACCATTTTTTCTTTTTCCCTTCCTTCGGTTGGGAGGTGGTGGTGCGACCGGGAAAGCGCTGCCAGGAAGGGGCCCGTTTTCATCTCGGGATTCTTTCTGCTCCAAATGAGGCGGTTTTCTCCGCAACAGGTGTGCGGCGTGGCGAGGGCAGTTGGCTTGGGATCAGGATTCCGCTTTGCGTTTTGAACTTGAAGTCCCGCATCGTGGTCCCGGCAGTGAGGTGAAGGCTGCAGGGGGATCAAATTTCAATGACATCGTCGGGGGCGCTTTCGGGAGCGGGAAGAAGTCGGGCCCGCTTGTTGGTGCGGGGGAAGTGCAAGGTGACGGCGGTGCCCTGGCCTTCTTCGGATTGGATTTCGATTTCGCCCCCATGTTCCCGCAGGATGCGGCGCACGATGAGCAAGCCGAGGCCTGTGCCCCCGGATTTGGTGGTCGAGTAGGGCTCGAAGAGTGAGCCCAGCACTTCCGGCGAAATGCCATCGCCACTGTCTTCGATGCGGACGAGCACTTCGTGTTCGTTCTGGGTGGTGGCGATGGAGATGTCTCCGCCCGAGGCGGGCACGGCTTGGTAGGCGTTCTTGATGAGGTTGAAGAGGGCCTGCCGGATCTGGTCCGGGTCGAGGGGCAGCTGTGGGAGGTCGGCGTGTAATTCCAGCTGGATACGGATTTCCCGGGCGGCCAGTTCGGGCTCGAGGGTTTTAAGGGTGTCGCGGATGAGTTCGTTGAGCTGGCTGGCTTGCATCACTGCCCGGGCGGGGCGGATGGCGTGGAGGAACTCTTGTAGCAGGGTGTCGAGGCGACGAATTTCGGTGCGAGCGGTGGAGAGATGGTCGAGGAGGGAGTCGCTGTCTCCGGGGGGCAGTTTCTTGATTTTGCGCTCCAGCAGCTGAAGGTGAATGCCGAGGGAATTGAGGGGATTGCCGATTTCGTGGGCCACGCCGGCCGCCAGCAGGGTGAGGGCGTTGAGCTTTTCGGATTCGAGATTTTCCTCGCTGGTGCGCCGGGCTTCAGTGAGGTCGCGCACCAGCATGACGGTGCCCAGGTGCCGGGGGCTGCCCTCGACATCCTCGACGATGGGAGAGAGGTAGAAATTGAGAAAGCGGTGCTCGGGGTAAAAGACCTCGAGGTCGCGGGAGACCACGGAGGGGGTCTTGCCGCCGGAGAGGCTCTCCCAGTCCAGCCCGCGCACCAGCTTGGCGAGGGGTTGTCCGGTGGCTTTTTCGACATCGAGTCCGAAAAGGCGGGCGGCGGCGGAGTTCAGAAAGGTGACCAGGCCTTCGGGCGTGAGGATGAGAACACCTTCACGCAGGGCCTCGAAGACCGACTCGAGGAAGCCCTTGTCCCGCAGGAGGCGGTCCACCAGGGTTTGCACTTGGCGGGGCGACAGGCGGTCCAGCCGGGAAAGCAGTTTGTCAATGAAGGAGGACTTCATGGCTCGGCCGGAAGTCTGTGCGAAGGGAGGCGGTTTTCCAAGCTCGCATGGCGACAGGATTGCCCGTAGGGAGGGAGGGTGACTACGAAGGCTATCTTGATTTTGACGACATTTGGAGACTTTGCGGCCGCGCGCTCGGTGGTGCGCGAACTCGTGGAGCGCGAGCTGGTGGCTTGTGGGACGATCTTGCCGGGTGCGACTTCGATATACCGTTGGGAGGGCGAACTTTGTGAAGAAGAGGAAGTCCTCGTCTTGCTGAAAGCCGCGGGAGAGCAGTATCCCGCTATTGAAAAGGCCTTGGGTGACCTCCACCCTTACGATGAGCCCGAGATCGTAGCGCTCGATTTCGCAGCCGCGAGCCCGGGCTACCTGGCCTTCTTGCTGGGTGAAAGCCGTTGAGGGCTGGGGGCTGCGCGCTCTGGGGAAAGGAAAAAAGCCGGAGAAAGGGCGATCTCCGGCTTTTTTGTAGGGGGGTGGGAAAGGAAGAGCTTAGTTTTTCGTCTTTTTCAAGGCGGCCAGCACCTGTTCCGGGGTGGCCCGGTTGCGGTATTCGGCATCCAAAAAGGCGTAGCTGATGGTGCGGTCGGGCTGGATGATGTAGGTCGCGCTCAAGGGCAGGGTGGTGTCGTCGTAGTCTTCGCCATTGTATTTCTTGAGGTCGGCAAATTCGCGCATGGCCTCCTCCACCCATTTGGTCATGGTGAAGACGATATTGAAGTCTTTGGCCACCTGGTTGTTCGTGTCGCTAAGGACTTGGAATGCCAGCTCGTGCTTTTCCTTGGTAGGGAGAGATTGGTCGGGCTGCTCCGGGCTGATGGCCACGAATTGGGCTCCCGCCTCTTTGATTTTATCCAGATTTTCCTGATAGTTGATGAGGGTGAGGTTGCAATAGGGGCACCACGAGCCGCGATACCAGGTCAGGATGACGGGGCCGTCCTTGAGCAGTTCGGAGAGGGTGACCTCTTTCCCCACTGCGTTGGGGAGGGTGAAATCCGGGGCTTGATCGCCGACGTTGAGGGCTTTTGCCAAGATACCGGATTGCTTCACTGCTTCCACTCCCTTGTTGTATTCGGAGATTTTTTCCGCGCTGGCGGTTTTCTCGAAGTTGGCTTTGCGGGCATCGAGTTCGTCTTGCAGGTCTTCAGCGGAGAGGGACAGGGCAGAGAGCAGAAAGGCGAGGCCCAGTGTGGTTCGTTTCATGGCGATAGTTGCGATTGTGACGGGTGTTGGTAGCTTCATCTGTCCTTCCTGAGAGGGGTGAGAAGAGGATTGATTCCCACACGGACGCGATTTTTTTCAAAATGGGCCTCATTTGCTCCAGAAAGGGTGCTATAAGGGTGGAAAGGAAACCGTAGTTGCGAGGAGGTTCCGGCCGGGCTTCAATTTGACGGAATCGTCACTGGAAATGTGTTCCGGCCAGAGGCCTTTCCGTTACTCCCCGTTTCTGCGGCCTGCCGTCAAGCTATGAGAATCGAATTCGTTACCGACACCTTTCCGCCCGATGTCAATGGAGTGGCCATGACTCTTGGTCGGTTGGTGGAAGGCCTGCGGGCCCGCGGCCATCTGGTCCACGTCTGGCATACTGCCGAGCGCCAGGGGGAGAGTGGGGAGACTTCCCTTCCTTCCATTCCCTTGCCGGGCTACAAGGAGGTGCGGGTCGGGCTCCCGGGTCGGCTGAAGCTTCTCCGGCGCTGGCGCAAGAAAAGTCCTGATGCGGTCTATGTGGCGACGGAGAGTTTGTTGGGGCTTTCCGCCATCAAGGCTGCGGCCATGTTGCGCATTCCAGTGGCAGCGGGCTTTCACACCAATTTCGACCAGTATCTGGAGCAATACAAGCTGCGCACCCTCAAGCCTGCCGCGATGAGCTACCTGAAGAAGGTGCACAATCGCGCGGATAGCACCTTTGCGCCCTCCCGCGAGGTCGTGGAGCGCTTGGAAAATGAGGGGTTCAAGCAAGTTCACCTTTTGGGGCGGGGAGTGGATACCGAGCTCTTCCGCCCCGACCGCCGGGACGAGACTCTCCGGCGCGAGTGGGGAGCCGAAGGGGAGACGCCCGTGGTTCTCATGGTGGGGCGGCTGGCACCTGAAAAAAATCTGGAACTGGGCCTGCGGGCTTTTCGCGAGATTCAAAAGCAACATCCCCGGGCCAAGGGGGTGATTGTGGGGGACGGGCCGGTGCGCGAGCAGCTGCAGGGGCAAAACAAGGATCTCATCTTCGCGGGCGTGCAACGGGGCGAAGACTTGGCCCGGCACTACGCCTCAGCGGATATCCTTCTTTTTCCCAGTGAAACGGAGACTTTTGGCAATGTTCTGCTTGAGGCCATGGCCAGCGGACTTTCCACCGTCAGTTACGACTATGCCGCCTCTGCCAAGCATGTGAGCCATGGAGTCAATGGCCGCAAGGCCCCGTTGGGAGAGAGTGAGCGCTTCGTCGCCGAGGCTCTGGCCGCCGCCGATTCGCTGGCGGCGGAGGCCGATTCCCTGCGAAAGACCGCTTGCGAGAGCGTGCAGGAGATGGGTTGGTCACAAGTAGTGGAAACCTTTGAGAACCAGCTGGCCAAGATGGGAGAGGGTCGACTCAATGCCCGCACCATCAGCCGTCGCAAGCCTTCCACCCTGGAGTATCGCACCATCTTCTTGTCCGATATTCACCTCGGCACCCAAGATAGCAAGGTGAAGGAGGTCATCGACTTTCTCAAGCACTCCAAGTATGAGAAACTCGTGCTCAACGGAGATATCATCGATGGCTGGGCTTTGAAGCGGGGAGGAACTTGGAAAAAAAGCCATTCCAAATTTGTGAGGCATATTTTCAAGGTGATGGAGAATGATATTGAAGTGATTTACCTGCGGGGAAATCATGATGATATCCTGGATCGCTTTCTCCCCATGGCTTTTGGGCCGATGAAAATCGTCAAGGAACACATCCATGAGTCCCTGCAGGGGAAAAAGTATCTCGTGGTGCATGGCGATGGTTTCGATACGGTCTCTACTGATCACAAGTGGATTGCAGGTCTGGGGGCGATCGCCTACGACCAACTGATGAAGGTCAACCGCCTCTACAACAGTTACCGGCTGTGGCGAGGAAAGGATTACTTTTCCATGAGTAAAATGGTGAAGTCCAAGGTGAAGTCGGCGGTTTCCTTCGTCGACCGTTATCAGGAGCAGCTCCAGATGCTGGCGCGCCGCCGCAATTGCGATGGGATCATCTGTGGGCACATTCACACGCCGGCTGATGAGCAGATTGATGATATCCACTACCTGAATTCCGGTGACTGGGTGGAGTCCCTGAGCTGTGTGGTCGAGCATCTCGATGGAAGCTTCGAGGTGATCTACTATGAAGACTACCTGCAGAAAATCCATGATGACGCCGCCGCCAAAGCGGAGGAAGAGGTGGCCCGGGGTCTTTTGGAGTTGCCCGAAACCGCCCCCGAGGCGGACTCGCCTGCCCCCATGGTCTCAGCGGCGGGTTGAGCGAGCTTGCCAGTGGAAAGCTCATTGCGGGACTTGTTGCGGGAAGATCGCTCTCATGTGAAAGGGAGTTGGCACGAGTCTGGTAGACTATCTCTAGCGATGAAAATGATCTCTCTGCTGCTTGTTGCCAGTTTGTCTAGGCTGGGTGCCCAGTTTGGTGATGACAATCCGGGTGGCGAATGGTTGCCGGTTCCCGACGGTTATGTTTGGCCTGCCGTTGAGGAAGGTGCTCCCCGCTTTACTCCTTTGAGGAAACGATGGGAGGAGCTGGCGATTGGTCAGCGGAAGGTGGTGAAGGAAGCTTTTCCAGAGGGGAAAGCGCCCGAGTCGGTGGAAGTTGCGGAAGTTGACCTCAATGGTGACGGTTGGGCCGAGATCTTCGTGGGCGTGCCTGAACTCAGTGGCACGGGAGGGCCCTTTTATGTCTTGTTCACGAGTAAAGACGGGAAAAGCTATGAGGGGATGGGTGAGGTCCAGGGCTCGGGATTCCAGTTCCTGCCAGCAAAAATGGGGTGGCGTCAGTTCTCAGGAGTGAGCAGGGGCGGTGGCGGGCAATACGCCCGCTTTCTGATGTCCTTTTCCGGTCGGCACTATGAGATTGTCCGCTGCGAAAGACATGACTTTAACGCTGGAAAGGTGACGATTGCGACCCCCCTCGAGAGCCAGCAGTAGGTGGCTTTTTGACGAGGGCTCTGCGTCACTTCCTCAGCCGGCCGCTTGAATTTGGGGCACGGCTGCGAGGAGCTTCTGGGTGTAGGGATGGGTCGCATTGTTGAAGACTTCTTCCGCTTCTCCGTATTCCACGATTTCGCCCGCATACATCACGGCAATGTTGTCGGCGAGATAGCGAACCACCGAGAGGTCATGGGAGATGAAGATCATGGTGAGTTCGAGCTCGTCGCGGAGCTTGAGCAGGAGATTCAGGATTTGGGACTGAATCGAGACATCGAGAGCGGAGACCGGTTCGTCAGCGATGACCAGCTTGGGCTCGGGAGCGAGAGCGCGGGCGATGGCGACGCGTTGGCGTTGGCCGCCGGAGAATTCGTGGGGATACTTCCGCATGTGCTTGGGGTCGAGTCCCACGGTGCGCATCAGTTCCACCACGCGATCGGTCATGGCGGCTTGGTGGCCCACGGCACCGGGGTGACGGCGTCCGATGGCTTCGGCTAGCATGGAAAAGACGGTCATGCGGGGATTGAGGGAGGCATAGGGGTCTTGGAAAATCATCTGGAAGTCCAGCCGGTGGCGGCGCACTTCGCTCCGCGGCAACTCGGTCAGCACCCGGTCCTCCAGGGTGATGCGTCCGCTGGTGGGGGAGATGAGCTGCATCACCGCGCGGGAGAGGGTGGACTTTCCGCAGCCGGATTCCCCGACGAGCCCGAGGATTTCGCCCTTTTGGATTTTCAGGGACACCCCGTTCACCGCTTTGACCGTTTCGCCGCCGCCTTGACCGAAGAGACCGCGCTTGCCGGGAAAGTGAACCTTGAGATCGTCGATATGGAGAAACACGGGCAGGAAAGTAGATTCTCGACGGCAGAAGGGAAAGCGCGGAGTGGCCCACTGTCAGTTTTTCTGGGGCCATTCCGCTCTCGGGCTTGATGGTTGGCCTTCCCTTCGCTAGACGAACGGGCATGTCGAAGAAGCCGGTTGTATTGATAATTCGCGATGGTTGGGGCTTGAATCCGGGAGGCGCGGCGACGGCCGAGCAGGATGGCAATGCCGTGGAGCTGGCCCGGACCCCGTTTCATGACGAGGTGCTTCTTCCCAAATACCCCCGGGGCTGTGTCTCGGCTTCGGGTCTCGATGTCGGCTTGCCTGAGGGACAGATGGGGAACTCGGAGGTCGGCCACCTCAATCTGGGAGCCGGGCGCATTGTTTATCAGGACCTCACCCGCATCAACAAGTGCATCGCTGACGGGGAATTGGGCCAGAACGAGGTGCTCAAGGACGCCTTTGCCAAGGCCAAGGGCAAGCGGCTGCACTTTCTCGGACTCGTCTCCGATGGCGGGGTGCACAGTCATCAGAATCATCTCGTGGCCCTGGCCAGTGAGGCCAAGGCGGCGGGAGTGGAGGATATCTTTGTCCATGCCATCACCGATGGTCGGGACACCTCGCCGACGGGAGGAAAAGCTTATCTCAGCGAGGTGGAGAGCAAGCTTGCCGAGAGTGGAGCGCGCATTGCCACCGTGGTGGGCCGTTACTACGCCATGGATCGTGACAAGCGCTGGGACCGCAGCAAGCTGGCCTGGGACGCGATTGTCGATGGCAAGGGGGAGAAAAAGGACGTTCTCGCCAGTGAAGCGGTGGCCGAGCAATACGAGCAGGAAAAGACGGACGAATTCCTGTTGCCCATGGTCTTCGAGGCTGCCGGGGAGCGCCGCGTCAATGACGGCGATGTCGTGGTTTTCTTCAACTTCCGTGCCGACCGGGCCCGCCAGCTCTCAGAGGCTTTCCTCAAGGAGGGCTTCGAGGGCTTTGATACCGGAGGCCAGCCCAAGGTCCACTTTGTCACCCTGACCGAGTATGATGAAACCTACGGTTGCCCGGTTGCCTTTCCGCCTGAAACGATGAGCAATGTGCTTGGCGAGGTGGTGGCGGCGGCGGGTAAAAACCAGATGCGCATTGCGGAAACCGAGAAGTATCCTCACGTCACTTATTTCTTTAATGGAGGCGTTGAGGTCGAGTTTCCCGGCGAAGAACGCTTCATCATCCCATCTCCCAAGGATGTGGCCACTTATGATGAGAAGCCGGAGATGAGCGCGGAGGAAGTGGTCGCCACCGTGGTGGAGAAGCTCAAGGACTACGACCTGATGATTCTCAACTTCGCCAATCCCGACATGGTGGGCCACACCGGAGTGGTGGAGGCCGCGATGAAGGCGGTGGAAACTATCGATGCGGGCGTGAAGGCCGTGGTGGAAGAAACCCTTCGTCTCGGGGGCAAGGCGCTCATCACTGCCGACCACGGCAACTGCGAATACATGCGCAATCCCGATGGCTCGCCCCACACCGCGCACACCACCAACCTGGTCCACGCCATCTATGTGGGCGAAGATGCGGAGAGCCTCTATGTGGCCGACGGCATCCTGGCTGACATGGCGCCCACTTTGCTCGATATGATGGGCTTGGAGAAACCGGCGGAAATGACGGGCACGAGCTTGCTCCGTCGCTGAGGGATTCCCCGGGATGTTCCCCGGCGAGACAGTTTTTCACGAAAAAAGCCCCGTTGGTGACAACGGGGCTTTCTCTTTGAGAAATGACGGGAGCGGGATTTTGCTCAAACGCCGTCGAAGAAGTCGACTTTGCCCGTTTCCAGGGAGTATTCCGCCCCTACCACGCGCAAGCCGTCATTCTCGATGAGGTCTTCCAGGATGGCGGAGCCGTGGCGGAGATGATTGGCGGAGGCGCGGATGTTGGCGCGGACCGCTTTGGCGATGAGGCTGCCCGGATCCTGGTCGCGGCGGAATTCCAAGAGCGGTTCCACTGCCGGACGCACGCGCTTGACGATGGAGTCGAGATTGGGAGAGCGCTGGTCGCTGGGTTGCTGCAGCTCCTCGATGGTTGCGGTGACCGCGCCGCATTGGGAATGACCGAGAACGACCACCAGGCGGGTGCCGAATTTGGCAGCCGCGAACTCCACCGAGCCGATGCCGGAGGGAGCGACGACATTGCCCGCAATGCGGATGACGAAGAGATCGCCGAGGTTTTGGTCGAAGACGAGTTCAACGGGAGCGCGGGAGTCCGAGCAACCGAGGATGATGGCGAAGGGGGTTTGTCCGCCAGTCAGACTATTGCGTTGCTCGACGGTGGTTTGAGCAACCTTCAGAGGCTCGCCGGCCGCGAAGCGGGCATTGCCTTCTTTCAACATTTTGAGAGCTTCGTCGGCAGGAATCACGTTGGTAGACATGTGGATTGTGGTGAGAAATTTTGCCGTTCGCGGGCCAGAGTGGCCAGCACATTTTCGGCCAACCCTCTGGCGGGGCGCTTGCGGGGGAGGCGAAGGAAGTGAGGAGGGCCCTCACTTTTGCAAATAAGCGCGCACTTCGGCCAGGGTGCGGGTATTGAAAACGTCTTCCTTGCGCAGCCAGCCTTTCTGCGCCACGCGCACGCCAAAGTGGAGTGCTTGCAACTGGCTGGTGCTGTGGGCATCGGGGTTGATGGAGCAGAGCACGCCCTTGTCGCGGGCCCGCTTCCAGTAGCGCCAATCCATGTCCATGCGCTTGGCCGAGCAATTGAGCTCGATGATGGTTTCGTTGGCCGCCGCCGCATCGATGATTTTGTCAAGATTGATGGGGTAGGCTTCCCGGCGCAGGAGGAGACGGCCGGTGGAGTGGCCGAGCATGGTGACGTGGGGATTCTCGATGGCGCGGATGACCCGAGCCGTCATTTCCGCCTCTGGGAGGGAGAAGGAGTTGTGCACGGAGGCCACCACGTAGTCGAGTTCGCTCAGGAGATCGTCGTCGAAATCGAGGCTGCCATCCTTGAGGATATCGACCTCCGAGCCCGCGAAGAGGTGCAGGCTGCCATCCAGTTCCTCATTGAGAGCCCGAATTTCTGCGATTTGGGTGTGGAGCCGTTCTTCGTCCAGTCCATTGGCCTGGGGCGAGGATTTACTGTGATCGCTGATGCCGAGATAGTCCATCCCCAGCTCGCGGGCGGCCTCCGCCATTTCCCGCAGGGTATTGCGGCCATCGGAAGCGGTGGTGTGATTGTGGAAGGTTCCGCGCAGATGCTCCTGCTGCAGGAGGGGAGGGAGCTCATTCTCGGCGGCGGCTTCGATTTCTCCCCGGTTTTCCCGCAGGGGGGGAGGAACGAAGGCCAGATGGAGAGCCGCGTAGAGGTCGGCCTCGGTCTCGATCGGGGGCCTTTCGTCGGCATCCTCCCGGATGGGGGAAAAGTCGTATTCGTTGAGCGACCAGCCGCGTGCCTTGGCCCGGCTGCGGAGGGCGACATTGTGCTCCTTGGAACCGGTGAAGTATTGCAGGGCAAAGGGAAACTGGGCGCTGGAAACCGCCCGCAAGTCGCACTGGAGCCCGTTCTCCAGCCGGATGGCGGCCTTGGTCTCGCCTTGCGCGATGGTCTCGATGCTACCGGGATAGCTGGCGAAATACTCGGTCAATTCCGCCGGACGATCGGTGGCGACGAGGAAGTCGAGGTCGTGCACGGTCTCCTTGCCCCGGCGGTAGGAGCCCGCGATCTCGAGCTGGTGCACGGCGGGATGCTCCCGCAGGTAGTCGCGTAGGGGCTCGGCCTCGTGGGCGGCATCGGCGAGGCGATAGCGCCCCGAAAAGCGTTCGTGGGTCGCGATCGCGGCGAGGATTTTCTCCGCCGTTTTTTTGCCAAAGCCCTTTAGCTCGGCCACCGAGCCATCGGCACATGCTCGTTTCAGCGCTCCTAGGGTGGCGATGCCGAGCTCTTCGTAGAGCACCTTGATTTTTTTGGGCCCCAGTCCTTGCAGCTCAAAGAGCTCGAAGAGGGTTTCCGGGAACTGGTGCTTGAGGTCGAGGTAGTAGTCCAGTTTGCCGGTGCGGGCCAGTTCGTGCAGCTTTTCCTGCAGGGCCTCTCCGATGCCCTTGATGCCTTTGAGGTCGTTGTCTTTGGCCTTTTGGAAAAAATCGCCTTCGTAGTCGCGAATGATATCCGCGCCATTGCGGTAGGCCCGGGTTTTGAAGGGATTTTCGCCTTTCAACTCCAGCAGGAGGGCGATTTCTTCCAAGGTGGCGGCGAGGTCTTCAGCGGTGAGGGACACGGGGGCGACGATGATCGCAAGCGAGCAGCAAGACAAGGCAGGACCTGCCAAAAGTGACGCTAGCGATTTTTTCCCCTTCCGTGGCCGGGCCGTGAGGGGAGCGGGAGACCGGGGAGAGGGCTGCCGGTGGGTGACAGCGATTGAAATTGAATTTGGCGGCCGGGGGACTCAGCTTTCTGCCAGATGTTACGGTCATTGATGACGGTCTCGGGCTTCACGCTCATAAGCCGATTGCTGGGTTTTCTCCGCGATATTCTTATCGCGCGTTTTCTGGGCACCGGGCTGGTGGCGGATGCCTTTTTCGCTGCTTTTCGTTTTCCCAATCTCTTTCGACGTATTTTCGGTGAGGGGGCCTTCAATGCCGCTTTTGTGCCCCTCTTTGGCCGCAAGGTGGCGGCCGATCATGCAGGCGGGATCCGCTTTGCCAGCAAGGCTTTTTCCATGCTCTTCGTGGTGCTGGGGATCTTCACTCTGGTGGCCATTCCCGCCATGCCCCTGCTCATGAATCTCGTCGTGCCGGGGTTCAAGGCCCGCGATGTCGACCCCTCTTTCTTTGGCAAGACCACCGAGATCGTGCTGCAGGAAAAGGGGCAGACCTTTGAAGTGGGCACCAAGGGGGCGCGGGCGATGTTTCTCAATCCCCTGGAAAAAGGCTCCTTGCGGGTCAGCGAGGTGAGCTTTGCCAGTGAGGACCGGGGATTGGGCGGTCTCTTCGGGCAAAAGAGCGCCCGGGAGGTCCGCCGCTTGGGTGCGCCCGTCAGTGAGGAAGTGGCCCTGGCCGGGCGCTACCACACGGTGCTGGGGCCCTTGACCATCGAGCTGCCGCCCGGGCTTTCCGGGGAAGAGGCCGAGGACTTTACTGAAGAGCGGGCGGAGGAGATCAAGCTCATCCGGCAGAACAACTTTGTGGTGGAGGGCTTCACGTGGGAAGAGGGAGTCTTTGTGGCCCGGAGCGGGGCTGATTCCTACCAGTTTTCGCGGCCCCGGGGGAAAGCGGGCGAGGACTTCCGCTGGTTCTCGCTCTCGCTGGCGGGGCAGGGCTCCACTGAGATTTATCGCAATGATCCGGGCACCTTCGAGACCACCGTCAAGTTGGCCCGCATCATGTTCATCTACCTCCTCTGCATGGCCCTGGCCGCGCACCTCAGCGGGGTGCTCAATACCTTCCGCATCTTTGGCATGCCCGCCGCCGCTCCGGTCATTCTCAATCTCGTTTTCCTCATCGCCCTGGGCTTCATTGGCTGGCGGGGCTGGCTGCCGGGGGAGACCCTTGCTTGGGCGGTTGCAGTGGCTGGCTTTCTTCAATTGGCCGCGCTGTGGGCCACTTGTCTGAAAAAGGGCGCGCCCATCAAGCTGGTGCGTCCGCGTCTGGACCGCGAGATGAAGAAGCTTTTCGCTCTCATGGGACCGGGGGTCGCTTCCGCCAGTGTGCAACAGATCAACCTCCTCATCGGTGGCATCATCGCCTCCTTCCAGCCTGGTGCGGTGTCGTATCTTTACTACTCGGACCGCGTCTACCAGCTGCCCCTCGGGATGATCGGAATCGCCCTCGGGGTGGTCCTCCTGCCGGAGGTCACCCGCCAGCTACAGGGCGGGCTGGAGCGCCAGGCGGGCAAGACCATCACGCGTGGAATCGAGCTTGGGATGTTGCTCACCCTGCCTGCGGCGGCAGCCATGGTGGTGGTGCCCACCGAGCTCATCGCCGGTCTCTTCCAGCGGGGGGAGTTCGTGCGCGCCGATGCGGTGCAGACCGGGCGGGCCCTGGCGGCCTTTGCCCTCGGCCTTCCGGGCTACGTGCTCATCAAGGTCCTGCAGCCCGGCTATTTTGCCAAAGGCGATACCAAGAATCCGATGAAGATGGCGCTCACCATGGTGTTGGTCAATATCGTGGTCAGCCTCCTTCTTTTCCCTTGGCTCGGTCATGTCGGGCTCGCGCTGGCCACATCCATCGCCGCGTGGGTCAATGTCTTCATGCTCTGGCGCGGCTTGCATGGCTTCGTGGTGATGTCGGAGTCCGTGGTCTTCCGCCTCGGCCGCATGGTGCTCTGCAGTCTTCTCATGGGGGTCGTCCTCTTTTTCGCCGCCAAGGGTCTGGCACCTTGGTTCGAGGAAGGCGCGAGTTGGCAGCGCATTGGCGCCATGGTCATTCTGGTCAGCACGGGGGCGACCGCCTTCGGGGCCTTTGCCCTCTTCCTGCGCGCCACCAGCATTCAGGACCTCAAGGCTGGCTTTGGCAAGGGCTAGTGGGGCGGGCGAGGGCCTGAAAAAAAACCGGCAGGGAAACGTCCTCTGCCGGTTCTTGGTGCAAGCAAGGGGTGTTTCCCGCCGGGCAGACCCCGGGCGGGGTGGTTAGGCGGTGGCCTTTTGCAAACCTTGCTCGAGGTCGGCCAGAATGTCGTCGATGTGCTCGATGCCCACGCTCAAGCGGATGAGCTCGGGGGTGATGCCGCCCGCAGCCTGCTGCTCTTCGTTCAATTGGCTGTGGGTGGTCGTGGCGGGATGGATGGCCAGCGACTTGGCATCGCCCACATTGGCAACGTGGGAGTGCAGGCTCAGGGACTCGATGAACTTCTTGCCAGCCTCGGCCCCGCCCCGGATGCCGAAGACCACCATGGGACCCCCTTTGCCACCGAGGTATTTCTCGTTCTTGGCAAATTGGGAATCGCCCGAGAGCCCCGGGAAGCGCACCCACTCCACCAACTCATGATTGGCGAGATACTTCGCCACTGCCGCCGCGTTCTCGCAATGGCGCTCCATGCGTAGCGGCAGGGTCTCGATGCCTTGCAAAAACATCCAAGCATTGTCGGGGGACAGGCAAGCCCCCAGATTGCGCATCGGCCCGGTGCGCATGCGTAGAATGAAGGCCAGGGGGGGCTAGCGGAGCCGGCAGATCGTGACCCCAGCGCAGCCCGTGGTAGGAGGCGTCGGGCTCGTCGTAGAGGGGGTGCTGCCCTCCGGCCCAGTTAAATTTGCCGGAGTCCACCACCAGGCCGCCGATACCCGTGCCATGCCCTCCCAGCCATTTCGTCAGCGAGTGCACCACGATGTCGGCTCCGTGCTCCAAGGGCCGGAGCAGAGCCGGGGTGGTGAAGGTGCTATCCACCACCAGCGGCACCCCAGCCAGGTGGGCGGCCTCCGCGATGGCCTCCAGATCGGCCACCTCCAGCGCGGGATTGGAGACCGTCTCGGTGAAAAAGGCGCGCGTCTTCTCATCCGCCGCCGCCGCGAAGCTGGCCGGATCATTGGAATCCACGAAGCGCACCTCGATGCCCAGCTTCGGCAGGATGTCCTTGAACTGAGTGTAAGTGCCCCCGTAAAGATTGCGTGCCGAGACGATATTGTCCCCGGCCTCGGCGAGATTGATGATGGTATTGAAAATGGCCGAAGTGCCCGAGGAGTGCGCCAAGCCCCCCATCTCGGGTGCCCCTTCCAACAAGCAAACCCGCTTCTCCAAGACGTCGTTGGTGGGGTTCATGAGGCGGGTGTAAATGTTTCCCAGCTCCTTGAGGGCAAACAAATTGGCCGCGTGTTCGGTGGAGTCGAAGGTGAAGGCGGAGGTCCGGTAGACCGGCACCGCGCGGGATTTGGTATCGGAATCGGGCGTATGGCCGCCGTGCAGGCAGAGGGTATCGAGTTTCATAGGTGGGCCCATTCCACCTCCCCACCCCCGTCGGCGCACGCCGAAAGTGAGAAAATCCGTTCGTGGGATTCAAGATTCAAGATTCAAGATTCAAGATTCAAGATTCAAGATTCAAGATTCAAGATTCAAGATTCAAGATTCAAGATTCAAGATTCCCCGGATTACGGTGGAGATAGGAGGAGTGGGGAGATGAGAGTCTTGCGTCTTGCATCTTGCAGTCTTGAATCTTTTTTCGTCTTCAGTGCCTTTCGGCTGAGGGGATTGGGGGGAGAGCGACCCCAGACTGAAGGCCAGCTTCTCGCTGGCCTTGTCTTCAGTGCCTTTCGGCTGAGGGGATTGGGGGGAGGAAGTGTTTGAAGACCGGGCCGCGTTTGACGCGCGGTCTTCAGTGCCTTTCGGCTGAGGGGATTGGGGGGAGGGATTACATTGTCGGCCTGTTCACCTGCGATTGGGATGTCTTCAGTGCCTTTCGGCTGAGGGGATTGGGGGGAGCTTCGGTTCAAGGATCAGTCTAAGCCGCAATTAACACGTCTTCAGTGCCTTTCGGCTGAGGGGATTGGGGGGAGGTTGAGAGGAGACGACATGTCTTACACTTACGTGAGCTGTCTTCAGTGCCTTTCGGCTGAGGGGATTGGGGGGAGCGTGAACACTGTTCACTTGATTAGCACTGTTCAGTAGTGTCTTCAGTGCCTTTCGGCTGAGGGGATTGGGGGGAGGGAAGGATGGAAAGAAACGTTATCCAGTCACTGAACGTCTTCAGTGCCTTTCGGCTGAGGGGATTGGGGGGAGACCGCCTACGGAATTGAAAAGCGTGGTCATGGGGCGCGTCTTCAGTGCCTTTCGGCTGAGGGGATTGGGGGGAGAGTCGCATGGATGAATACGATCTTGAGCAAATGAAAAAGAGTCTTCAGTGCCTTTCGGCTGAGGGGATTGGGGGGAGATGGCTAAAAAAGAGAACCCCGAGATTATCGCTTGGTCTTCAGTGCCTTTCGGCTGAGGGGATTGGGGGGAGAGGAGTCTTATCCGAAGGTTTGTATTCCGGTTTGCGGGTCTTCAGTGCCTTTCGGCTGAGGGGATTGGGGGGAGAACCGAGTGTTGGGAGAGTCTTAAATTAAGGATATGTCTTCAGTGCCTTTCGGCTGAGGGGATTGGGGGGAGGATGGAATGCGCGCAAGGGGTTTACTTGCGCGCAAGGTCTTCAGTGCCTTTCGGCTGAGGGGATTGGGGGGAGCTGCCTGGAATGCACGGGCTGCACGGGCTGCACGGGGTCTTCAGTGCCTTTCGGCTGAGGGGATTGGGGGGAGCGTGCTATTGTAGAACTAGAGAGTTCTATTCAATACGTCTTCAGTGCCTTTCGGCTGAGGGGATTGGGGGGAGATCTAAGGTGTCACTAAAACACGGCGGAAGCGCCGAGTCTTCAGTGCCTTTCGGCTGAGGGGATTGGGGGGAGTGGCGAGCTTTTCCTGATCATGTTAGTTTTTTGCGCGCTCTGTCTTCAGTGCCTTTCGGCTGAGGGGATTGGGGGGAGTGAGGCCAGCGAAGGTGAGCTAGCCTCCAATATTGGAGGTCTTCAGTGCCTTTCGGCTGAGGGGATTGGGGGGAGTCAATATAACCTTCAATAACAATACCTAGCATCACTAGGGTCTTCAGTGCCTTTCGGCTGAGGGGATTGGGGGGAGTCCCAAACAATACCTAGCATCACTAGGTATTGTTTTGTCTTCAGTGCCTTTCGGCTGAGGGGATTGGGGGGAGCAATTATGAACATGATATTCGTCAGTCGGCATGAACGTCTTCAGTGCCTTTCGGCTGAGGGGATTGGGGGGAGAGGGTAGCAGTAATCCACTCGCTGCCAATCCTCAAATGGGTGCTTTTGACGGGACCATCGTTCGCGCACCAGATTGAGGGTGGCTGGAGAGGTCGATAGGCGCTTTCTCTGGGTTCTATCACTTTATTTTGAGTGGTTTCTGTGTGTTGACGCGAGGTGGCGGTTTTGGGCTCTTTGGCCGTCGCGTCAGACGAGGTAGCAGATGACTTTCTCGGGGCTGACCATCTGGCCGGCGGTGCGGGTCTTGCGGGCCGACTTGGCATCGAGGGTGTAGGCGACGAGTTTGTCTTCTTCGCTATCAATGATTTCGTTGAGACGATACCAGAGCTGGTCGAATTCCAAGGCGTCGAGGTGGCACTCGAAGAAGGAATACTGGGTGCGCACGCCGTAGTCGAGACAGGTCTTGGCGACTTTGTTGAGCCGCTTGGCGTCGGTGATGTCGTAGCCGATGAGGATGAGCATGTCGGTATTTCCCGGCGGGGACCATTGATAGGGAACTTGGGGGAAGAGGTCGTCCCACCAGGGGGGAGTTGAGAGTTCAGAGTTCAGAGTTTTGAGTTTTAAGTTTTAAGTTTTGAGTTTTGAGTTTTGAGTTTTGAGTTTTGAGTTTTGAGTTTTGAGTGGGGTTAGTTGATGAGGAAGGGGGAGAGGTCGTGGGGTGGGGCGAGGGCGGATTTGAAGTCGGTGACGGCGTAGTCGAATTGCTGGCGCAGGGAGGTGCGGTGCTGACGCTGGGTGGAGAGGAATTCGCGTTGCACGCGCTTTTCATACTGGAGGATGAGCTTTTGGCGGCCGATGGGGTCGAGGTGGATGCCGCCGTCTTCGCTGGGTTGGAAGTGTTGCTGCTGGAGCATGCCGCGGGAGAAGAGGTCGAGGGTGAGGGCTTCGACGATGACGGGGCGGAAGGGCTCGATGAGGTCGAGAGCGAGGGAGGGGCGGCCGGAGTCGGGGCTGTGAAAGACGGGGAGGGCGGGGTCGAGCCCGTGGGCGTGGAGGAGGGCGGTGAGCTCGTTGGTGAGGACGACGGAGATGAAGGAGAGGACGGCGTTGACGGGGTTGAGTGGGGGGCGGCGGGAGCGTTTCTCGAAGGGGAAGTCGCTGGGGAGAAGGCGGGCCCAGGCGGAGAGGTAGGTGGCGGAGGCGGCGCCTTCGAGGCCGAGGAGCTCGGGGGCGTCGCCGGGGTGGAGGGCGCGCTGGTGGAGGGCGTTGAGGCGGGCGAGCTCGGTGGTGGAGTCGTGCCCCCGGTCGTTGCAGAGGCGCTGGAGGAGGCGGCGCTGGTTGCGAATCTTGGCGGCGATGAGCTGGGCGGCGAGGGGGAGGGAGCGCGCGGGGGAGAGGGTGAGCTCGTATTGGCGGAGCCGGGCGGGGGCGTGATGGCTGCCGGGGGAGAGGGTGGTGCCGAGGAAGCGGGTGGCGCTGTGGTTCAAGTGGACGACGGGGATTTCCTCATCCATGAGGGCGGCGAGGGCGGGTCCGGTGAGGGTGATGCCGGAGGTGACGATGAGGCGGTCGAGGTCGCGCAGGGGGATCTGGCGGCTGACTTTCTGGTCGTCTTCATTGACGCCGGAGACGTCGAGACGACGGGAGACAAGGCGCACGGTGGCGCGGGGCAGGGTTAACCAGGCGGAGGGCATGAGGTGGGAGGGTGGGTGCAAGCCTCTGGCTTGGCACAGTGGTGGGTGCAAGCGTCTCGCTTGGCACAGGTGGGTGGGCAAGCTTCCAGCTTGATGGGGGCAAAATGCGCTTAGGGAATGAGGGTGGGAAAAGCGGCAACAAGCTCGGATACCTTATCCCTCAGAGCGGAAGCCTTGTGGGATTTGTCGTTGTGGTTGGCGTGATTGAGATCGTTCCGAGGCCCCGTGGTTTGGCTCCAAAGGGTTTCAAAGGTGGCAAGAAGGGTCGGGGGGAGCTCTTCGCTTTTGGCTAGAAGATCTTCGTCGAGAGATTGTTTCTTTGCTTTGGGGTTTGTGCGATAATTGAGAATGGCTTCAAAAGGTTTGCGTTCCGAATAAACGAGTGGAAAAGGAGGGGCTGGGCGCAAATGGGCTGCGAAGGCGGTTACGATCCACTCCCTTGCCAAGGTCAAGGCGGACACGGGGTGTCCTTTCGCCAGAAGCCATCGGATGAGGTCGAGTTGGGCTTGGAGATCGGTTTCCTCAGGAAGGTTGCTTTCGGAATTCTTTCGGGAAGACAGCCCTGCCTCCCGGTGAGCGATTAGCTCGTCTGCAATCAATTTGATAAGGTGTCCGAAAGGGGGAAGGAATTGGTCTATCTCTGTTTCGGCGGCGTCCGACTTGGTTTTGAGTTCGCTGGCAGAGGTTGAAAGATCCTGCAATCGAAGGGTGCGGAGATTTGCGGAGGTCTCACGTAATGTTCTCGCCAAAGGGGTCAGATTGCGTGGGTTCTCGGATTTGGAAAGCGTCTTATTCGCCCAGAGGTTTCTTTGAGTATGCTCAATGAGATGGCTAATTTGAGTTGCGTCACCTGTTTCGAAAAAAGATTCGGCAGCGCTCGTCCACTGGAGAAGTGAGAGAAAGGGTGAAAGATCGAAGGTGGGCTTGAGAGGATAATCCCTAGGAACGGCATCGAAGGCTCCATAATAGAGACCGTGAACCTGAACGGCGCGGGTCATCCTGAGATAAGTAAGAGCAAGAAGAGTGACAATGGGGGTGCTACGAAAGCCGTGTGTGATATCAGCGATGATATTTTCTCCTTTGCAGAGGTTTTCGGTGAGAACTTGAAAGTAATCCCAGAGATCGGATTCCGTTCCCGTTTGCAATGGAAGCTGGAAAAATTCAACTTCGTATCCTGTGAGTTCTTTTCTCAATTCCTTTTCATGTTTGTTAGATGCGTCCTGTGTGGTGATGACAAGTATGCGAACAGGGTGAGTCCACTTTGCTAAGGCCGCTGAGAAAAATCTGCTTGTGAGGGGTTGAGGGTCGGTGTGTTGTGGCTGTGGAAGGTTCGAAAAATCACAAGGGTTGTATGTGGTTTCGGTATAGTTTCCGATGCCGAGAAAGGTGATAAGAGTCATTGCGGTGGAATTAAGGATTATTGGTGAGATAGATGAATCTGCCCCAACAGCCTTTCCCGCTCTTCTTGCGGCAGGAAGCTGTGCTCGATGGCGTGGCGTAGGAGGTGCAGAACGTCGAGACGGGTGAGGCCGGGGCAGAGGCGAGGCAGGAGTAGAAGGTTGTCGCTGAGGCTGGCGGCACTGATGCCGATGTTGTCGGTATTGACGGTGACGGGAACCCCGGCTCGCAGGTAGCGGAGGAGGGGGTAGCGTTTCTCTTCCGGGGCCAGGTCGACGGCTTTGTCGAGGGGATAGCCTTTGATTTGTAGATTGGCGTAGGGACACATCTCGATGGCGATGCGACGTTGGGCCACCGAGCGGAGGAGGGCGGGGCTCTCGTGGAGGGAGAGTCCGTGGCCGAGACGCATGGCGGAGAGGTCGAAGATGGCGGACCAGATGGCTTCGGCATCGTCGTTCTCGCCCGCATGCACGGTGAGGGAGAGTCCGGCCCGGTGGACGGGGAGGAAGTCGTCGCGGAAGTAGTGGGAGCGGGTGCTGGGATCCTCGAATCCGGCAAGGTCAACCCCGACGACCCGGCAGCTGCGGCTCTCACCAAAGTGCTCGGCAGCGGTGACCGCGAGCATGAGGTGCTTGATGATTTGGGTGCGGTAGTCGCCCCCCGGTTGGCGCGTGCCGATGATGATGAGGTTGATGGTGGGAGCAAGCCTCTGGCTTGGCTCAGAGGTGGCGGCAAGCGTCTCGCTTGGCAGGGAATGACCCGCGTCCGGGACGGCCGGGGTCACCTCTGGACAAGCTGGGAAGCTTGTTCCCACCTCAGGGCAAGCAGGGGTGCTTGCCCCCACGACCAGTCCAAGACCTTGTCCCACCAGGTAGCCTTGCTCTAGACCGGCCTTTTCCGGATTCTCCGCGATGTAGTGCCGATAGTGCTCCAGCTGGCGTTCGCTCCGCACCAGATGGTCATAGGATTCGTGTTGCCAGAGCTGGCCCGCGCGATTTTCGCGCTCATTGATGGCCTTGGCGGTGAAGGATTTCCAGGAGTGAAGAATGTCGGCCAGCTTGTGCGAGCCGAGAGGCTTGACTAAGGCGTGGACGTGATTGGGCATCACCACGAAGCGGTCGAGGATGTAGCGCTCGCCGTCGAAGTGCTGGAGGGCTTGTGCCACGAGGGCTGCGTTTTCGGGATTCCGGAGAAGGCAAGAGCCATGGGAGCGATCGAGCCAGTTCTCGAGCTGGCGGGGAAATCGGCGCTGATAGTTGCGCCAGATTTCTTCGCTCCAGGGCTTGGGATGCTTGGCAAGGAAGAGCTCTCGTTCGGCCAGCCAACTTTTCACCCGGTCCTTGGGAAGGGAATCCGCGAGCCGGAAGGTGACAAAGGCGGTGGCCCCTTCCTGATGACGGTGGGGAAGGTCGCGCCAGGTTTGGGAATAGTCTTTGTCTTCGTTGTAGGGGATGAAGGTGGCAGCCTCTCCCGCGCCCGGGACGGGCGGGGACACGGGACTGCAAGCTGGGAAGCTCGCAGCCACGGGACTGCAAGCTGGGAAGCTCGCAGCCACCTCCTCAAAGCCCGTGAGGATCTCCTCCAGCACCTTCCAGGGCGAGCGCCCCGGGGAGGCGTAATTCCCGGGCGAACAACGGACCTCCGCATGCTGAATGTTCTCGGCTGCAAAGTGGTGATAAAGCAGCTCGATCTGCTTGCGCAGGCAGCCCGGGTCGCGGAGCAGGGCCGAGCCATTGAGGTCGCCGAGATGGCGGTAGGGCTCCAGCCCGATGGGCTCGGCCGGGCATGGCCAGTCTGCCGGGGGAGAAGTCTTGCGATCCGCTTCACTGTCCGGCTCGGGCAGAGGAGGGAGCCTCTCCGGATGCCTTGCCGCCGCCCGCACCTCCGCCAGCAGCGCGCCGTGGGTGGCAAAGCCTCCCAGATGACAGTGCAACTCCACTTTCGGCAGCCCCCGCACCCAATCGGCATCCGCGTTCGGGTCGAGCGGCTGGTTGAGCCAATCCCGCGCCGCCGGAGACCAACGGGCGATTTGGGGAAAGGGCAACGCTGCCAGCTCCCTTTCCGATTGCGCGAGCCGATTGGCCTCCTGCAGCCGGTTCTGCACCTGTTCGCGGAGAGTAATGTTTTCAATACGAAGCGTCTCCCCCTGCGGGGCCGGAGCCTCGTCGAGCAAAGTCTGGATAGTCGGCCAACCGGGTCGGGGACCGAGGTCGATCAAATTGATCAGTCCCTCCGCGATGCCTTGGCGAAATTCTGCATCGGTATCAAAGCGATGACCGAAAGGGCTGGTGATATGAAACAACTTGCCGCAGCCCAGCAGATCGGCGGTCTGGTGCACGGCACTGGAAATGGTCTTGAACCCTCCCGCGAGGCAGAGATGGATCTTCTCCAAACTCTCCTCCTGTCGCAAGACCGCCGCATAGCAGCGCAGAAGAGCTTCCTCGAACCGGGCGTGGTCGCCATGATTGCGGATATCGGGCAGATCGGCGATGACCCGAAGCGAAAGCGCCACCTGCGGCGCGTGCCCGGCAAACCACTCCCGAACCTGCCTCACGCTATCAGGGACCCCCGAGGTGGCCAGCACCGTGACGCGGGCATACTGCTCCGGACCATTCCCCAGCAAAAAAGCCTCCGGCACGACCCCAAAGCTGGAGCCCAATGTAGCGAGAAGGTGCATGCGAGGTTAGGCGGTGAGTTGGGGGAGAGCGGATTGAAGAAGGCGGCCTAGTTCGGCTTTTCCTTCGAAGGTCTTCATCATTTTTATCGCAGCTTCTAGGTTTGCAGGATTGTCTTGGGAGTCGCTTGGAATCCAAAGCGCCAGGAGACGATAGGCTTGGTCGAGGTCCACGACTTTCAGTTTGAGTGAAGAAGGCTTTCGAGGAGAAGCCGAACCGAAAACAGCGCCGGGAACGGTGGAGGGATTTTTCCAATCCTTTGGAGCATGTTTTGGAAAGCGTCCTGCTAGATCCCGGGCTTCAATATCATTCTCAAATACGCGGTCGAGAATGGCGAAGGAGACTCTGCTCCCTTTCGTTAGGTCGCCGACGATGATCTCGAAATCTTTCTGGGTCGTCGGGCATTTCTCCCAAAGAACCGATCCGGCTGCCCGATTGGAGCGCTGCCCGATGGAGCCGAGAAGAAGCCAAGCCTCGGTCGCTTGCTTGAGTTGTTCTTTGAAAGATCCCGAAAGGCCCTCCCGGCGTGGTATCAGCGAAAGTCGAAAGAATGTCCCCGGAGTGATGGCGAACTTGGGTTTGCGGCTTTTATGTGGCAAAAACGGAGACTCTGAAATGTCGGGTGGTTCGATTGGCTCTACTCTAACGATGACGAGAGACGCTTTGTTACCTCCTTTGACTTTTCCAAAGATATGGTCGGCATCCGCTTTCGAGTAACCCAGCGCTTCGTGCCACCAGCGAATCATTCCTTTGACTGAAGGAGCGCGGAGTTCGGGCTGATTGAAATCCTGGGTTTGGTAGGCTCCGTGGACGAAGGTGTCGCTGAGGAGGGTGAACTGATAGGTGAGAGTTTCCATCTTAGCTGAGTTCAATGTTGTGGGATTGGGCCAGGTCACGAAGATTTTCCCAGAGTTGGGCTTTCTTTTTGGACCACTGCTTTCGGCGTTCTTTTTTGGCTTTGCTGAGCAGGACATCGAAGAAGGCCAGTTGTTCGTCTCTTTCGCTTTCCGAAAGAGAATTGGCGAGACTGGCAAAATCTTGATCGTTCAGAGCGGAAATGTTCTCGCGGAATCGGTCCCGAGCCGGGAGATTCGCCAAGCGCTCTTCTTCGGCCTTCGCGGCGGCTTGCGCTTCCGCCTCCTCTCGGGCGCGGGCTTCGGCGGCTGCCTGTTCCGCAGCGATGCGGGCTTGCTCGGCGGCGAGAGCTTCGGCTTGTCTGGCTTCTGCCTGGGGATCGAGTTTGAACCAGCCATAGCCAGCCCCGGTCTTGGCTCCGATGCCGTTGTTGGCGAGAGCGGATTGGAGCCATTTTTTGGCCATTTCAAGCAAGGTGCTGCGAGTGAGATCTTGCAACCCTTTGCCAGCAGGGGACCGATTGGCGATGATGGCGAAGGCAAACTCCGAACCCGCTTCGACGGCAGGAAAGAAGATTGGTCGGAGGTTGTTATTGAAGTGGGGGGTGAGAACTTCGGCCACGATGGCCAGTCTTTTGGTGCTGGATGGCTGAGCTGGCAGAAAGGAACAGAGGCCTTTGAAGGTGTCGCTGGGGAAGCCGCGGTGAGCCTCTTCGAGCAGAGCCTGCTTTCCGTGGACCGCCCAAAGGAAATCGCCGTTCCTAGCGGTGTCGTTGGGACTGAAGCCAAAGATGGCGAGAGCCTGACGAAGAAGGAGGGTCTGCTTGGCAGGTTCGTCTTGTGAGTTCCGAATTTCCCACAGAGCTTCGTGGCGGGTGATTCCCTTGATCGCGCTTCCTGGAATAATGGGGAGGCCAGTGATACGGTCCAGGGAAAGGCCGGAGTTCTCCATCACCCCTCCCGCCATGTTGATAAGGAGGCGGCCTCCCAGCTGGGCAGGGAAGGTGACGCAGCGACCCCCGTAGGTCCGGGCGAGGTCCGCTTGCAGACGGAGAGTGGAGCGGATTCGTGACTCTGCCAAGTTGGTGTTCTCCAGGCGAATTCCCGCCAAAGCGCCGGCGACCTTGGCCTTGTAAGCTTCTTTGTCGGCATTCTTTCCACCACGCTGCGCTTTGCGAGAGGCGGCTTCGCGCTCTTGGCCGAGCACTTTGTGTCCGTCAAATGAGGCTCGGAGAACGTTGAATCGCTGGGCATCTTCAAAGCGAGCTTCGTGACCCCAGGTCTTGGCGAGAACCATTTTCTCGAAGAGGAGAGAGCGGTTTTCGACCCTGTCGGCGAAGGCTCCAATGGATTCGCGGGTGTCTTTTGCTAAAGGAATCATGGCATCTTAGGTGGTGACGAAACGACGGGCGTAGGCGAGCCACTCCATGGCCTCAGCGGTCGCCAGCTTGAGGGTTTGGCTGTCGGATTCTGTGAGTTTGACGATTAGATCTGGGGCTCCCTTGCTGGAGATGATGGCTATATCGGAAGATCCGAGATGTTTAGCGATGGCATCAAAGATAGCGGCATAGCCGGGGCGTTGAAGTTTGTCGTTTTTGACTTCAACCGAAAAAGCAATGGCAGCGAGAAGTCCATTAGATGCAATCATGGGTGGAATCTTCTTGATGGCCTCACCACCGTCTTTTCCTCTTTTTTCCGCAGGGCTATTTGCAAAGGCGAGGGCGTTTGCGGCGCGAATTTGAGCGAGATTTTTCATGATAGTTCTTATTTGAGGGTGATGGAGCAAAAGCCTCGACCGGTGGTGGAGTTTCCCCCGAATTGCATGATGGGGTTGTTCTCTACGATGGCTGCAAGGCCCGCTTCGCTATCGGTATCCTTGTATCGTCCGATGATTTGTACTGGAGCGGCGAAGAGGGTTTCTGCCGGGATGCATTCCATGTTGAAGAGCGCCCCCTTTGCAACTGCTCCAGTCTCGGGATTAATCTTAGTTTGGGTGGAGATTTCGGTAGTGGTGGTGACGAAGTGGGCAAAGTCGCCATCACTGAGCAGGACGAGCCGATCCTTGGCTTCTTGCCAGACCGGGTCTTCGCTGAGGGAAAGAAGGGCGGTTTGCCATTCGGCGGGGAAGTCCTCTTTCTTTTCGAAGGCATATTCTTCCAAGACCACTCGTTTGGCCGGATTGTCGATACTGACTGTTTTGCCGGCGAGACAGGTTTGGTCGTTTGGTTGGGGCAAGTCGGAGAGGTCGGGAAGGTTGGCTTCGCGGGCAAAGCGCTGCAGGACGAAGGGGCAGGTCACGTAAGCAAAAGCCCCTTTAGCAGAGCGCACCGGAAAGGCGATGGGCCGGGCTTCGCCGAAGGCAAGGTCGCCAGCTTGAGCTTTGTTGGTGTCGTCAATCTCGTCATTGTCGGGGCCAAAGAGGTCGCGAATGAGAGATTGCGTGTCTTGGGAATGGGAAGCGCAGTCGCGGAAGACTCCTTTGATTGAGCTACCGGGAATGATGGGATGATTCGTATGGCGCTCCCGGCGGATGGGGAGGTCCACCGCTCCGACAGATGAACCCACTCCAACATGGAGGGGAGTGCGGGTGAAGATGTAGAGTAGTTTTGTTTTCATGATGTTTCTGAGGTTGGATTGGAGAGGGTGGGTGCAAGCCTCTGGCTTGGCACAAGGGGGCGGCAAGCGTCTCGCTTGGCGTTGGGGGACTCGGCCAGGATGGCCGAGGTCACGACTCAGCAAGCAGGATGCTCGCTGCTACCGTGGTATCGAAAGTTCGAGCACACGCCGAGGCCGAAGCCTTTTTCGCCGAACAAGGAGGAGCGGCGGTTGACGATGGTGGGGGCCAGCCTCTGGCTGGCGGGCGCTCCATGCCAGTTGAGCTCGTCAGCCAGCTTGCGTGCCTCTTTGTCGCTCTCGCACTCGAAGTAATAGACCGCTCCCGCCGGGACGGCGAGATGGGTGGATTTGGCCCCAAACCCGCGACCGCCTTCACCCTCCGCCTTTCCCAGCGACCATCCCGTCACCGGAATGGCAGGGGGAAGGAGGGCCGCGATCAGCTGGCCGTCGATGGCAGGGGCTCCGTTCACGGCATCGCGCCAAGCTTTGCGCGACTGCCCCTTCTCCCGCGCTGGCCGGGTCTTTAGGCGAATCTTCAGCATCTCCGGTTCAATCCAAGTCGGCAACCAGCCACCGGGATGATTGTTTTCGCCTGTGAGCAGGGGAAAAATGGCCGGGGTCAGCAGAGTCCAGCGCACCAGGTTTCCTGTGATCGCGCTTCCGGTCGGCAAAGGCAAGACCTCGGGAGTGGTGCGGTAAACGGTGCAGGTGCGTTGTTGTCCTCCCGCGAGAATATGGTTGGCGTGGCCTGAGTTTTGGAAGGTCTTCTCAATCAGATCGATGCGTCCCTCCTTGTCCTGAGCTTCTTTTTCGCCCTTATCCAAACAAGAGGTCAAGAGCCCCAAGGACCAGCCCTGCTGGAGGCGCAGGTAGGAGGCGGAGTAAAAGCTCTTTCCGTCCTGGGCCCCGGTGCTGGTCTCAATGCCGATTCCGATATTGTGTTCGGCCGAGAAAATCGTCTCATCGTGGCAATAGTGTTCCGCAGGCAAGGATTCCGTTTGCTTCAAGTAGGCCTGATAAGCGGCTGCGCTCAGCCATTTCTCGGCCTTGTTCTTTGAGGGTGGATGAAGGCTCACCACGGGCTTGAGCCCCTTGGTGAGACTGCTGGCGGCCCCTTCGGGAAGAGAGGCCAAAGGCCTGTGCGTGCTTTTGCTGGAGCCGATTTGGTCGGCATCGGCTGGACGAGGAAAAAACCACTCGCCATCCGGGCTCACCGGGAAGGGTCCCACGGATTGCAGGGAGCCGAAGAGGCGGGTGCGTTTGCTCTCATTGTCGCGATCGCGATCCGACGATCGTCCCACGGTGTGTTTGTGAGCTTTCTTCTCCAGCCCCGAGCGATGGAGGGCGGCGTGTAGGGCGGAATCCAGCACATGAGGGAGCGGCCAAGCGGCACCATGACCGGCGGACGAGCCTTCCATGGGGCGACCATCTTTGAAAAAGAGGACGTCAGTGGGGCGGAGATTGAGTTGATGAATGGACATAAGGGGTTCGGGCTTTCGGCAGGTTAATGGGTGTTTAGGGCATAGGTTGTTTCTTCGTCGGCGCGGCGCTCATTGCGCACCGACCAAGCGGCGGTTCGAAGCAGGTTGATGAAGAGTGATAATTTCTTGTTGAAATCTTGTTTCTCAGCAGGGTTGTTCGGCCCCGTGAGGGTGCCCAGTTCTTCCCAATATCTTGTGAAGTCCTCTTTTTTCGTGGCTTCCGGGTGTCCTCCGTCATTGTGAGTGAGAACGTGCTCAACCTCTCGCAGTAAGAGTTTGCCAAAGAGTGGGTCGAATGACTCGTCTTCTCGGAGGCTCTTGGAGTGGTTCAGATAAGGAACTAACAAGGCCTCCACCTTGTGTGGGAACCGGCCTTTGAGGCTCTCGCTCAACAAGTCCGTGATGAGGCTTTGCAGCAAAAGGTAGCCCGCCGAATCGGCAGTCTTCTTCGAGTCCGTGGACCACTTGCAGCCCCATTCCAGAATCTCGCCCGAGCGCTTCATCACGGTGATGGCCAGAGCCGCGCGGTTCAGTTGTTTCTTAGCCCGCTTTTCTGCCGACTGCGCGGCCCGAACCACATCTTGCAGCGGCGACTTTTGGTGGGCGATGGCGATGCCGACAGAGACGTCAGTGGCGGGTCCAGGCAGAAGCACGGAGAATTCGACTGGGTCGGAAAGGAGACCTTTACTCTCACCAAACGTCGCTCCCGAATCTTCGTGCAAGCGCAGGTAGCCCTCCTCGTCGCAGTTGAAGAGACGGCTTTTGCGGTCCGAGCGGCGCTTCTTTCCTTCTCCGATTAATTTGCCTCGAACTTTGTTGAGATGATCTTTTTCGCCCCGGAAGGCGGCGCGCAGGGCCCGTGCGCAAGCGACGGCATCTTTGGCGGGCAGCATGGCGAGAACATCATCGCCTCCGGCATAAAGAAGACGGCCGTCGAAGGCTTCCACGATGCGTTGCGCACAGTGGAAAGAAAAGTTGCCCAGCGCTTCCGAGAACTGTTGGTGCCAAGCCGGAGTGATGGCGCGGCGGGCTTCCAGAAAATCGGGAGCTTTTTCTTCGTAGTATTTGAGCGCTTCTGGAGAGAGGCAGTGGCGCATTTTCGGCGATTTGGATCCGGAGATCCACTTGCCCATCTCGTCGCCGTCGAGGGCGAGGATGGCAAAATATTTTTCCCCCTCGCTCTCCTCGTATTCGTCGCTATCGGCGAAAGGGTCACCCTTCGCAATGGCGTGGGTGTTCGGCATGGGGTGCATCTCTTTGAGGGTGCTTGCCGAGATGCCAATCTCGTCCGGCAAGTAGCAATGCCACCACAGTCGCTTGATGAGGGTGGAAGCTCCCAGGAGTTCGTTGGCCTTGAAGGTGCCTTTGCTCATGCCGAGGATGAGACCCAATTTTTCGGCATCCTCGTTCCCGGAGGGAATGATCAACACCGCCTCCTCCTTACCGTTGAGGGAGTCCTTGTTGAACGTTGTTCCCGATTTCCATTCTCCCGTAGACCAAGCCTCGAAGGGACGCTGGGCTTTGGTGCCGTCGTGCAGCCATTGCAAGAGAGCGTTGAGAAGGCCCCATGCGGAAGTGGGAGAGGGATCGTATTGCGGTTTACAGTCTTCCTGCTGTATCATGTCCCGAATGGCGGCGATGGGAGCTCGGGGTTGATACCCCTTATCTTGTTTTTCGTCGGGAGGAAGGAGTTCATCAGCCTGCTTCCACACCTCCTCAAAGCCTTCCGGGATGGCCAGGGTTTGCCAATGAAGGTCAAGGATGCGGGAGGTTTGTTCGTCGAAGCGGTCTCTCTCAAATTGGAGACCTAGTTTCCCAACTTCTCGCGCAACTGTGCCGGCGATATCGCTGAGTGTCTTCTGGATGGTCTTCCCGAGTTTGGCAGCGAATTCCTCGCAGGTTTCTCCGTTAGGAAGGGTGGCCGGAAGCACGGCCAGAAAACGATTGGGTAATGATGGAGTGAGGAGCTTGGACAAGTTGTATTCTTGATATCCCAAGCCCTTCCAGACTGTGTTCTCAGAAAAAGTGACTTTCTCAAATATCTCTCTCAGTTGCAGATCAAGAAGAGGTTGGTCGAGGAGGTTGGGGAAAATGACGTGATCGGGACCCAACTCGCGGGCGATCTCACCCAAGGCCGTGCTGATGAGGTAGGAAAGAAGGTAAGAACCCGACCACAAGTCCCTCGTGGACCGCGCGGAGGCGATGAAGGGTTGCACGGGACCGAGGGAAAAAAGGAGGAGGCGGGGATTCTGACTGGCGTCGATAAAGGTCTTGGTCCTGCCTTGGGCATCGGTGGAGCAGGGAATCTGGCAGGATTGCAGTGCGGAGGTGACACCCAGATGATGCCAGATGCTGTGGTCGGGAATGCGGGTGTCGGCGGGAAGAAAGGGGAAGCGGGCATCCGCGCTCGAAGCCCAGTTTCGCCAGAAGCGCCAGGCGCAGAGGTAGTCCGCCCTTGGGTCGTTGCCATCCAGGAGGAAGGGCCGGGTCTTTTGGCTGGTTTCGAGGGCTTCCATCGCCGAGCCGAACTTGGGGGCGGTGACCGTTGCCTCTCCCAAAGCATGAGGGAGTCTTTCCAATTCATCGAGAGACTGGCGCAAGCGTTTGGGATGGGGGAAGGGGAGGCGGTCTGCGGCGGAGGCGGCCCAGTCGGCGGACTTGTCAAAGCTCTCCTCGTCGGAAAACTGGTCCAAAGCCTTGAGCCAAGCGGCCCGGAACTCGTGACTGGCAATATCTGTTGTCTTGTCGGGGGTGTCGTGAAGATAAGCGTTCAGCTTGCGGCGCCAAAGGTGATCGGAGGAACTGTTCATTATTCGTTATCAGAAATGGCAGGAGGTGGAAAGGATTGCAAGAGATAAGTTTCTCTGTTATGACTGAAAAATCATGAAAGGAGTGACTCTGGCGAGGCTTGCGGTGTTAGAATCTCTATCTGAATCTGTTAGCTTAAATCAGGCGGCGGGCAATGCGGTCCGGCAGTCCCAATTCAGTCATCAGATCAAGTTGCTGGAAAAAGCGACCGGTCTGGTGTTGGTTGAGCGGGTCGGGAGGCGGCTGCGTCTTTCCCGGAAGGGGTATGAGGTGTTGGGTCGTTACCAAAAGCTGATGAGGGAGATTCAGGGGGAGTCCATTGAAGGGGATTGCGAAGAGGTGACCATTGCGGGGGGAGAGATGGCATTGGTGCAGTTTGTGATTCCTGCTTTGGCGCCGTGTTTGTTGCCCGATTTTCCTGCTATGCGTTTGCGAAATATGCGGAGCGCGGAGGCGATGCAGGAGTTTCGGCGCGGGGTGGTCGATATTGTCTTGAGTTCGAGCGAGCCGCCCAAGGAGGTGGGGCAACGCTCGCTGCGGTTGCATCAGGGAGATTTTCTTGCTCTCACTCGGCGGAAGTATCCCGCCGCCAAGCGGGTGATGGTTTCAACTATCTTAAAAGAGCGTCTGATTCTCTTGGAGGGGGTGACCCCGCTCAGAATGGCGTTGGAGCAAGCTGCTGAAAGGCAGGGAGTCCGTTTGCAGATTGCGGCTTTGTGCTCAACCTACGAGCAGGCTCTCGCTTTGGCGGCGCAGAGTTCTTTCATGGCAGTGGTGCCGGGCCTCTGCCGCCCCTTGGCCAAGGACAATGGCTTGGGGATTCGCAAGTTGGCGGGGGATGATTTGCCGGATTCAGAGATTTGGCTGATGCATCGCGAGCAACCGGGCGCGGGAGCGCAGCAGGTTCTGCGAGCCTTGCGGGTTGGCCTTGGTCCTTGCGCAGGGAGGCGAGGGGATGACTAGTCGCGTAGGAAGTGGAAGCGGGTGGGGGAGAGAAATTGGCCGAGAACGGCTTCTTTGGGGAGCCAGCGGGGAGCTTGCCGGGGGGCGGTGAGAGCGGTGTGGTAAAGGCTGGCCAGTTGCTCCTGGGAGCGGGGCAGGCTGTAGGCTTCCACTTGTGCGGGGGTGGCTGTGGGCTGCTCCTGCGCGAGGGTCGCGGCCAGCCACTGGCGCAAGGAGTCCAGATAGGGGGCCTGGCCTTTGAGCACTTGCTGAATGACTGTCTCCTGGTGGTCTTCGGGCAAGGCTCCGAAGTCGACTTCGTTCCCGCTGGTGAGATGGGCCCATGCGGCGGTGAGGTCTTCGTCGGATAAAGGGAAGTTATAGTTTTGGTAGTTTTCTTGCAGGCGGGATTGCAGTTGTGCTTTTAGGGCGGAATGATCAAGAGCGGAGAGAGGGATGGGAAGGTGTTGATAGAAGCGCCCGGGTTCGATGCCATGGGTGCGGAAGTCGGAAGTGATTTCCGGGAGGTCGCGACCAAAGAGGGGTTTGCCCCGCAGGGCGGGCTCGAGGTAGGCGAGTCCGAAGCCTTCTGCGATGGATGTGGTCACGAGATGGGTGGCATGGGAGACCCAGGTGGCGAAGTTGCTTTCTTTCCCCGGACGAGGGGGCAATCGATCGGTGACGTCGAAGAGGACGGGGAGGTGGTTTTCCTTGGCAAAGGCCACCCAGCGGTCGTGTTCTGCCTGCCAACGGGGATTCTCGGGGGCGAGGGAGATGGCAAAGCGGGTGCCCGGGGGGGCGAGGGCGGCGAGGAGAACCATTTCGCCCAGATTTTTTCTGCGAATGCCTCGCACCGGGTAAAGGACGAGGGCCGGGGTGTTGCCTTCGGAGAGTGCGGGCGCGGAGTCCGCTACCACGGCATTGGGCAGGAGGTGGCTTTGGCTTTCCGGGAGTCCCGCTTGTTTCAGGAAGCGTTGGTCGCGGCTGTTGATAAAGGCGTAGTGGATCTGGGGGGCCAGGGGGTAGAGGTGCTCCCCGGTGAGGAGGGGGTAGTTGTGGGGCCGGTTGTCTTCAGCGAAATCGTGCAACTGGAGAATGAAGGGGGTGCCGCTATGGGCGAGGTCGCGGATGAGCCCGGGGAAGCCGGCATGCTTGCCCAAGGTGGCATTATGCAGGTGCCAGAGGTCGGGCTCGCCACCCATCTCCCGGGCGAAAGCGGCGCGAAGACGGGGGAAGAGGGGGGAGGAGTCCGGAGCGGGCTCGCTTTGGTAATCGAGTTCGGGGAGGGTGAGGTGGGGGAGGGCCTTGGGGGCAGGTCCGGCGGAAAGGACGCGGTGGGAGATGCCGAGGCTGCTGAGAGCCTGCGATTGATTGGCAACGACTTTGCTGACTCCTCCCGTGCGGAGATGGTAGTGGACGAGCGCGGCTTTCAACGGGACCAGTGAAGGGCAAGTGGAGGGGAACTGCAATGCGGTCCTTTGGCAAAATGGCTCCGGGAGGGGGATTTCCCGTCCGGGGCGTTGACGGGTTGGGGTCGCTTGGCCAGACTACCCGGCCCGGTGGGAAGAAATTTCCCCAGGGAGTAATTGATATTTGGCGATGAAACCTTCCCTCCCCGGATACGAAACAGGTGATCTCATTGGTGAGGGCGTGTGTGGTGCCGTCTGGGCGGCCCGGGATGAGAGTGGTCGCGCTTGTGCCCTGCGGGTGCTGGATACCCTTTCGGTCAATTTCGACCTCGCGCGTGAACGGGTCAAGCGCTTGCCTCCGGAGTTAGCGCTCTCCTCTGGGGTTCTTCCGGTTGAAAAACAGTTCTTTGCGCAAAAGCCGGTGGTGGAGGTGAGCCCCTTGGTGGGGGGGGATGCCCAGGAGCCGCGGACCTTGCAACGGCAGTTGGGCGGGTATTTGGCAACTGCGGAATCCCGGGAGCTGGTGCCGCACTTGGCGCGGGCGTTGGCGACATTGCATAGTTTTCAGATCGCCCATGGTAATCTGAAGCCGGGGAATATCTTCCTCATTGCGGAGGGTGGGGTGGCGGTAGCGGACTATGGTTTGGGCTGGATGCCGGGGATCGATGTTTTGGAGTTCACCGATGCCCTTCTCTACATGGCTCCCGAGCAGTTGGAAGATCCCTCCGGTTACCTGCATGGGGCGGGCTATCGCTGGGATGTTTTTTCCTTCGGGGTGTTGGCCTATCGTTTGTTGGAGGGGTGTTTTCCGCGTTTTGACGTCTTTTTCTCCGATCTGGCCCCTCCGGCAGGGCAAGACCGGGGACCGGCCTATGACCTGAATTTTGAGGAACTGGCGAGTCTGCTGCGAGCCGAGGAAGTGCGTCCCTGGGAGGGGGCGACGGACGAAATTTTGCGTGGGGTGGTAGAGCGTTGTTTGCATCCTGATCCGGAAAAGCGCTTCCGGGATATGGTTGAGCTTTGCGAGATTTGGGACTGGGAAATCCAGAAGGCGGAACACGCCGCGGAAGTGGCCGAGATGGCGGCGGCCCACGCGCAGGAAGTCTTTTCCTTACAAGAGGCCCAGGCTAGCGAGCTTGCGGGTTGGAAGCAGAAACTGCGGCGCACCCGACGGATTAAGAATACGCTGGGGGCGGGTTTCCTGCTCAGCTTGCTGGCGGGGGGAGCGACGGCGGTGACTTGGTCCGGGAGGGAGGAGACCCTGGCGGCCCGGATTGCGGATTTGCAGAAGGAGACTTCCCGCGCGCTGCGCAGTGAGGAGGCGGCCCGGCTGGCGCGGGAGGAGGCTGAGCGCGAGCGCCAGGTGATGGCCGCGCGTTTGGCTGAGAGTGAACAGGATGGCGAGTTGCTGGAGGCGGGTCGCGAGCTGCTGCTGGATTGGGCTTTCCGGGAGGGGGGCGATGGCTTGCCTGTTTTACAGGGGCGGCAAGAGCGCCTGGAGGAGCTGGATGCGCAATATGAGAAGCTTTTGCAGAGGCAATCGCCGGGGGTGGAGAAATGGGGGGAGCGTTGGCGGACGGAGCGGGCCTTGCTGGCGCTTGCCCGGGGGGATTGGCAGGCGGCCCGCGAGGGAGTGGCGGGAGAATTGGGTCAGCTGGGGGCGCGGGGGGGCGTTCGTTTGCTGGTGAAGGAATCGCTCGTGCAGGCTGTGGACCCCGGGGACCTCGCGCGCGTGCGGGAGGGGGTGGCCGCGATGGCTGAGGAGCAGGAGCGGGCTTGGCTGGCTGCGGTTCTCGATTTGGTGGCGGTGCGTTCCCAGCTCCACTTGGGTCAGGAGGAAGAAGCTTTGGACGCTCTTCTGGCGTTGTCCGAGCGGGTGGCCGAGCTGCCAGTGGCAGGCGAGGCGGGCTTGATTTCGCTGTGGAAAATGCGTCTGCGTCGAGAGGCTGCCGAGGTGGCGGTGGGGGTCGGTCGCGACGAATTGGCAGCGGATCTTCGGGAGCAGGTGATCTCCGTGTTGCGGACGAGCCTGGAGGCCGAGGCTTTGTCGCCACAGATGGAGGCTGCTCTGCGGGAGCAATTTATCTTGGCGGCCGAGGGCTTGGGGGAGGAACTCTATGCAGAGGGGGAGCTGGCTGCGGCGGCAGAGCTAGCCAGGGAGGCCATCGCTCTCGCTCCGCCTGAGCCCGGACCCCGCACGGCCATCTCGCTGGCGGTCCAGCAGGCGGTGTTGGCGGGGATTGCGAGGGAAAAAGGAGAGCTTGAGGAAGCGCGCAGCTATTTGCAGGACGGTCTGGAGTTGATTGGGGAACCCTTTGCCGATCCCGCTGAGGAACGGTGGCGGAAATACCGGCGGGCGGTCTTGCAGTGGCAATTGGCGGCCGTGCTGGGGCAGAGCGACGATGGCGAGGGGGAGCAATCGGTGGGACAAGAAGCGCGCGAGCTTCTGCAGCAATTGCTGGCCGGGGGGGACCGGGCTCCCAGTGCCCGGGAGATCCACCACGTGCTCGGCTACCTCTGTGGCGATCTCGCCCGGGCCCACCAGGGTGAGCAACGGGAAAAATTGTTAGAGACCGCAATCGCCTCTTGGCAAGCCCTGCTCGCTCTCGACCCGGAAAATCCGGAATATCGGGCCGGGCTGACCTGGTGCGAGAAGCTGCTTGCTGGCGAGGTGGAGTGAGCGGAGGGCGGTCGGACAGCTGGAGAATGCTTGGCTCGCCATTCTGCGACCGTGAACTTGAAGGAGGAATCTCGCTTCCTCCTTCAGCGAGAGCCATTCACTGGCTTCAGAGGCGTTCGAGGGCTTGGTTGGCTGCTCCCAGCATACCGGCCTCATTGCCAAAGTGGGCGGGGAGAAGTTGGAGATTTTCTTTGAAGGGTTCTCCGATTTGGGAAAAGAGTTTTTCCTTGAGGGGGAGAAACAGGAGATCGCCGGCCTTGGAGACCCCTCCACCGATGATGATGGCCTCGGGATTGAGCAGAAAAACGGTTGAGGTGAGGGCACAGGCAAGCTTTTCGGCAATGCCGTCCCACACCCGGAGAGCGACCGGATCGCCCTCGAGGGCGGATTCGGCGAGGGTTTTGGGAGAGCAGTCGTCGAGGGAGAGACGGTGGCCGGCCTCGCGGTAGAGCTCCCGGGCGCGCGCCACAATCTCGTTGTTGCCGATGTATTCTTCGAGGCCGCCATGGTTGCCATATGGGCCGGTGCGGCCCTTGTAATTGATGGACACGTGGCCGAGCTCCGAGCCCACTGAATTGGCTCCGCGGGCCAGTTTGCCATCGATGACGAGGCCGCCGCCCACCCCGGTGCCAAGGGTGAGAGCCACCAGGTGGTTGAAGCCGCGTCCGGCCCCCAGCTTCCACTCCGCGTAGGCCATGGCATTGGCATCATTGTCGATGGTGGCGGGCAAGCGCAGGCGGTCCTCCAGTTCCTTTTTCAGGAAAATATTGGTCCACCCTTCCACATTGGTCAGGCGATGGACCCGACCGGTGGGGAAGTCGACAAAGCCGGGCATCCCTGCTCCCACTGCCGCGATGCCGGGGAAACGAGCCCGGAGGGCCTCCGCCGTGCGGGCGATATCATCGATGAGAGGGGGCGCCGAGGTGTAGTCCTGGGTGGCGATGGGGGGGGCTTTGTCCAGAATTTCCGAACCTTGCACCACCCCGATTTTTACCGTGGTGCCCCCGAAGTCGATGCCAATTGCCTGTTGCATGGCGCGACCTTAGCGACTCTCGGGAAGAGGGGGAGGAGAAATTCCGTCGTCCTTGCCATCACCTCTCCCGTCGATTCGAGGGAAGGCCCTCAGTTGGCGCGGTGCTCCTCGATGAGCTTGGCGAAGTCGCTGAAGAACTCGCGCTCGTCGTTCGGGCCGGGAGCGGCTTCCGGGTGATGCTGCACGGAAAAGACCGGTGCCACCGTCGAGCGAGTGCCTTCCACCGTGTTGTCGTTCAGGTTCCGGTGGGTCACTTCGGTATCGGGCGGGAGGTTGTCGCCATCAGTGGCAAAACCGTGGTTCTGGGCGGTGATGGCGACTTGGCCGCTGCGCAGATCCTTGACCGGTTGGTTGCCGCCGCGGTGACCGAACTTCAGCTTGTAAGTCTTTCCGCCGCAGGCGTGGGTCAGCAGCTGGTGACCGAGGCAAATGCCGAAGAGAGGAGTCTGACCGATGAGTTCGCGAATCTCGCTGTGCACGTATTCCAGTGAAGCGGGGTCCCCGGGGCCGTTGGAAAGAAAGACACCGTCGGGATTCATGGCCAGCACCTCTTTGGCCGGCGTGGTGGCTGGCACGACGGTCACGTCGAAACCTTCCTGGCGCAGGCGGCGCAGGATGTTGCGTTTGATGCCGAAGTCGTAGGCCACAATCTTGTATTTGGGCTCCTCCAGAGGCAGGTAGTTGCCCTCGATTCCTTGGGAAGTGGAGGGGATGGTCCACGGGCGCGATTCGCCTTCCCAGTGATAGACTTTGTCGGTGGTGACTTCCTTCACGTAATCCGCGCCAAGCATGGAAGGGGCGTCTTGGGCCGCCTTCACCGCTTCCTCGGCAGAGAGTTCGGTGGTCAGGCAGGCCCGCATGGCTCCCGCCGAGCGGAGGTGTTTGGTCAGGGCCCGGGTATCGATGTCGTCGATGCCGATGACTTTGTTTTCCGCCAAATAGTCGCTGAGAGTCTGCTGGGAGCGCCAGCTGGAGGGGATGTCGCAGAGTTCGCCCACCACGAATCCGCGCACATGAACTTGGTCCGATTCAGCGTCTTCGGGATTGATTCCGTAGTTGCCAATCTGCGGGTAGGTCATGGTCACGATCTGGCCACGGTAGGAGGGATCGGTAAGAATCTCCTGATAGCCGGTCATCGAGGTGTTGAAACACGCCTCCCCGGTGGTTGTTCCTTCGTGTCCAAAAGCGGTTCCTTCAAAAACCCGCCCGTCTTCCAGTGCCAAAAGAGCCTTTTTACGCATCGCGAGAGCGGAGCATGGACCCGGATTCGGTGGCTGGCCAGAGTTAATTGCGAAAGTCTGCGCGAATCCCTGTCCGTGAGAACGGAAAAAGCCTTTCCACCCGCGTGGAAAGACTTTCGGGATGGTGGGAGAGAGAGCGGGGAATCAGCGGCGACGGCGCAGAAGGCTGAGACCGCCACTGGCGACCAACAGCAAGGAGGAGGGCTCGGGGATGGGGTTCACCGTGATGCCGAAGTCCATATTGCGGGTCCATGCGTTGGTGCCGGCATCCAATCGGGTGAGTTCCCAAACGATAGAATTCGTGGCCGCAAAGTCGGCGTTACTGTTATTGTAGTCGTAGCTGCCGGTTCCATCTGTTGACAGGGTGATGACTTGGCTATTGACCGTTCCTTCGGTGACCAAGCCCTCCACATCGGTCGAGGAGGATTGGCCCAAACCGGCTCCGGTGAAACCGTCAAAAGTAACCGTGTAGGATGAATCTTCCGGGGTCGCTGAGACGAAGGTGAGAGTGAGGGTGTTGCCGACTTGCCAAGTGTTACCGCTGGCGTCTCGGGGCCGGAGGCCTTGGCCATTTTGGTTGATGCCGTTTGCGGCGTTGGTAGCCAGGTTGAAGACGAGATTGACGTCGGTTTCAGAGAGCCCGGTCCAAGTTAATTCAACATTGTAGGGAGCGGAGTTTTGATTGGAGGCGTAATCATAGCCTGAAGTGAAGACGAAGCTTCCTTGGGAGGCTGTTCCCTGAGTGATTCCCGCGCGCAAGTCGAGATTTTCAACTGTGTAGCTTGCTCCTTGTGCGCAGGCGAGGGTTCCGGCGAAGAGGGCGGCCAACTTGAAAGTGAAATGAGTGTTCATGGCTATTTGGGTGGGGGTCAATCCGAAGACCCTGCACCTAGGCCATGTGCGCCAAACTCAGCTTGTGCAAAGTTTGTTGCTTTTTAGTAACGGAAAGAGACTGTTTTTTTAAAAACTCCCGCTGAGGCCGAGAGAGAAGAGCTGGATGTCGCCTTCGGCCTTGCTGCGCGTATCGATGAGGCCTTTGTCGTTCTGACCCAGAGATACCGAATCGATGAAGATGTAGCTGTATCCCGCATCAAGAGTGAGATGTTCGTTGACGGCATAGCTGGCACCGATGCTGAGCCAGAAGCGATCACTGTCCGGAATGCGCAGATTGCGGTTCTCATCATCGACCGGGCTTTCGTCAAAGGCGATTCCCGCGCGGAAGGTCCATTGCGAGTCGTGGGAATAGGTGGCGCCCAGGGCATAGCGGAAGGAGTCCTCCCAATTTTGCGGGGTGCGCAGGCCGGCATTGATTGCCGCGTCCACTGCCGCATTGCCGGTATCGACTTTGGGTTCGAGAGCTTCGAAGCTGCTCCATTGGGTCCAGAAGACATCGCCATGCAAGGACCACTTCTCGTTGAGCTGGTGAAAGAGGCTGAACTCGATGGACGCGGGCAATTCCAGGGCCAAGTCTCCCGGGACGGTGGCCCCGCCCACGATGCTGCCATCCACCTCTCCCTCCAGATCGAGATCGATGGCAGAGCGGTAACTCAGCCCGACCCGGGTTTGTGGCGAGAACTCGTAGAGGAGGCCCAGATTGTAGCCGAAGCCCCAGTCGTCACCTTCCAGTCCAAAGGAGGGAAAGGCGGTGCCGGTGACGGCGTGGGCGGTCAATTCTCCTTCCGCATAGAGGGCATTGAAGCCGCCCCCCACGAGCAGACGGTCGCTGAGGCGGAAGCTGAAACTCGGGTTGAGGTTGACGCTGGTGATTTCGGAGTCCTTGGTCCCCATGAGGTTGGCGTCGGCGGAGTCATAGCTGGTGCGCAGTCCATAGGTGGTGTAGAGGCCCAGACCGAGAGCGAGATCGTCGGTGACGCGCTTGGTGGCGTAAAGGTAGGGCACCCAGGCGGACTCGGCAATGTCGTCAGCCTTGAAGGAGGGACCGTCATTCCCTCCCCGCAGGGCCGGGTAGTAGGTGACATCCGCGCCCGGTTCGATGTAAGTCACCCCACTCGCAAAGTGCCAATCGCCGCCCAGCAGCAGCAGCGCGGCCGGATTGGAGGATAGGACGGTGGCATTGTCCGCGATGGCCGCTTCCCCCGAAAAGGCTCGTCCCAATCCTGACGCCGAGCGCTCGGACAGTTGAAATCCTGCTCCCGGCAGTGAGGGGGTGCTGGCGTAGAGGGCAAGGAGAAGGGAGGCCTGGGCGATGCGGGCAGGGGTCGTTTTCATGGATGGCAGCACGGGGACGAAAAAACCGTCCTGCCAACTTGCCCAGAGCTTCCCGGTGAGGTCAAGACTGCAAGGGGGGATTTTCCCTCATCCCGCGTAGAAGTGCTGCACGAGAAGGCCGATAGCGGTTAGCAGCCCGAGGAAGGCGTAGAGGGAGGGCCGTTGCTTGAGGGCGCGGCCTCCCGCCGAAAGCACCCGGGACCAGAGAATGAGGAGGTAAAAGAAAACGACGGTGAAGGCGGCCCCGACGAGGAAAGGCCGCAGCCCGCCATGGGCCAGCCAGTGCACGAATTCCAACAGAAGGAAACCACCGCCGAGGAGAATCACCGCGCCCACCAGAATACGGAGAAATGCGTCCAGTTTGGGATCGGGGGGGAGAGGCTGGCTCTCGTCTTCGTGATACATGGCCTCACCTTATCGCCAAAGCGCCCTCCTGCAAATGCGGCTTTTTCAGACCAGGATACGGGGCAAGTCCTCTCGGGGCTCTCGTGAGAAAACGGCGAGATGACGGTCGACGGATTTTCCCGCGGTCTGAAGGACGGGACGGGAGCGGGGATTGCGCACGGTGGTGAGGCGGTGGGCTCCCAGCGATTCCAAGGCCGAGAGCGCGAGGAGGTGCTCCTTGTCGAAGTAAGAGGTGATGATGAGGAGTCCGTCTGGGCTGAGCTGGTGGAGCGCGTGGTCGAAGAGTGTGGTCCACAGCTGGGGACCGTTCCAGAAGTTTTGGTGGCGGAAAAAGGCAAGGTGGGTCGGGCTTGGGATCTCCCGCAATTCAGGCAGCTTGGAGGCATCGAGGGTGAGAAAGCGAGCCTGCAGGCGGGAGGATTGCCCCTGCTGGGCGGACCAGCGGGCCGAGGCTTCATCCAGCTCGGCAGCGCGGATGTCGATGCCGGTGAAGCGGGTCTCGCCCAGAGGATGGGAGAAAAGGTCGGCGAGGAGTCCGGTCTCATCCGATCGGCCGCAAGCGAGGTTAAGAACATGCCGATCGGGCGGGAGTCCGGGGCTCAGATGGGGCACGGCATGGCTCTGCAGGAGCAGGCGCAGCGAGGCCAGATCCTCGGGAGTTTCGCGGTAGGAAAAAGGGCGGTTCGGCAGATGCACGTTGCCGGGAGCTAGACAGGCGGGCCCTCTTTTGGCGAGCCGGAATGTCGCCTGCCTGGTGGGGAACCCCTGGGATTGGCCGCGCTGACTCAGGGAGACAGTCTTGGGGATTGTCAATTTGGTCAACAAACCCTTAGCCTGCGCTTTCGTGAGTGAAAAGAGACCTATCGAACGGATCGAAGAGATTGCCAATTTGTTCGCGATCGAGGGCCATTTGATCGAGGCCGAGGAAGTGGAGACTGGTCTCATCAACTCCACCTGGTTGGCCACTTATCAGAATCCGCGTGGGCAATGCAGCCGCTTCATTTTGCAACGAATCAATGAAACGGTCTTTGGCGATCCGCTGGAGGTGATGCGCAATGTGGAATGCGTGACCCGGCACATCAACGAAAAGGTCCTGCGGGTGAAAAAAGACTTTGGCGGCCACACCCTCAGTCTCTATCCCGGGCGCAAGGGCTCCAGTTTCGTGAAAGGGCCCCACGGGGGGATTTGGCGTTGCTACAACTTCATCGAAGGCTGCCGCACCTATGATGTGGTGGAGAACACCCGCCAGGCTTATCAAGCCGGACATGCTTTCGGGGCTTTCCAGGATTTGGTGAGCGACCTGTCTCCCCAGGAAATCATCGAGGTGATTCCCGACTTTCACAACACTCCCAAACGCTATGAAAATCTGCTACAGGCCGTGGCGGTGGATGAGTGCGATCGGGTCCGGGAGGTGCAAGCGGAATTGGCATGGATCGAATCCATGGCTGGCGAGATGGACAAAGTGACCAAATTGGTGGCGGCCGGAGAACTCCCTGTTCGGGTGACTCACAATGACACCAAGATCAACAATGTGCTTTTCGATATGAATTCCGACGAGGCGATGTGTGTGATCGACCTCGATACCGTCATGCCGGGGCTCTCTCTCTATGACTTTGGCGATCTGGTGCGCACCTCGACCAATCCGGCGGCGGAGGATGAGCGCGATCTGGAGAAAGTGTGCATGCGCATGCCCATCTTCGAAGCGTTGGTGGAAGGCTATCTGGAGGCTGTGGGGGAGGAACTCACCCGGCGCGAAATTGAGCTGCTGCCCTTCTCCGGTTGTCTCATCTCCCTGGAGCTGGGGATGCGCTTTCTGACCGACTACTTGTCCGGGGACCGCTACTTCCGGGTGAAACGGCCGGGCCAAAATCTCGACCGGGCCCGCACCCAGCTGAAGTTGGCTCGCGAAATCGCGGCCGCCGAAGACCGGATGCAGGCCTACGTGGATAAGGTGGCGAGCGCGTTATTCGCCTGACCGGGAACCTTTGAGAGAGCGGAAGCCCGCCAGGGGCCTCCGGTCCGGGCCGAGGGATAGCGGAGCCCGATGCCCGCAGCACCCTCTCATTCTCCACTCCGGGCTTAGAAAATCTCTTGAGCCAAGAGATCGTCGAAGGTCTGGCGCTTGCGGATAATGGTGGCCTGGTCGCCATCCACGAGGACTTCGGTGGGCAGGGGCCGCGAGTTGTAAGTCGAGCCCATCACCGCGCCGTAAGCGCCCGCCGACATGAGGGCGAGCAGCTCTCCTTCTTGAAAGTCCGGCAGTTCCCGGTCTTGGCAGAAGAAGTCGCCGGTTTCGCACACCGGACCGACCACATCAGTTTTCACAGTGCTACGGGGACCACCTTGGCTGAGAGGCACGATCTCATGGTAGCCCTCGTAAAGGGCGGGGCGGATGAGATCGTTCATTCCGGCATCGACGATCTTGAAGGTCTTGGCTTTGCCCTTTTTCTCATAAAGGCAGCGGGTCAGCAGGACGCCGGCATTGCCGACCAGATAGCGGCCGGGTTCGAGGAGAATTTTGAGGCCGAGAGGCTGGAGGAGAGGCACCAGCACGGCGGCATACTCCTCGGCAGTCAGGGGCTTGTCGCCAGCGGCGTGGGCTTCCCACCACTTGGGGCTGCCGGACTCCAAAGCCGGATCGTAAATGATGCCGATTCCTCCCCCGATGGAGAAAAATTCGATGCCATACTTGGCCTTCAGATCGGCGGCCAGAGGGGCCACCTTGGCCACTGCATCGTGGAAGGGCTGCACGGTAGTCAGCTGCGAGCCAATGTGCATTTGCAGCCCCTTCAAGGCGATGTGCTCCATCTGGGAAGCGCGCTCGAAGACTTCGCCAATCACCTCAAAGTCGATGCCAAACTTGTTCTCCGATTTGCCGGTGGAAATGTATTTGTGCGTTTTGGCGTCGACATTGGGATTCACCCGCACCGAGACGGGCGCTTTCTTGCCCATCTCGCCGGCCACTTGATTGATGAAGGCCAGCTCGGCTTCGGACTCCACATTGAAGGCGTGGATGCCGAGTTCGAGAGCATACTCGATTTCCTCCCGGGTCTTGCCCACCCCCGCAAAGGTGCATTTCGCCGGATCGCCGCCCGCCTTGACCACGCGGAAGAGCTCGCCCCCGGAGACGATATCGAAGGAAGCGCCCATTTCCCGCAGCAGGGCGAGCACGGCCACATTGGAGTTGGCCTTCACCGCGTAGGCCACTTCGTGGTTCAGGGGAGCGAGAGCCTCATCGAGACGACGGAATTGATCGCGAATGGTGTTCGCGGAATAGACGAAAGTGGGGGTGCCCTGCTGCTCTGCGATCTCGACTAGGGAAACCTGCTCGGCATGAAGGGAATTGTCGTGGAAAGAAAAGTAGTGCATGGCGTGAATGGGCGCGCACTATGGGCTGCTGCTGCGGCATCAGCAAGCGGCGAAGTTGTCAAGCGGCTAGGCCAAAGGGGAAGCTTCCGGGAGGGGGGCTGAGGGGATAAAAAAACGCCTGCTCCGGGGAGCAGGCGTGGGAAAAGGTTCGGGGGTGGATAAGGAGGGCCTTACTTGGCGAACTGGTAGTAGCCGTCGGGATTGTAGAGGTAGAGCATGTCCTTGGGATTGAGCCGCTCGAGAAGGTGATCGGCCTTTTCCTCAGTGGTGGCGGAGGGGGCGGAAGGCGCGCTCTTGCTGTCGGGATTCTTCAGTAGGGACGTCTCCTTCATGTTGGTCACCACATGGTCGACCCACTTCAGCTTGACGGCTTGGTCGGCGAACTCGGTCCAGTCCCCGGTGACGGTTTGCTGATACATGCGTTCGATAAATTTTTCCTTAGTGATGCCCATTTTCTCGGCCACGGGGGTGGCGAGGCGGCTCCACCATTCTTCCATCTGGCGGGTGTGCTCACGGGTTTCGGAGAGGTTGCCGTAGCTGCCGGCCAGGACCTGGTGATGCAGGAGGACGGTATCGGGGAAAGCGAAGGAGCGCTCGGCGAGGGTGGTGATGCCGGCCGCCATGGAGGCTGCGAAGCGCTTGACGACCACGTAGACGGGGGCTTCCGAGCCGTGCATGGCTTTCAGGATATTGAGGCCGGACATTACAGAGCCGCCGGGGGAGCTGTCGATGACGATGAAGATGGGGTATTCGGTGGTCTTGTTGTTGAAGTAGTTGATGCGCTCGGTGACGTGATCGGCGGTGTCGGATCCGATGGGGCCATTGAGGGCGATGCGGCGGTCGGAGATAACGAGGGTGCCGTCCTCTTGCAGGGGATCCTTGAGGTAGACGGGCTTGGCTTTGGCGTAGCTGGCGAGCTGGTTGTCAGCTTCAATGGTTTTGACGATTTTCTCCTTTTTGGAGAGCTCGAGACCAAATTTGGCCTGCTGGGTCTTGAGCTGGGAGGTCATCTTTTCAGCCTCCATCTTGGCCTTCTGGGTCTCCAGGTTGAGGGCGGCGGTCTCGGCTTGGAACTTGGCGGTCTCTTGGGCGAGGGCTTTCTTCTGCTTCAGCTCGGCGAGGGCGAGTTCTTCGGTGAGCAGTTCCTTCTCCAATTTGAGGCGGGCGACCTTGGAGCGCAGATTGGCGAGTTCCTTTTTGGATTTCTCGGCGGCAAGGGCGTTTTCCAGTTCGAGCTTGCTCTTGGTTTCGGCCATCTTTTCGGTGGGAGATGGCTTGCTCTTTTTGGCCTTTGGAGGGGTGTCCTTTTGAGCTTTTTCAGCGGCTTTTTCCTTTGGGGAGGCTTCTTCCGAGGCCGCAGTGAGCGGCGCGGCAAGGAGGAGAGAGGAGGCCAGAACGAGGGCTCGGGAAGTGGTCATTTTCATAATCAATAAACGGAAAGACAGGGTCTAATCAGAGTCAGAAACGTCTCTCGACGTGATTTTTTTGCAAAAAAGAGAAAAATGTGGGTTAGGGGGCTATTTGGCGGCTTTCCACTCGCCGCCGAGAGCCTGGATGAGGTTGACGGCGGCCAGTTGGCGGGCGAGTTCGGTCTGGGTGAGGAGGCGCTCCTGCTCCAGGGTCTGGCGTTCGGTCTCGGTGACCTCGAAGAGGGAGTCGAGGCCGCCGTCGTAGCGCACGCGCACCAGGCGGGCGGTGCGCTGGGAGGCCTCGGCGGCCTTGCGCTGGGAGGCGAGGGCTTGCTCCAGGGTGCGGGTGCCGAGGAGGGCGTTTTCGGTATCGCGGATGGCTTCCAGCATGACCTGGCGGTAGTTGGCGAGGGCTTCGCGGAAGCGGGCCTCGGCTTGCTCGCGGTCGGCCTTCACGCGCCCACCTTGGATGATGGGGGTGAAAAGGCCCGCGCCGGCCGAGTAGAAAACGGAGGCGGGGTCGAAGAGGTCGCTGGCGTCGAGAGCACTGGTGCCGCCGGTGCCGGTGAGGGTGAGGCGGGGGAGGTAGGTGGCGATGGCGAGGCCCACGCCCTCGTTGCTGGCGGCGAGGCGGCGCTCGGCAGCCACGATATCGGGGCGGCGGCGGAGAAGGTCGGAGGGGACCGCGCCGGGGATGGACGGGATGTGGCCGTCGCTCACCCGGGTGGCGAGGGTGAAGGTGGAGGCGGCCTCGCCGGTGAGGGCGGCGAGGGCATTCTCCAGCTCGCCGCGACGTTGGGCGAGGCGGGCAATCTCGGCCTGGGTGGACTGGTATTCGGTCTCCGCGCGGGCGACGTCGAGTCCGCTGGAGGTGCCGGTCTTTTGGCGGGATTGGAAAAGGGAAAGGCGCTGCTGGCGCAGGTCGGCGGTTTGCTTGAGGAGGGCCATCTCGCGATCCAGGGAACGCAGGGTGAGGTAGTTGCGGGCCACTTCGCCTTTGAGGGAGAGGAGGGCGGCCTGGTAGTCGGCTTCGCTGGCCTGCAGGTTGGCCTCGGCTTGCTGGACCTGGCGCCGGATGCGGCCCCAGAGGTCGACTTCGTAGTTGAGGGTCAGGCGGGCATCGTAATCGCGGTAGGCCCCTCCGGAGGGCATGTTGGTGTTGCGGCTATCGAGCTGGTGGGCCCCGGCGAAGTCTCCCACGAGGGTGGGGGTCTGGTCGGCCTTGGAGAGTCCCAGCACGGCGCGGGACTGGTCGATGCGGGCGAGGGCGGCGGCGAGGTCCTGGTTGTTCTTCTCAGCCACGTGCAGGAGGCGGTTGAGTTCGCTGTCGCGGAAGGCGGCGTAGGGGTCGCCCGGGGCCGGGGCGGCGGGCCAGTTGGCGTTCTTGAAGGCCTCCGGCAGGTTGTCGGTGGGCTTATGGTAGTCTGGGCCGACGGTGGTGCAGCTGCCGAGGGCGAGCAGGGTGGTCAGGCTGATGGCGAGAGCGGGCAAGGGGCGCGACATGGTTTTCGGGAAGATGAGGTTAAGCGTGATCGGGTTGGGTGTTTTCGCGGTGAGCCAGGTTCAGGACAATGCTCAGGACGGCGGGCACCAGGAACATGGTGAAGATGGTGGAGACGGCGAGGCCGCCCACCACTACCGCTCCGAGGCCGCGGTAGAGCTCCGAGCCCGAGCCGGGCAAGACCACCAGGGGCAGCATGCCGCCAACGGAGGTCAGGGTCGACATCAGAATGGGGCGCACGCGGGAGCGCACCGACTCGCGAATGGCATCGTCCGGCAGCATGGTGGGGTCTTCTTCCATGAAGTTGAGGGTCTGGTGCACGATGAGGATGGCATTGTTGACCACCACTCCGGCGAGGATGATGAAGCCCAGCATGGTGAGGACATCAAGTTGCTGCACCGGCATGTAGGGATCGGAAAGGGACCATTGATGCACGAGAAAGAGGCCGAGGAAGCCGCCAAAGGTGGCCAGGGGGACCGAGAGGAGAATGACCAGCGGGTAGGACCAGCTCTGGAAGAGGATGACCAGCAGGAGGTAGATGACGAAGAGGGCCAACACCACGGAGGAGGTGAGGGTCTTGAAGAACGTGCCATCGCCCACAAGAGCGGTCGTGATTTCGGCCAGGGGGCCGGCCGAACCGGCGATCTCCACCGTCACCCCGGGGGCGACCTGTCCCGCTTCCTTGAGCTGTTCGACGAGTTCGTCGACTTGCGCAATGGCGGTCTCCAGGGCCAGGCCGGGAGGGGGGGTGACCTCCAGGGTGACCGCGCGGAGGCGGTCCACGTGGCGAATCTGGTCCGGCCCTTGCACCCGCTGGATGGTGGAGAGCGAGCGCAGGTCGGTGACCTCGCCCCTGGCGGTGGCCACCGGGGTATCGAGGAGGCTTTCGAAGGGGCGTTCGGAGAAAGCTCCCTGGTTAATGAGCTTGATGTCTTTCAGCTCACCATTCTGCTCGTAGTCACGGAAAAGCAGGATGCCTTCGCCGGCTGCTTGGGTGGCGAGGCCGAGGTCGGTGCGGGTGAGCCCGTTTTCGCGCAAGCGCTCATCGTCGGGCTGCAGCCGCACCTCTTCCACCGGCAGGGTGAAGTTGGGGGGCGAGGACTGCAGATTGTAAGGGCCGAACTTGCCGATGAGAGCGCCGAGGAAGGTCCCGGCGGTGCGGCTGATATCGTCGAGATCGTTGCCCCGCACATCGATCTTGATGGCCGAGCCTGTGGTGCCCGCGACGCGGAAGAGGGGGGCTTGGAAGGCAAAGCCCATGGTGTCGGGGATGCCCGAGATGGCCTCCTGCAAGATGTATTTGGCATCGATGGCCCGCTTCTTGTCCTCGGAACGAATGACCTGGAACATGCGGCCCTCGAAGGAGACGAGGAAATACTGCGATACGGCCGGGGGCATGATTGTTTCCGGGCGACCGGGCTCGGGGGGCATGACCGCGACCTCGTGGCGCTTGTCCACGCCTTGGGAGGGTTCGCCGCGGAGGACGCCTTCGATCTCGAACTTGTCCTCGGTGGATTCCCAGAAGGGGCGCACTTTTTCCTCAATGCCGGCCCCGATGTCGGACATTTGCTTGAGGTTGTAGGTGGGCGGGGGGAAGAGGAGACTGAGAATAATCTCGCGGTTTCCCTTCGGCAAGTAGTCCCGGGGGGGCAGCAGCTTGGCCGTGCCCACCAGGGTGAGAGCGGTAAAGCCGATGACTACGGCGGTGCGGGTCAGCCAGTTGGCATTGATGCGCGCCACGCCACGCGCCACCATGTCGGGCATGTGGTTGAAGAGCCACAGCAGGGGCGCGAAGGGAAGGCCCAGAATGCGGAAAAAGGGATTGGAAAAAGCCTTGTCGAAGGCGCTGGGCTCGCCGTCAGAAGACTTCTCCTTCAAGAAGCGTGCCGCCGCCGTGGGGATGACGGTGAGGGAGACGATCATGGAGAGGCCGACAGCTGACATGATGGCGAGGGCGATATCGCGGAAGAGTTGGCCCGCCGTCTCTTGAATCATGAGGATGGGGGCAAAGACGATGAGCGTGGTCATGGTCGAGGCCAGGACCGCTCCGGCCACTTCCTGGGTGCCTTTGAGAGCTGCTTCGGCCGGTTTTTTGCCCAGCTCGAGGTGGCGGTAAATGTTTTCGATGACCACGATGGCGTTGTCCACCACCATGCCGATGGCAAAGGCCAGTCCGGCGAGGGAGATGATGTTGATGGAGCGGCCGAGGGCGACGAGGATGACCAGCGAGGTGACGATGGAAACGGGGATGGCGATGGCGATGATGCCCACCGTGCGCAGGGAGCGCAGGAAAAAGAGGAGGGTGATGGTGGCGAGAATGCCCCCCACGAAAATGTTCGATTTCACCAGCTCGATGGCGTCTTCCACATAGGTGGTGGAATCGTAGGTTTGCACGATTTTGAGGGTGCCATCCATGCCGAGATTGATGGCCTCTTGTTCGAGAAGACCGCCGGGCTTGTTCAGTTCGGCGAACTCGGCCTTCAGCAAGCCCATGGTCTCGAGGAGGTTGGCGCCGCGTTCGAGCTGGAAGTTGAAGAAGGGCATGCGGTTGCCCCGGGCGCGCACCCAGGAGGTGGGTTCCTTGTAAGACATCTCCACAGTGGCGATGTCACCCACGGTCACATTGCCGGCCTCCGTGCGGCGGATGACGGTCTCGCGAATGGACTCGGGGTCATCGAAGCGCCCGGTGGCCCGCAGGCGGAGGTCGCGCTTGCCGTCCTCGATGCGTCCGCCCGAGAAGTTGGCGTTGGCGCTCTGGATGGCGCTACGCAGCTCGGAGTAGGTGATGCCGCGCTGGGCTAGGGCCTCGGGATCGACCCGGATGTGGAGCTCCGACTGCACCGCGCCCCGGATGCCGACTTGGGAAATACCGTCGATGCGCTCGAAGCGGGGCTTGATGCGGCGCACCATGAGGTCGTAGAGGGTCTCGGCGGGGAAGTCGGGGTCCGAGGACGAGAGGCCGGCCCAGGCAATCCAGTCCACGGACTCAATATCGATGGGCTCCACCACCGGCTGCAGCACGCCGCTGGGATAGCCGGGGACTTCGTCCAGTTTTTGCAGCACTTCGGCATTGGCTTTCTCGATATCGGTGCCGGTCTCGAACTCCAGGCGCACCGAACCTTGTCCGGCGGCCGAGGTGGAGATCATGGAAGTGAGACCCGTGACCTCACCGAGCACTTTTTCCTGCTCCTCGATGATGTCGGACTCGATTTCTTCGGCGGAAGCGGATTCCCAATTGGTGGTCACCGAGACCACCACGGAGGACACCTCCGGGGTCATGCGCACGGGCACGAGGGAGATGGCGAGAATGCCGGCAAAGACGGCGAGAAGCACGCCTACGGAGACGCTGATCGGTTGCCGCACGGCGGCTTGGATGAGGTTTTTCACGAGACAGAGAGCGGGAAAAAATTAGTTGGCAGCGGTCTGGGGTTCGGCAGGAGTGATGGCGAGGGAGGCTCCGGCGCGGAGACGTTCGTTGCCATCGGTCACCACCAGATCGCCTTCCTGGAGGACGTCACTCTCGATGTAGGTGATGCCATCTTGTTGAAAGAGAACAGTGACCGGGAGCTGTTCCGCGATGGGAAGGCCGCTCTGCTGGGGTTGGGCGCGGTAGAGGGCGCGTCCGGCGTAGGTGGTTACGAGCGCGTCGCTGGGCACTGCCAGGCGCTCGCTTTCCTCCGTCACGGGCAGAAAGGCGGAGGCCGCCAGACCCGGGACCAGTTCGTCACGCGAGTCTTCGATATCGGCGATCACGGTCAGCACGCGGGTGACTTCGTTGGCCTCCGGCACGGGGCGCAGGTTGGTCGCCGGGTAGTCGCGGCCCGCCACCTCGACCACGATGTCGCTACCGCCCACCGAATTGGCAAAGCGCTCGGGCACCTGCAGCCAGGCTTCCACGCGACCGGAATTGACGAGGGTGAAGGCGGTCTGGCCCGGGTTGAGCCACTCGCCGGGCTCGATGTGGCGAGCCACCACCCGGCCGGCGAAGGGGGCCCGGATGACGAGGTCGTCCTTGCGCACTTGCAGGAGATCGAGCGCTGCGGCGGCGGCCTTCAGGGAGTCCCTGGCCGATTGCTCCTGGGAGCCGGCTACCTTCTGGGAGCGTTCGGCATCAAGGAATTCCGCCTGCGAGATGGCTTTCTCGGCGAAGAGCTTTTCCTTCATGCTCAAGTCCGTCTCGTTGCGTTCCCGCTCCGCCTCGCGCTGGGTGATGAGGGAGCGGGCGGCGGTCAGACTGGCCTGGGCTTGGGCAATCTGGGCGTCGAGGCGACGGGCATCGAGCCGGGCCAGCACCTGATGCTGCTCCACGGTATCGCCTTCATTGACGAGAATCTCAATGACCGCTCCGTCCTCGCGGGCGGCGACATCGGCCCGGCTGACAGCCCGGATGGTGCCCACCACCCGGTGGGTATTCTGGGAGGCCCGCGCTTCCACGCGGGTCACCTTGACGGTCGAGGGGGGAGGTCCCTGAGGGGCCTCGCCGCCACCGGCCGTGGCTCCGGCGGGTTCTGTCTTTTGCAGAGTGCGCAGACCAATCCAGACTCCCACCGCGAGCAGGGCGGCGAGGAGGAGAAAGCGGAGCAGGCGCCCGCCGGTTTGTTTCTTGGTAGCAGAGGAAGATTCCGAACTCATGGTTTGTGATGGTGATTGGGTGAGAGGCGTGGACTCCGGGGCAGGCCCGTGGGAGGAGAAGGGCGCGGGCTTATTCCTGAAATTGATAGATTATTTGCTAGTTGTTTGTCGGGGTGGCTAGGGAATCGGGATGGAGGGGGATTTCTAGACCAGTCAGTCGGGAAACCGCGCTGGGGAGTTCGGCCAAGGGGTGGGCGGAGTTTTCGATCCGGGCTTGGGTGAGGGCCCCTTGGGCGAGATTGAAGAGATTGCGGGCGGTTGCTTCGGGGTCGGTAATGGTGGTCAGTCCGGCGGCGTTACAGTCGCGCAGGGCGTTGGCGAGGTAGGCGTGGATGTGACCGAGATGCTCGCGCACCTTGGCGCTGACCTCAGGCTCGGTGGTGGCCGTTTCCTGCCCGATGTTGAAAAAGGGGCAGCCCAGGATGCGGCCGCATTCTTCTTTTTGACGCAGGGTTTTCTCGTAGCCGTAGCGCAACCAGTTGACAAAGCGCAGGTCAGGCGGGGTCGAGGCCGAGAAGAGAGCGTCCCAGCGGGGGCGGCTTTCCTCCTGCCAATGAAGCTCGAAGGCCGCCACCGCCAGCTCGGATTTCGATTTGTAGAAATGGTAGAACGAACCTTTCTTGACGCCCGCCTTCTCGCAAATGGCATCGATGGTGACGTGGGTGTAGCACTGCTCCCAAATCAAGGTGATGAGGGCTTCCTGCAGTTGGCGGGGGGCGGTGGAGGTTCTTCCCATGGGCGGGCGCACCTTAGTTGACGAAAGGGTCAAGTAAAGCTTTTTTGACTCTTTCGTCGAGAAAAGGAGCTGCAGGCGTCTTTCTTACTCCGGCAGAGCGGGTAGGAGGGAAAGAAGCATTTGATAGCGGGCCAAGTCGAAGCCCCGCTCCTCGCGGTTCATTTTCTCGATTTCATCCGCCAGGCAGAAGGCCAGCATGTAGCGGGCTTCTTCTTCCTCAATGTCTTCTTGCGCGAGGAGGTGCTCGTAGGCCTCTTTGACAAAGGGGGTCTCCGGCGATTGCAGTTGTTCGGCGATGGCGGGCAGGAGAGCGAGGATTTCGGGATCGTCCATGATCGTGGGCGGTGCTTAGTTGACTTGGTTGGTGGTCTCGCCGGAGAGGTAGGCTTCCAAATTGGCGAGCAATCCGGCGAGCAGGCGTTGACGGGCTTCAAGGGCGCTCCAGGCAGTGTGGGGGGTGAGGACGAGGTTCTTGGCCCGTAGGTCGGCGGCGAGGAGGGGGTTGTTTGGGGTGGGAGGCTCGACCGAGAGCACGTCCAGTCCGGCTCCGGCCAGCTTGTCCTCGCGCAGGGCTTTCGCCAGCGCGGGCTCGTCTACCAGTCCCCCGCGTCCGGTATTGATGAGATAGGCGCTGGCTTTCATCAGGCCCAGAGTCTCGCTGTTGATGAGTTTGGCGGTCTCGTCATTGAGGGGAGCGTGCAGGGAGATGACATCCGAGGTGGCGAAGAATTCCTCCCGCTGGAGGCGGGGATACTCACTGGGCGAGGCTCCCTCGCGGGCGAGCGCCTGCACCGACATGCCGAGGGCCTCGGCCACGCGGGCGACTGCTTTTCCCGTGTCTCCCAAGCCTACGAGGCCCATCGTTTTTCCCGCCAGCTCCACCACGGGATAGTCCAGCGAGGAAAAGATGGGGGACTGGGACCAGCTTTGGATCTCGGCATCGAAGCGATGGGCCCGGGTGACGAGGTTGAGGAGAAGGGCGAAGGCGTGCTGGGCGACCGCAGCCGTGGAGTAGCCCGCCACATTGCAGACGGGAATGCCGCGGGCGGCGGTGGCGGCGAGGTCGATGTGGTTGAAGCCGGTAGCGGCGATGAGGACCAGTTTGAGGTCAGGCAGCTGGGCGATATTCTCCGCCGTCAGCGGCACCTTGTTGGTCACCAGAACGTCGGCTCCGGCGGCGTGGTCGGGGAGCTGCAGGGGAGTGGTGGTGTCGTGGAACGTCAGCGGGCCGAATTTCTCAAAAGGCGAGAAATCGAGGTCGTCGCGGTGGAGGGTGGAAGCATCGAGAAAAGTAATCTGCATGACCCACCCTAACGAAAACGAGCCCACTGGCAAATTCGGACTGCAGTCCCTTAAGCCGCCCGATGGTTTGCGATTGTTTACCGGAGGGGGCTTTACGAGCGGTGAGTGGAGCTCGCGGGAGAGCCTGTCGTCCTTACCGAGAATCCCTCTTTAATTCTCGAATCCGCTGGGTGACTACGACGTGCAAAAGACTTCTCACTTCGGGCTTTTGTTTCCGAGCTTTGCCTAACAGCTCTTTTAATTGCGCTTGCGTCTTGATGGCAGAAAGAATGTTGACTGCGGATTCGCGCTTGGATTCCGATTCGTCGTCTAGGTAGAGGAGAACACGGTCCATGACGGGGCCGGTGCAAAATCGTGCGAGGCCTTCTGCGCAATGGGACTCGACGCCTGAAGGGAGCTCAACTTCAAGGCCGCGAAAAAGATATTCGATGACATCGGGATTTTTGCTTTTTGCGAGGAAAGCGGCAGCCCCCACTTGAGCGGAGCCCGTTCGGATCGCTGGGACCTTGCCGCGGGCGATATCGATGAGTCGTTCGAAAGCTCCTTTCTTTCCTAAGGGCGCGTAGTGAGCGTTCAGGGCTTTGATGAGTTCTTTTTCGAAAGGAATCCAGTATTGCACTCCATCCCGGGAGTTGGGGTCAGTTTTGGAGCGCAATTTCGAAAAAGATTCGAGCATCTGCCTCTCTCCTTCAGGGAGGGGAAGCGGCCCTCGGGGTCCCTCTCCAGCGGGAAAGACCTCATTTTCCCTTATATAGTAATCGAGAAGGCTCTGAACGAATTCGAAGGAAATTGTCGCTACCGGAGTCTTACGAATCCGGGGGACTGCCGGGTTGCCAGGACCTGGATAGTAATCCAAATTAGTGAAGAGTGTGGTATCTTTTTGGTCTAGAGTGAGTCTGAGGAGGTGGGGTTCGCGGTGCCATTCCAGAATGAGAGTGTTGGTTTGGGCCCGTTCGTATCGAAACCGGTGGAAAGCCAGAGGTTCGGCTTCGGTCAGGATTCCGATTTCAGAGATCCATTCTTTCAATTGGCCTTGGGTTGGGGGAAGCCGAACGGAAGACAACGACACGTTCCTCAGGCGATCATCCTCCCAAAAACAATCAATTCTCTCCAAGTAGTGTTCGGAAGGGGTTTCCCCATAGATGTGAGGAAAGCTACGGACTTGCTGAAACTTCAGATTGGGGAAAGCCTGAATGATTTCTTCGCGGGTCATCTCTTTTTTCAGATTGAAAAAGGAAACCGGTAGGAAGCTTTCCAAATTGGCAGACTCAATGGGGCGTGCGAAGACGCTCGGAATGTCAAAGACTTGAGTCGGCCTGTCCTCCTGGCCGCTCGCAATGCTGGCGACTACAAGGAGAAGCCAAACAAAATTGAGAGAAATGAGACGACGGTTCATGAGTTCGGGATTCTGATGATGAGAGTATTTCTTAGCATTTTTCTTTACCTTTCGAAGGTCAAAATTCACTCCCGGATGCGGTTTTGGAGGTCGATGGCGGTGGCTTTCCAACGCCCGGCGACGATTTCGATATGCAGTTCGGCGGTGAAGAAATTGCTGCGGTCGTGGAAGTGTCCCCAGTGGCCGACCTGGCCGCGGGTGCGCCAGAGGCAGTTGGCGAGGAAGCCCGCTTTCCCGTCCGGGAGGGGGGAGGCGGTGAGGGCCTCGACGGTGACGTTTTGCACGCGCACCTGGGAGCCACCGCGCTTGCGGGCTTCGACGGTGCGATTGGTTTCCAGAAACGTCTCGGTGAGGGCCGGCTCGGCGAGGACCTGGGCGAGGACGTCGTATTGCTGTTCGTCGCTGGTGAAGTTGAAGGCGTGATAGACGCCTTCGAGGATGCGGTCGGTGATTTCTTTGCCCTCCTCGTCGCTGACTTGATGGGCGAGTTTTTGCAGGGAGCGGGCATTGTGAGTGGTGACGAGGAGGAGCGCGAGGAGACCGAGCAAGACCACGAGGAGGGCTGGCTTCCAGAGTTTGCGCAGCAGGCAAAGGGCGAGAAGAGCGAGCAGGGGGAGAAGAATCCAGCGCAGGGGGAGGGGATGGATTCCCGGCTGGGGGGGGGGAGGCGGGGTGTCGCGGAGGTTGCTGGCGAGGCGGATGTCGGGAGTCAGCTCGGGGGAGTCGGGGGTGAGGAGGTAGGCCCGGGAACCGATGGAGTCGGCCACGCGCAGGGGGAGGAGGTCCTGGCCGGGTGGAAACTGGTGCCAGTTGAGGGTCAGTCGGGTCTGCAGGCTGGGCAGGGGGACGGAGGCTTGCACCATGATCCGGAAGTCTTCTCCTCTGACGAGGGCGTCGGCGGGAAGAGTTTCGGGAGTGAGCTTGTCGGGAGTGATGAACTGCACCGAGTCGGTGATGAGTTTGGCCGGCTCGCCATCCAGGAGGAGGGTGGAATGGTCGGCGAAGTGAACAGTTGCTTTTTCTGCCAGCAGGGCCCGTTGGGCGGGGGTGATCGGTGCGGCGGGATCCCAGCCGAGGCCGAGGGCATTTTGTAGGGGGAGGGGTTTGGCCACGATTTCCAGGATGACCTCCCAGCCGGTGACGTAGAGGGCGGCTTCCACGTCTTCGTCGGGCAGGGGCTCGCTTGGGGCCAGCCCGAGGGAGGGCGGGAGCTGGGCGAGGAGAGGGAGGCTGACGAGGAGTAGGCCGAGGAGCAAGAAGGAGCGCATGGAGGGGGTGGCTGGGAGCTAGGGGCGGCAGATCTCGATGGCTTCCTGCAGTGCGGCGAAGGGCTCGCGGGTCGGGACGAATTCCTGTCCGAAGAATCCCGCGAACCCGGTCTCGCGGATGGCCTCCACGACGGCGGGGTAGTGGATTTCCTGCGAGGCGTCGATTTCGTGGCGACCAGGATTGCCCGCGGTGTGGTAGTGGCCCAGATAGGGATGGAAGTCGCGGATGGTGCGGATGAGGTCGCCCTCCATGATCTGCATGTGATAGATGTCGTAGAGGAGCTTGAAGTGGTTGTGGCCGAGCTTTTCACAGAGTTCCACTCCCCAGGTGGTGTGGTCGCACTGGTAGTCGGGGTGGTCCACCTTGGAGTTCAGCAGTTCCATCAGAAGGGTGACGCCGTGCTCCTCGGCGAGGGGCAGAAGGGGCTCCAGTCCACGGGCGCAGTTGGCGAGCCCGGTGGCGTCATCGAGTCCCTCGCGATTGCCGGAAAAGCAGATGACTTGGCGGATGCCGGCCTCGGCGGCGGCGGGGATGAGGGAGCGGTAGATTTCGTGGAGAGTGTCGTGATGCTCGAGGCGATTGAAGGCGCGCTCGATGCAGCCCAAGCCGGAGGGGTGTTCGGGGGCGGCGGTGACGCTGGCGACCACCCCGGTGCCAGCCAGCTCGCGAGCCTGGCTGGGATGGAGCAGGTCAATGCCCGAGTAGCCGAGGGGGGCGATTTTTACAGCAAACTGGCGGAGGGGGATGTCGGCAAAGGGCCAATAGGAGACGGAATGTTGCATGGGGCGAGAATCAACATCGGGGGGCTGATTGCAACAGGGAAAGCGGGGCGCGGGCGGAGTGTGGCCAGAGGGCTTCAAGCAGTTCGCACTTTGATCCGCCCTCTCGCCTCGGGGTGACACTGTTCGCGGCGTGCTTCCCTTGCGCCGGCCGGAGGGCGCGCTACCCTGCGGGGCATGAAGTATTGGCTCATCAAATCGGAACCGGATGTCTTTGGCATCGACGAAATGGAGAAGGCGGGCACCGAGCCTTGGGATGGTATCCGTAATTATCAGGCCCGCAACTTCATGCGCGACGAGATGGCGATTGGTGACTTGGCCCTCTTTTATCATTCCAACACGAAGCCTCCAGGGGTGGCGGGGGTGGTGAAGGTGGCCAGTCGACCTTACCCCGATCCCACCCAGTTCGACAAAAAGGCAAAATATTATGACGAGAAGTCTTCGGAGGACAAGCCGCGCTGGCTGTTGGTGGACTTCGAGTTTGTCTGCCGGATGCCGCACTACGTTCCACTGGATGAAATGAAGGCCGAAGGACGGCTGGAGGGAATGCTGACCCTGCGCAAGGGCAATCGCCTGTCCATCACTCCGGTGGAGAAGGAGCACTTCGCGGTTGTTTGTGAGCTGGCGGGATTGGATGACCTTGGTGCGCTGGAGGGGTGAGCCCAGATTTCTGGTCTGCAGTCGCGGCTGTGGCTTGCGCGCTTCAGGGTCCGAGGCCATGAATGCGTTATGAAGTTGGTTCTCGCATCAGGCTCCCCGCGGCGGCGGGAGCTGTTGGCCCGCGAAGGGGTGACCTTCACGGTCTTTCCTTCGCCCGTGGAAGAGCATGCTCCGGGAGCGCTGCCTCCTGTCGAGCTGGCGCGCGCAAATGCTCTCCTCAAGGCCCGCGATATCTTTGCTGGTGAGCGCTCGGCGGTGGTCCTTGGATCCGACACCGTGGTGGTGGTCGATGACCGCACCCTGGGCAAGCCGCGCGATTTGGCGCAGGGGGCGGAGATGTTGCGCTTGCTGGCCGGGCGTTGGCACGAGGTGGTCACCGGGGTGGCTTTGCTTTCGCCGCAGGGCGAGGAGGTGTTCCATGAAACGACCCGGGTGCGCTTCAAGGAACTCAGCGACGAGGAGATTGCCGATTACCAGGCGCGGGTGGAAGTGCTCGATAAGGCGGGCGGCTATGCTATCCAGGATGGGGGTGAGCGCATCATCGCGGAAGTGGTCGGCTGCCGGGACAATGTGATGGGCCTACCGGTCAGCCGGGTGGTGGAAGAACTTCAGAAATTTGCGCAATGATTCAGACCAGTCACGGAAGTCGCTACCCGCTCATTCTCAACCCCAAGGCCCGGAGCGCGCGCGCGGATGGGGCGCGGCGTTTCATTATGGATCATGCGGGACAGTTTGCCGTATTTGCCTCCAATTCCGCAGCGGAGGCGGAGGAGTTGGCCGCAGCCTTTGCCAGCAGTGGCGAACCCGTGGTGGTGGCCGCTGGGGGCGATGGCACGCTCAATGCCGTGGTCAAGGGCCTGGCCGGCAGCCAGACCGCGCTGGGGATCCTGCCCACGGGGACGATGAACGTCTTTGCTCGCGAGCTGGGCCTGCCCGTTGATCAGCTCAAGCGGGCCTTCGAGGTTATTCTCAAAGGAGAGACGGTGAATGTGGATCTCTTTGCCATGAACCAGGCTCCCTTTGTGCAGATGGCAGGGGTCGGCTTTGATGCTCAGATCATTGAGGAGACCTCGTGGGAATCGAAAAAGGCGCTGGGTCCGCTGGCCTACCTGGTCTCGGCCATGAAGGTGCTGGGCGACAAACCGCCGAAGATGACGGTGAACTTCGAGGAGGGTCACACCGAGGAAGGGGTCGCGGTGCTGGTGGGCAATGGCTCCCTCTACGGCGGTCAGGTGCGGCTTTTTGGCAAAGCCAACAATGCGGACGATTTGCTGGATGTGCTCGTTTTTAAGGAAGCGGGCTACAAGCTGGTGGCGGACTCTCTGGCCGGAGTGGCGCGGGGCGGCTTCGCCGAGCATTCCGATACCGTGAGTTACTTTCAATCCAGCGGCCTGCGCGTGGAATGCGAGCGGGAGATCCCCGTGGAAGTCGACGGGGAGTTTTGGGGAAAAACGCAGGTGGCCACTTTTCACAATATCCCGGAAAAGCTGCGGGTGCTGGCTCCCAAGGATGCGGCGGTGCCGAAGTGGGAGGAATTTCTTCGCGGCCTGTCGCCATGGAATGCGCATAAATGAAGAGTGGGGGCTCCAGATGGTGGCGTTGGGTGGGTCTGGCGGCCCGCTTCGCCTTGCTGGGGATGGTGCTGGCAGGAGCCTTCGTGCTTTATACCAATCTGGCGGCCAAGCGGGCGGGCGAAGGACTCCTTTTCGATCGGGTGGAAGACGTTCCGCCTCAGCCGGTCGGTCTCTTGTTCGGAACGACTGACAAGATCGGGGAGGAGGACAATCTCTACTTTGTGCATCGCATCGATGCGGCGGTGGAGCTCTGGGAAGCGGGCAAGGTGGAATGCCTCCTCGTCTCAGGGGACAATCGGGAGCGTTTTTACAATGAGCCCAATATGATGCGGGATGCTCTCCTGGCGCGTGGGGTGCCCAAGGAGGTCATCGTGCGGGACTTCGCCGGGCTGCGCACCCTCGATACCGTGGTGCGGGCCAAGAAGGTCTTTCGGGCGCCCTCCGTGGTCTTGATTTCGCAACAATTCCACAATGAGCGGGCGGCTTACATCGCGCGCAGTGAAGGACTCTCCTACGTGGGCTACAATGCCCGGGACCTGAAGGCCGAGGCGGGGTGGAAAACGCGGCTGCGCGAAGTGGGGGCACGGGTCAAGATGTGGCTCGATGTGCGCATCCTGGACACCGGTCCGCGCCATCTCGGGGAGTGGGAATACCTGCCCATTGAGGGCCATCCCCTTGCTGCTAGCGGGAAATCCGCGCCCAATAGCTCGCTACCGTCTCGGGATAAAGGCGGTGCTCCTCGTCCTGAATCCGGCGGTGCAGACTAGCGGCGGTGTCGTCGGCAAGAACAGGCACCCGGGCTTGGGCGAGGATGGGACCGGTGTCCATGCCGGCGTCCACCAGATGGACGGTGCAGCCACTTTCGTTCGCCCCATCGGCGAGGGCCTGCTCCCAGGCTGCCATCCCGGGGTAGGCGGGGAGGAGGGAGGGGTGGATATTGAGAATGCGCTCGGGGAAGGCCGTGAGGAGCGGGGCCTTGACCAGGCGCATGAAGCCGGCCAGGCACACGAGGTCGACCCCCGCTTCCTGCAAGCGATCCGCGGTGGCCTTTTGGGCATCTTCGGGGAATTTGTTGCGGAAGCCCCCGCAGTCGATGACCCCGGTGGGCAGTCCCGCTTGGCGCGCCCGCTCGAGGATGAAGGCTTCGGGTTGATCCGAGAGAACGACGCCTATGCGGGCAAGAAGCTGCCCGGAGGCGATGGCGTCCATGATGGCTTGCATGTTCGAGCCCGAACCCGAGCCCAGAATTCCGAGAGTCAGCATGCCTCACCCTTGGCTCTGCGGAGCCCATCGCGCAAGGTCATTCGCGAGAAAGTTCAGCCCGCTGCGAGGGATGGTAAAAAGGCTTTTCCGGCGCTTCCGCAGACGGCCTCCCTGCCTCGTCTTCAACTCCTTGATCTTGTTTTTTTTGAAAGATTTTCGCGGGAGGGTAAAACTTTTAAGCGGACGAAGAAAGGCGTGCGGGAGTTTTTGAGTGTTTTCTTATCTGTCTAAAAAAGAGTCGGTTGTCGGTTTTTTCTTTCGGTCTAGGGGCGGTGGGTGACGATTCTGTGACAAGTTCTTTTGCCCCTCTTAAGCGATTTGGGAGTCAAGCCTGAGAAAAATTTTACCGTGGAACCCTCGATTTTCTAGGAGCGAAAAAGTTCCCCGCGAAAGAGGCGTTCTAACACTTGGCGAGGGCCCGATTTCTTATCTAGAACTCCCCTCCCGGCGGCTCCCGTCCAGGTGTGAAGGCCTCGCCCATTCACAGCGGAAGCAACGCCCCATGCCAACCCTCTTAGTTCTCTTAAAACGATGCTCAGTCTCAACCCCCACTCCGAAGTTCCCGATGTCAACGTGACTCCCCGACCTGATTTTTCAGGAGAGGGACAGGCGGCACCGCGCGAGCGCGAGGGGGAGGGCAATGCCGAGGCCCTGTGGAGCCAAATCGCCCCCGAATTGCGCACTTTGGTGCGCGAAAATGTCTTCGACCGTTGGTTCGCCGAGGCCCGCTTGGAAGAGGAAGAAGATGGCACGCGGGTCCTGACCGTGCCAAGCGATACGCATTGCCTGTGGATTGAAACGAACTACATGCCCGAGCTCTGTGCCGCCCTGGGCACGGTGCTGGACCCCGCTCTGGCCCATCAGGTGCGGGTGCGGTCCGAGTCCGAGGTCTCTCTGGGAGGCCGAACGGTGGGGCCGGAGGGAGGAGCGTCCCGTGGGAAAGCCGCTCGCGAGGCGGTTTCCCCCCGGGACGGTCTTGGCGAGGAAGAGGATAGCCTCAAGCGGCTGATCAAGAAGGCACGGCTGAACCCTGACAACACCTTCGAGCGCTTCGTGGTGGGCAGCAGCAACGAGTTTGCGCATGCCGCCTGTTATGCGGTGGCCCAAGGCAAGGGGCAGGCCTACAATCCGCTCTTTCTCCATGGAGGTTCGGGGATGGGCAAGACCCACCTGGCGCAGGCTTTGGGGCAGGAAATCCTGCGCACCAGCCCCAAGACGCGGGTGCAATACCTGACCTGCGAGCAGTTCACCAACGAGTTCATCGATGCGGTGCAAAAGGGGAGTCTCTCCCGCTTCCGGGCCAATTACCGCAAGGCGGAAGTGCTCATCGTGGATGATATCCAGTTCCTGCGCGGCAAGGAGAAGACCGGAGACGAATTTTTCCACACCTTCAATGCGCTCTTGGACCTGCAGGCGCAGATCATCCTGACCTCGGACCGGCCGGCTTGCGAGATCCAGAGTCTCGAGCCCCGCCTCATGACGCGGTTCGAGAGTGGGCTCACGGTGGCCTTGGAGCCGCCTTCCCTGGAGATGCGGGTGGCCATTTTGCAAAAGAAGCTCGAGGAGTGGAAGGCGACCATTCCCCACGACATCCTCGTCTACATCGCGGAGCGGGTGCGCAGCAGTGTGCGGCGGTTGGAGGGGGCTCTCGTGCGGGTGGCGACCTTCACCTCCCTTGGTAATGGCGATCTTTCAGTCAGTCGGGTCGACCATCTCCTGCGGGACATTCTGCGCGAGGAGGCCAGCAGCAAGGTCACCATTGATGCCATCCAGCGCAAGGTAGCGGAATACTTTGACCTCCGGGTGGCAGATATGACGGGTCGTCGCCGACCGAAGAATATCGCCCACGCCCGCCAGGTGGCCATGTATCTCAGCCGCACCATGACCAAGAATTCTCTCGTGGAAATCGGGGATGCTTTTGGAGGGCGCGACCATGGCACCATCATTCACGCCGTCAAGAAAGTGAAGGGCTTGATGGAAAGTGAAGAGGAGACCCGCGAGGCCATCGAACACCTCGCCGCCAGCCTCAATCGCTGAAAAAAGGGCGAAAAGTCACTGCCATCAGGTCATAACCGGATGAAGGGCTTGCAATGCGGCGGGCTTCTTTGAATCCTTGCGTAGCCTTCGGGCGGACCCTTATGAAGTTTCGTATCGCAAAGGAAGCCTTTCTCGATGGCTTGCAACAAGTCCAGCATGTTGTGAGCACTCGCACCACGCTGCCCATTCTCTCCAATGTCCTCATCGAGGCCAAGGATAACCAGCTTCGCCTCACCACCACCGACCTCGATGTCGGGGTCAGTGGCACGGTCGAGGCGGAAGTGCTGAAGGAGGGAGCCACCACCTTGCCTGCCAAGCGGCTCTTGAGCATCATTCGCGAACTTCCCTCTGCGGAAGTGGAAATCGCCATTGATGGCAAGAATGTGGCCAATATCACCAGTGGTCCCAGCTTCTTCAAAATCATCGGCCTTTCCCACGAGGAGTTCCCTCCGCTGCCTGACTTTAACGACGCGCGCGAATACCGCATTCCGCAGATTCTTTTCAAAGAAGGTCTCAAGAAGACCTCTTACGCCATTTCTTCAGACGAGACCCGTTACGTTCTCAACGGCATCTTCATTTCGTTCAAAGAAGGGCGCATCACCCTGGTGGCGACTGATGGCCGGCGCCTCGCGATGGTGGAGAACGACTTGGAATTCCCTGCCAGTCACGAGACCGAAATCATTGTCCCGACCAAGGCCATCCAAGAGTTGGGCCGCCTCTCGGGCTTGGAGGGCGAGGTGCTCGTCAAGCTGCAGTCCAATCAGATTTCTTTCCAAATTGGCGATAGCATCATCGTCAGCAAACTGATTGAAGGGAACTACCCCAATTACCGACAGGTCATCCCCGGCGAGCGCAAGGAGCGCCTCGACCTCAATCGCGAGTCTTTCTACGAAACCGTGCGCCGGGTCTCCCTCCTCTCCTCGGAGAAATCCAATTCGGTGAAGCTGGTCTTTGGTCCTGACAATCTCGATGTGACCGCGAACTCGCCGGAAATCGGGGAGGCAAAGGAGTCCATGCCCATCAAGTATGACGGTCCCACCTTTGCCATTGCCTTCAATCCCGACTTTTTGATGGCTCCCTTGCGGGCTCTGGAGGAGGACGAGCTTCATCTCGATTTGATTGATGAGATGAGCCCGGGGGTCCTCCGGGCGGCAGGCAACTTCCTCTACGTCCTCATGCCCATGCGGGTGACCAACTGAGGGGGCTGGGCCTCACGATAAGAAACTTCCCGGGGCAGCCAGAGATGGCTGCCCTTTTTTTCAGGGGAGCAGAGCGCGGTATTTCGCGGCCTCGGCTAAGGAGGTGGCATCGCCTTTTTCTTGATAGAGCTCGATAGCCCGCAGCAGGGCGGTGGTGCGGTGAGAGCCTTTCCCGATGATTTCCGCCACCACCACATAGTGGCCCAAGGCCTCGTCGATGAGCTTCTGGCCGCGGGCAATGTCGCCCAGGGTCAGGCGCAGGGCGGCATTGAGCTCCCCCTGGGGCTTGAGCTCGAGAGCCGTTTTGGCCACGGTGGTCGCCTCTTCGTATTGGCGCAAGCCGAGCAGGGCTTTGGCCTTGCGGTGGAGCAGGACGGCCCGCAGGTAGTCACTGTCTTCCGTGGGGAGCAGGATGTCGCAGGCTTGCAACGTCTCGCGGTGATGGCCGAGGACCTCTGCGGTCCGGGCGTAGGCCTTCCAAACCGCGGTTTTAGTCTCTGCCGGATCCTCCAGGGTCACCGCTTGGGGGAGGTATTGCCACGCTTCTTGATACGCGCCCTCGGAGGCTTTTTTGGCCCCCAGCCAGGCATAGATGGGGCGGGGGAGCTCGTTGCCGGGGAAGTCCCGTTGCAGTCGGTCGAGCTCGCTTTGCAGGGCTTTTTCATCCTGCTGGCTGAAATGAATGAGCGCCAGATGAATGGTGGCGTCGCGGCCCACTCCCTGGGGGTTGAGTTCCCGCGCGCGGGTCAGTGCGGGGGTCGCCTGCTGCCAGTTCTCCCGCTTGTAGTGGGCCCAGCCCAGCACGAAGTGGGAAGCGGCTTGCTCGCGCGGGCTCCGCTGGGGGAATTCGCGCAAGAGCTTTTCATGAATCTCGATGAGCTTGGCGAAGTCCTCTTTCTCCCGGTAATACTCTGCCATGCCCGAGAGGGCGGGTAGCCGGAAGGCCGGGTCGTCGGTGAGGGTGAGAAGGCGTTCGTAGTCAGCCATCGCTGCTTCGTGGGCCCCGCTTTGGGTCAGCAGGGAAGCGCGGTGGGCCAGCGCGCGCACCGCATTTTTATCCTTCGGGTGGTGGTGCAGGAAGTCGGCGAAAGCGTCTCGCGCTTCTGCGAGTTGTCCCGCCTTCATCCGGGCATAGGCCAAGCGGTAGCGCACCTGGGCCACGTTGTCGGCGGCCACGCGGGTCAAGTCGAGGGCCTGATAGTGGTGGGCTGCCTCGCGGAATTTCTTTCGGCTGGAGTATTTCTCCGCCAGCATGAGGTGGACGTTGTCCAGGCGCCCGTCCCCGGAATGGTTTTTGCCATGCTGTTTGAGGAAGTCCTCGCCAGCCTTTAAGAAGCTGTCCTGACCCTTCTGGTATTCCCGGGTGAGCACGGCATAGGCGGCATCAAAGGCCTGGTTCTTGTTGGTCGAGACTTTGGCCAGCCGTTCGTAGAGCTGATTGGCTTTTTCTCCTTGCCCGATCTGCCGGTAGGCCTCGGCGGCCAAGGCCAGGCGCTGGGCCTCTTCGTTCTTGGGCAGTGAGTAGGTCCCCCGCTCGTAAAGCCGGACTACGGTGGGGAAATCGGGTTCGTCGTAGGCCCGGGTCATCAGGGTTAGCTGAGCTTTGCCGTGCCATTTGCCCAGCTCCGGAGTGGTGAGGATGCGTTCGAACCAGCCTGCGGCCTCGCGTTCGCGACCCAGTTCGCGGGCGAGCAAGGCGCTCTGGAGGATGGCGTTGGCGGCGGTGGCCTTGTCGCTGCTGTCCGCCAGCAGGCGATAATTGGCGTAGGCCCGCTCCTTGTCGCCGGTTTTGGCGTAGAGTGCGGAGATTGCGGCCCGGGCCTTTTCGCTGTAGGGGGAGCCATCATCAAAGACAACGGCCCGAAGCGCCTCTTTCAATTCCGCCTGGCGGTCGAGATGCTGCAGGCACAAGGCCCGCTGGTAAAGCGCGAGGTGCCGGGTCTGCGCCTTGCCGGTGACCTGGGCCAAGCGGGCAAAGATAGGCTCTGCTTCGGCATATTTTTTTGCCTGATAATAAGTGGCTGCCACTTGCTGGGCGGCAGCCTCCACCAGGGGGCTGGTCAATCCTGAGTTGGCGAGGGCGGTGTAGGTGGCCAGGGCCCGGCCTTGTTGGCCCAGTTTTTCGTAGCAGGAGGCCATGTAGAACTGGGCCTCGGCACTGTTCGGGTGTTGGGGAAAAGCTTGTCGAAAGCGGTCGAAGGTGCGCAGGGCGCTTTCGTAAGCCACCTGTTGCTCGCCCTTGTTTGGGCTCGCCTTTCCCTCCGCGTAGGCCAGCTGCCCGGCCTCGAAGAGGTCGCGGGCGGGGTCGGCCTGCAGGGGGGCGGGTTCGTCCGGGGCCGGGGAGGGCTCACCTTCTTGGGCCATCAGGTCGGTGGACGCCAGGGCGAGGGACAGTAGAGAGAGAAGCGGTTTTTCTAACATTTTAGAAAACGGGGATTGAGGTGGTGGGTGGAGTTTCCGGGAGCTCAACTGGCTCCGCCGGAGGTCTGGGTGGCGAAGGAAACATTCCACACCCCGGCGCGGGTGCAAATGTCCATCACCCGCACGATGTCTTGGAAGGGGGTGTTGGCGTCCCCCCGCACTCGCACGGGCTGGTTGCGCTCCACCCGGGTGATGGCGGAGAGTTTGTCAAAAAGGGCCTCGGCGGTAATGGGGTCGCCGTTGACGTAGGTCGAGCCATCGGCCCGCACGTTGATGATGATTTCCAGATAGGTGCGGTTTTCCCGCTCTTTGCTATCGGTGGAGGAGGGGACGGAGACCTTCAGGTCCAGCTCGGAGCGCGAAAATTGCCAGGTGACGATGAAGAAGATCAGGAGCAGAAAGACGATGTCAATCATGGGGGCGAGCTGAAAGCCCGCCGGTTGTGGCTCGGGACGTTTGAATTTCACAGCAAGAGGGAAAGGGGGGCTGACTATTCCTGCGGCATCACCACATCCTGAGGGCCATACATTTCACCCGAGACCAGTCCGGGGGCATTGGCCGGCTGGGGGGCCGCTTGGATGGGCGGGCGCGGGGCCTTCGCTTGGGAGATGAGGAGGTTGATCAGGTGGGTGGAGGCGGCCTCGAACTCGGAGAGGAGGCGGTTGACCCGCCCCTTGAAAAAGGAGTGGAAAACCATCGCGGTGATGCCGATGACCAAGCCGCTGGCAGTGGTCACGAGTGCCTCCGAGACGCCATTGGCCAAGAGCATGGGAAGATTGCCCACCGATCCCTGGGAGATGAGCATGAAGGATTTGATCATGCCGATGACGGTGCCCAACAGTCCCAACATGGGGGCGATGGCTCCGATGTCACCCAGCCAGTTGATGCGTTGGGCCAGGATGCTGGCCTGGCGGGAGCCCTCGGTCTCGGCCACATCCCGCACCTCGGTGGTGGTCGCCCCCGGGTTTTCGGTCACGAACTGTAGGGTCCGCGAGGTCAGCCGGGCCACCATCTCCGAGCGACGATGGCTGTAGGAGAGCAGGCCCATGAAATCCTTTTTGCGCAGCATCCCGTCGGCCGCATTCATGAAGCGGTTGGTGACGACTGCGGCCCGCCGAATGGTCAGGGTGTAGAGCGCAATTAGGATCAGGGCGAGCAGGGCCATCAGAGCCAGGGGAATCATCATCACCCCGCCCTGACCGAGGATTTCAATCAAAGGCATGGGGGGAAGTGATTCTGGCGGCGCTGCGGGCCCGGCCTCTGTCTCTTGGGCGATGGCAAGTCCGCTGGACAGAATCAGAAACAAAAAAGGGAGTCTCATAAGGGGTGAATGGCGGTAAGAGTAGCAGTTCTCCTCCCGTCCGCAAGAGCGGTCCGTGCCGCCATCTGCACGCCGCTAGCGTGTGCGCGGGGGAGATTTGTTTGGCAAAGTCGCTTTTTCAGCACCGCTCGGGGCAGTTGATGGGGACAGGGCGGAGTCTTGACTGGTCGCCGGGTAAAGCCAAGAATGCGAGAGTGATTCCCCAACTTTCCCAACCAGTTTTTCAACCGCTCGCCCCTTTGCTGGCGGTGGGTTTGTTCTCCCTCCCGCTCCCACTTTCCGCTCAACAGATCGTGGCTGGCAATGAGCGGGCGGCCTCCTCGGCAGAAGCGGAGCGCCGCGTCATGGAAGCTACCCTGGCGGAGATCCTCGCCCTGGTGGGAGAGGATAGTGAACGGGGGCGGCTTTTTCTCACTGCGCAGAATGAGTGGGTGCAATACGTGAAAGAGCAGGCCAAGGCCGATGCCGACGGGGTCAGTGGCGAGGCCCGCTACCCCCAAGCCTATTTCCAAACCATGCGGGAGCTGACCCGCTACCGCACCCGGGCCTTGGAAGGATGTCTTTCCCGCTTGCAAGCCGAGCAAGTGGGCGCGCGTGGTCTGGCCTCGGGCGAGAGCCGTCTCGCCGATCAGGGGGACAACAACTCGGTTCGCGACTGGAAGAAAGAAGTGGGCGATGAGGAGAGCGCCGAGGCCATGATCTTCTACCAGGCGGAGGTCGAAAATGTGCCGGGCATCCTTGCCGGACAGTGGCGGGGGGAGGAATTGTGGCGGGGAGTCTTCCTCGCTGACCGGGGAGATGCCATGGTCTTCTACGGGGGAAAGATGGAGCGCGGCGGTGTGGTTTTCGAAGCCTGGCAGGAAGGTTCCCGCGTCGGTCGTGGCTTTGTGCGCGAAGAGGACGGCGATCTGCGGGGACGGTTTTTCGACGAACGGCGACGGGAATCGCCCGTCATTCTGCGCCGTCTGGAGCCCTCCAATCCCGTGGCCCATGAGGTCGCGCTGACCCCATACACCGGTCTCCTCGGGACGGAAGAATTGGCCGTGGCCCTGGAGTGGCACCACACCCGCTTCGTGCGCGGTGAGGCCGCCGGGCGTCGCGTGCAGGGGTTCAACTATTCCCAAGGCAAACTTTACCTTGCGGAATTTGCCGGAGAAGGGGAAGGCCCGATCGTGGCCCTCTGGAGTCTGGAAAAAGATGCCGGAGCCAGTGGAACTCGTTGGACCGGCACTCGCAAAGCGATCGGCGGTCCCGTCGGAAAAGTGGATTTCGGGCGCTAAATTGATTTTTATAAACCCGCCAGCAGAGGTTCGTGGCAAAGTTGTTTCTAAAATCGCTAATTATCCGCTTGCAGGATGGGTCACTTTTCGGCACTTGCGGAACCGCGATATGGATTTTCCCACGGACGGATTCGAAGGTTTGGTTTTTGATTTGGATGGAACGTTGATTGATTCAATGCCGGCTCACTTCGAGTCTTGGTGCGAGGCTCTCAATCAAGTTGGAGCCGCCGGGATATTTGGCGAAGATGTTTTTTATGCCATGGGCGGTCGTCCTACCAAGGACATCGTGGTGCAGCTCAATGCCGAGAATAATCTCAAGCTGGATCCCGATACCGTGGCTTTTGCCAAAAAGAAGGCTTTTCTCTCCCGTCTCGACCAGGTGACCGTGATTGATGAAGTCGTCGATTACGCCCGTTCTTGGCGGGGCAAGGTCCCCATGGCCATCGCCACCGGCGGCTCCCGCATGGTGGTGGAGAAGACTCTGCAAGTGTTGGAACTCTCCGATCTTTTCGACGAAGTGGTCACTGCTGACGATGTCAAAGTGGGCAAGCCCGATCCCGAGGTTTTCCTGCAGGCCGCCGAGCGCATCGGAGTGGAGCCCACCAAATGCGTGGCCTTTGAAGACGCTGCGCCGGGAATCATGGCCGCCCAATTGGCAGGCATGCAAGTGGTTGCGGTTCCCGCTCCCGTGCATGTGGTCTAAATGGCAAATTGTCCTCAATTCGGGCTTGAACATCGGCGCTGAGTCCCCTTCATTCGCCCATGGCAGAGCCCATCCTAGGCCTTTCTTTCGACGACGTTCTCTTGGTCCCGCAGCGAAGCAGCGTGCTTCCCAATCTGGTGTCCTTGAGCAGTTCCCTGACTCCTGATATCGAACTCACTTCGCCGGTCGTTTCCGCCGCGATGGATACGGTCTCGGAGTCCGAACTCGCCATTGCCCTCGCCCGCGAGGGTGGAATCGGCGTGATCCACCGCGCTTGCCCCATTGGTGAACAGGCGGCGATGGTTTCCCGGGTCAAGCGCTCGGAAAATGCGGTCATTCACAAGCCGGAGATCGTGACTAAGGAGATGACTCTCGGTCAAGTCCGCGATTTGGTGGAAGAACGCGGGTTCTCCGGTTTCCCCGTGGTCAATGCGGAAGGCATTCTGGAGGGCATGGTGACCGGGCGTGACCTGCGTTATTTCGATGGGGAGAATGAGACCGTGGCCGAGGTGATGACGCCGCGCGAGCGTCTCATCACCGGTCGTCCCGATACCAGCATGGAGGAGGCTCGCCGTATCCTTTACGAAAACCGCATCGAAAAACTCCCTCTGATTGATGATTCCGGCAAGTTGGTTGGTCTCATCACGGGAGCGGACATCGAAAAGCGCATCACCTACACCAGCGCGGCCAAGGACCCCGATGGCCGTCTTCGCTGCGGGGCTGCCGTTGGCGTAGGACCCGACTTCCGGGACCGGGGCCAGGCGCTCATCGAGGCTGGTGCCGATGCTCTCTTCATCGATGCCGCCACGGGCCACACCGACCGGGTGATGGAAGTGGTGAGCGAATTGCGGGCTATGGGAAATCTCCCCGTGGTGGCGGGTAATGTGGTCACCGCGCAAGGTGCCCGTGACCTGATCGAGGCCGGTGCCAGCGCCATCAAGGTGGGAGTGGGGCCGGGCTCCATCTGCACCACCCGGGTTATCGCGGGTGTGGGCATGCCCCAGTTCACCGCCATTCGTAATGTCGCCGAGGTCGCGCGCGAGGCCGGTGTGCGCGTCATCGCCGATGGCGGCATCCGTTACTCCGGTGATGTTGTCAAAGCAATCGCGGCGGGAGCCGACCTCGTGATGCTCGGCTCTCTCCTGGCCGGCACGCGCGAGAGTCCCGGCAAGACCGTTCACTATCAGGGCCGTCGCTTCAAAACCTACCGGGGAATGGGCTCTCTGGGCGCCATGAAGAAGGGCTCCGGCGATCGCTACAGCCAGAATAGCAGTGGCAAGTTGGTCGCGGAAGGCGTGGAAGGCCGGGTGGCCTACAAGGGCCCCTTGGCCGATGTCCTATTCCAGCTCATGGGCGGCTTGCGTTCCGGCATGGGTTATGTCGGTGCCAGCTCGCTGGCGGAGCTGCGTGAGTTTGCCGAATTCGTCCGCATCACCCCGGGCGGTCTCCGCGAGAGCCATGCCCACGATGTCACCATCACTGAAGAACCGACCAACTATCAGCCCATCGGAAGCTGACCCAACCAATCTCAAACTGAATTTTTCATGGAAGAAGTGAATCACGTCGCGGTGCTGGATTTCGGCTCGCAATACACCCAGCTTATCGTTCGCCGCGTGCGCGAATTGGGCTATTTTGCCAAACTTTACCGCCCGGAGGATTTGTCGGAAATCGGCAAGCCGGGTGCCATCATCCTTTCCGGCGGCCCCAAGAGCACGGCCGATCCCGATGCCCCCGACCTCGACTTTGAGGTCCTCAAGGCCCATCAGGTGCCCGTCCTCGGGGTCTGCTACGGGATGCAGCTGATGAACCTCAAGTTCGGTGGCTCGGTGGAAGCCAGCGACCGCCGCGAGTATGGCCCCGCTCAGCTCATTCCCGCCTGCAAGAGCGGACTGTTCGCCGATATGTCGGAGCGCTCGCAAATCTGGATGAGCCACTCCGATACGGTCAAGAACCTCTCGGCCGATACCGAGGTGCTCGCCAGCAATCAACACGGCACTCCGGTCAGCCTCGGCTTTGGCAATGATTTTTACGGCATCCAGTTCCACCCGGAGGTGACTCACAGTCATGAGGGCAACCAGGTGCTGCGAAACTTTCTCTCTTTGGCAAAAGACCTCAACGAGTTCCGCATCGAAGATATGAAGCAGGAGCTTCTGCGCGAGATTCGTGAACGCGTGGGTGATCGCCAGGTCGTTTGTGGCGTGAGCGGGGGAGTGGACAGCACCGTGCTCGCCGTTCTCCTCAACGAAGCCGGGGTCAACATGCGGGCCATCTTCGTGGACCACGGCCTCATGCGGAAGGACGAGGGCGAAGAAGTGCGCAAGAACTTCGCGCGCATGGGCGTGCCCATCGAGACCGTCGATGCCAGCGAGCTTTTCTTCGAGAAACTGGAAGGAGTCGCCGAGCCTGAGAAAAAGCGGGACATCATCGGCAATCTCTTCGTGGATGTCTTCTGGGACGCGGTGGGCGATGCCGAGCTGCTGGCCCAGGGCACTCTCTACCCCGATGTCATCGAGAGTGCTTCCAACGAAGGCTCCAAGGCCTCCAAGATCAAGACCCACCACAACCGGGTGGACCGCATTCTTGAGCTGCAGAAGCAGGGCAAAGTCCTCGAGCCCCTCGCCGAACTCTTCAAAGACGAAGTCCGCGAACTCGGCCTCGCCCTCGGACTCGATGCCGATATCGTCAATCGCCATCCCTTCCCCGGGCCCGGCCTCGCGGTGCGCTGCCCTGGCATTGTTGACCGCAAGCGCGTGCGCATCATTCAGGAAGCGGATGCCATCTTCATCGGCAAGCTCCGCGAACACGGTTGGTATGACAAGACCTGGCAAGCCTACGCCTGCCTCATTCCCGTCAAAACCGTGGGGGTGAAGGGTGATGAACGCAGTTACGAGTGGGCCGTGGGTCTGCGCGCGGTCATCAGCGAAGATGCCATGACCGCCGATTGGGTGGAGTTGCCTTACGAGATTCTGCGCGAGACCAGTCACCGCATTCTCAACGATGTCGATGGCGTCAATCGCGTCCTCTACGACGTCTCCACCAAGCCTCCGGCCAGCATCGAGTGGGAGTAGGGGGGAGCGGCTTCACTTCTTTTCGCTTCCTTCTTTTCCCGCTCCGCAAAGCCTTCTAGACTCCCTCCTCTATGGAAGAAATGGACCTCGGCCCGCAGCCCCTCGACGCGATGATGACCGCGTGGGGGCTGGATAATCATGATCTGGTGGAAATCTCGACCGAGCAACTGACCCACAAGCAGGTGCAACGGGCGCGCAAAGGGCGTCGTCTCACCCTCAAGATGATGATGAAGGTCACCCGGGCGTTCAACGTCGCCATCTGGGAGCGCTTGAACAAAGAAGAAAAGGAGGCCTATTTTGAATATGGCTGGAAGCACCTCTTCAACTACGCCAAAGGCCATGACCCCGAATTTCAGGATCCCAATGCGGGACTGATCGAATCCCGGGGAGGAGAGTGATTTTCTCTTCACCTTCCCGACCCGGGGCTTGGCCAACCGTGCTCGCTGCTTTCCGGTAGGGAGGGGCCTGCCGGGGCCGCCGCAAAGCGCCAGCAGAGTCGGCTGAAAACCGAAGCTTCGTTGGGACGGAGGCAGAGGGGCCGAGGGGGGTCTGCGTCCGGGGGTTAGGGAAAATATTCAGAAGGTGCCATTGAGCTTGCGACCGGTCCAGAAGAGGCCGAGGAGGCCGATGAGGAGGGCGGCGGTGCCTGGGTGGGCCCAGAGGCGGAAGGGAATGACCTGGGGGCGGGGGGTCGGCAGGAGTTGGAGTTCGCGAAGGAGGCGGGAGAGTTCGTCGGGACGGGCGACCGCGCCCCGGGAGATGGTGGCGAGTTCCTCCATAACATCGATTTTGGCCGGTTGGCCGACTTTCTCCAGTTGTTCGTCTTGTGCGAGGATGACGGTGCTCAGCTGGGGTTCCTCGCTAGTTTCGTCGGGTAGATAGGCGTCGATCCGCCACTCTCCCGCCTGGGTGACGGGGAAGCTGCGGGTAAAGGTGCCCCAGGCGTTTTCGCCTTCGCCAGCTTCCAATTCCAGGCGGGTGGTGCGTCCACTGGGCTCGGTGAGTTCGAGGGGGATGGGGCCTTTCTGCAAGGGGGCTCCATTGGCATCAAAGACGTTGGCGGTGAGGGTGACGCGGTCGCCAGGCTTGGGCCGTTCGGGGGAAAAGTAGAGGCGGATGCGTTGGTCGGTGGCGATGTTGCGCTGGTAGGACATCCAGCGGGCGACCTGGCCCCAGAAGCGGTAGTGGTAGAGGTCCTCGACGCCGCGACGCCAACGCCAGGCGGAGTCGTGGCCCAGAAAGAGGACTTTGCCGCTGCCTACGCGGTTGGTGACAAGGAGGGGGATGCGTCCGTATTCGTTGCGGCGGTTGCTGTGCACGGCGAGGACCTCGGTGCCGGACTTGGAGCGGATGACGGGGGCGTGCCAGTGGAAGCCGGGGAGGGAGGACCAGACGGCAGGGTTTTGCTCTTCGGTATCGGCGAGCATGGTGAGGAGTGAGGAGCGGCCTTCGCTGGTGAGCTCGAGGGGGGCGGCGGTGTTCTCGGAGAGTCCGTTGGGCTGTTGCTCGTCGAGGATGACGGGGAGGAGGTCACCCAGCGGGGAAGTGAGGAGGCTCTCCCAATTTCCCTGGCTGCCAGGGATGAAGACGAGGCCGGAGGCGAGATTTTCCACCAGTCCTTTGAGGAGTTCCGCCTGGGTGGGAGTCAGCTGCTTGTCGCCCACGCCGATGTCGCCGAGGAAGACGACGTCGTATTTCTGCAGATCTTCCGGCTTTTCGGGAAATTCCTGGATGTAATCGGGGCCATCGCCGGGATTGAGCTGGGGGTGGAGGAGCAGACAGTCCACTTGCACCCCGGGGTCGCGGGAGAGGGCATTGCGGATGAAGCGGTATTCCCAGCGCGGGAGGGTCTCGATGACGAGCACGCGAATGTCTTCCGGCTTGCCGGAGATGGTGAATTGGCGGCTGTTGTTGTCGGGCAGGAGTTCTCCGGCCGCAGGGGGAAGGGTGAGGGAGAGGGTGCTGCTTCCTTCTTTTTCCAAGCGATAGAGAATGGACTCGTAGACGGTGCTGCGGGCGGGGATGAGGAGGTCCTTGGTGAACTCGGCGCCTTGGGAATCGCGCAGGCGAATGACGGTGCGCAGGTCGCGGTCCAGCGAGGAGCGGACGGTGAAGGGGATTTGCACATTTTCTCCCACGATGCCGTAGGTGGGGGCGGAGATGGAGACGAGGTCGAGGTCGGGGAGGCGGGTCTCGGAGCCGATGGGGACGGTGAAGAGGGGGATGTCGCGGTGACGGAGTTTTTGTGCGGCGGTCACTGGTGGTGGGCCTTGGTTCCAATCGCCATCGCTGAGGAGGACCACGGAGCGGAGATGAGGACGGTTTTCGAGCAGGTTGTCGAGGGCTGCGTTCAGATTGGTGCCGGGCTGGGTTCCGGGCTTGTCTGCCTCCGGGGGAGAGGCGAAGGTCTCGATGTTGACCTTGGTTTTGCCGTCTTCCAGGAGCGGCAGGTAGAATTCTGAGGAAAGGATGTCCTGCACCTGCTGGGCGCGGGAGATGATTTCGGGTTGGCTGGTCCCGGCATCGCGCGCGGCATCGACCGTGCTCATGGAGCCGGAGGCGTCGGCGAGGATGACGACCTCGGGCTCGTCGGTGGGATTGATCACCCGGTGCCACTCGGGCTGGAGGAGGAGGAGGAAGACGAGGAGGGCAATGAGGAAGCGGAGAAGCTCCAGCAAGCCGGTGCGGACGGGCCGGGTGGCGCGGCGGAATGCCGTCCAAGAGAAGAAGGCCACGGCGAGGAGGAGGACGCCGCCCAGCCAGAGGTAGGCGGCGGGGGCGGTGAAGTGGAGTTGGTTGATGGAAAATTGCACCCTTTTGTTAGTGAGAGCTTCTCTGCGATTTCTCCAGAGTCAACGTTTCGTCGTGGCCATCTCCTTCATCGGGTGGAAAAAACCCGTCGCCTTCAGGGCTCGAGCCGGACGAATTTGAAGGGGTGGTTATTGAGCAGCAAGGGGTGCCAGTTCTTGACCTCCGGGCGGATGAGGTAGTTGGTGGTATACCAGTAGATGGGGAGAACGGGGGTTTCTTCCATCATGACGCGCTCGGCTTGGGCGAGGGTGGCCATGCGGGCAGGCACTTCGGCGGTGTTTTCGGCTTGGTGGAGCAAGCTCTCGAACTCCGGCGAACTCCAGCCGGTGTTGTTGTTGCCCCCGTCCTTGATCCACATTTCCAGGAAGGTGGTGGGGTCGAGGTAATCGCCGATCCAACCACCGACGCAGAGGTCGAAGTCGCCGTCGTATTGTTTCTGCAGGTAGGTGGTCCACTCCCGCTGCACGATGCGGACATTGATACCGAGGTGTTTCTTCCACATGGCTTGCAGGGCTTCGGCTTCGCGGCGACCGGAATCGGAGTCGGTGGTTAGAATGGTGATATCCGGGAAGGAGGAAGTGGCCGCATAGCCGGATTCGGCGAGGAGGGCCCGGGCCTTTTCGGCATCAAAGGAAATGAGGCCGGGGGGCTCGTAGTCGCCGAAGGGGGGCACGATTCCGGAAGCCGGGGTCTGTCCTCCCTGTAGAATTTTTTCGCAAATGGCCTTTTGGTCGATGGCGAGGGCAAAGGCCCGGCGCACCTTGGGATTGTCGAAGGGTTTGCGACGGATGTTGCTGCGGAGGAAGCGCACGCCCACGTAAGGTTCTTGCCGCAATTCGCGGGGGTATTTTTCCTGGGCATAGGGAATGAGCTCCGAAGGCACGGTGTAGGTGACGTGGAGTTGTTCGTCGCCAAACATGCGGCTCTCGGTGTAGTAGTTGGAGATGGGCAGGTAGCGGATGCCGTTGAGTTGGACTTGTTCGCTGTCCCAGTAATGGGGATTGCGCTCGACTTCGATGAGGTGGTTGGTGCGCCAGGTTTTGAGCTGGAAAGGGCCGTTGGAGACAAGGTTTTCTTCCTTGGTCCAGGGGGAGGAGAAGGCGGTGTTGATTTCGCCATGCTTCAAGATGATGTGGCGGGGGACGGGATACCAGGTGTAGTGCTTGGTGATTTCGGGCAAGAAGGGGACTGGGCCGCGGAGGCGAATCTCGAGAGTGTAGTCATCGAGGGCGGTCGCGCCCACCCGGGCGAGGGGCCAGAGGTCCTGCCCGTGGTGCTCGCGGAGACGGGTGAGGACGAGGGTGCGCACTTCGGGGGGAACCTCTTCCGGCCAGGCAAAGGCGGCGGGGTGGGCAATCAGGTAGTCCAGCTCTTCCGGGGTGAGCTTGTCGAGTCCGCTGGCAGCCAGTCTTTTTGCCTTTTCATCGGAGGAAAGTTTGTCAAATGGGATTCCGGCGGCAGGGCCTTGGTCGATGGTAGCGTCGCCACCGAAGTTTACCTGCGCGAGGGTCTCCCAACTGGTGGGAAAGCTCTCGTCGTGGGAGAAGAGGATTTCGCCCCGGCGGTTTTTGGAATAGGTCTCCGCATTCTCAAGGAAATAGAGCATTTCAGCATACTTGGCGGGCCAGTTCGGGTCGGGGGAGAGGAGGCGGCGGTAGGAAAAGACGAAGTCATGGGCGGTGACCGGGACGCCATCGGACCATGTGCCTTCCGGTTGGAGGTGGAAAATCCAGCGGGTGAAGTCGTCGCTGGCTTCCCAGCGGGTGGCGGCGCCGGGCAAGGCTTGGCCATCCTGCGAAGGGTGCTCCACACAAAGGCCCTCGAAGAGAGCCCGGATGATATTGGATTCCAGCACCCCCGAGACCAAGTGGGGATCCAGTCCCTTGGGCTCGTTGGAGTTGCCGACGATGAGGATCTTTTCCTCATTGGCCTGCGCGACATCGCTCTGAGGATCGCAGGAAGTGAGGAAAAGCAGAAAAGGCAAGAAAGCAAGAAATCGCGCCATCGCGGCTACCTTGCACCGCCCGGCCGGGCTTGGGCAGTATTTTTTGTGGCGTATTTTCGGGAGGCTGCGGCAAAGCGGCCTTGACCCAAGGGAGGAGTTGGTCGAGAAGGGGGCTTCACCACGAAGCGGGGACGACCCCGCCGCTCGTCATTTCACGGGGACGACCTCGGTTGCGATTGACCTTATCATGCCTTGGATTTTGCTCTTGTTGGCCGGTCTCTTTGAGATCGGGTGGGCTGTGGGATTGAAATACACCGAGGGATTCACCCGCCCGTGGCCCACGGTTGCGACCCTGGCTTCCATGGCGGTGAGCGTTTTCTTGCTGGGATTGGCGGCCAAGTCGCTCCCTATTGGCACTGCCTACGCGGTTTGGACCGGGATTGGTGCTATCGGGGTGGTCGTGCTGGGCATCTTTCTCTTCAACGAGCCTGCCACTGCCGGACGGCTTCTCTGTGTGGCCCTCATTCTGGCGGGGGTTCTGGGGCTCAAGTTTGCGTGAAGTCCGGGCGGGAAAAAACTTGCCCTTGTCGGCGGGCCTTGCTTTGCGCAGGGTTTCCCCCATGGCAGCAGCAAAGGTGCAAGTGGGAGTGGTGATGGGCAGTGATTCGGATTGGCCCACGATGGAAAAAGCCGTGGAGGTCCTCGCGGAATTCGGGGTTGCCTATGAGGCCCGGGTGGTCAGCGCCCACCGCACGCCCGACCTTCTGATGGATTATGCCAAGAGCGCGCAGGAGCGGGGACTGAAGTGCATCATCGCCGGGGCGGGGGGGGCGGCCCACCTACCCGGTATGCTGGCGGCGGCGACCATCGTGCCGGTGCTCGGGGTGCCCGTGCGTTCCAAGGCTCTCAGTGGCATGGACTCTCTGCTCTCCATCGTGCAAATGCCCAAGGGCATTCCGGTGGCCACTTACGCCATCGGAGAAGCGGGCGCGGCCAATGCGGGCCTTTCCGCAGTGTCCATTCTCGCTACTTCTGACGAGGAGTTGACGGCTAAGTTGCTTGCCTTTCGTGAGCAGCAGCGGGATACCGTGCTGGCCAAGACCCTTCCCCCGCAGGGCTAGGGAGAGAGCGTTTTTTTGAAGAAGAGATCATGATTTTACCGGGAGGAACAATCGGAATTTTGGGAGGAGGCCAGCTGGGCCGCATGCTTTGTCTGGAAGCCCGGCGCATGGGCTACCGCACGGTGGTGTGGAGCGGCAGCGAGGTCGCCGAACCGACTGTAGGGGTGGCTGACGAGGTGATTCTCAAACCCTTTACCGATGCCGAAGCTCAGGCGGAATTCCTCGCCAAAGTCCAGGTCGCGACCGTGGAATTCGAGAATATCGACCACGATGTCCTCCGGGCGGTCGATGCCGCCGTGGGTCTTCATCCCCGGCCGGAAGCGGTGGCCGTTTGCCAGAATCGCGAAACCGAGAAAATGTTTCTGCAAGGGAAGGGCATTCCCTGTGCTCCATTCCGGGTGATCACCAATGCGGCGGAATTGGAAGAAGGGATCATCGCGCTGGGTGGCCAGGGGGTGCTGAAGACGGCAGCCTTTGGCTATGATGGCAAGGGGCAGCTACGGGTGCGGGAGGGCATGGATTGGGAAAAGGTCTGGGCCGAGTTCGACTACCCACGAGCGGTTTTGGAGAAATGGATTCCCTTTGAATGCGAGATTTCGGTGATGGTGGCCCGGGGGCAGGATGGCTCCATGGAGGTCTATGATGTGGCGGAGAATGTCCATCGCCAGCATGTCCTCGACCACTCCATCGTCCCGGCACGGGTGGAGCCCTCTCTGGCGGAAGAGGCCCGCGAGTGGGCGCGCAAGTTGGCCGAGGGGCTGCAATATGTAGGCATCATGGGGGTGGAGTTTTTTGTTTCAGCCTCCGATGGGCTGCTGGTCAATGAGATGGCGCCCCGGCCCCACAATTCCGGTCATCACACCATGGATGCCTGTGTCACCTCGCAATTCGAGCAGCAGCTGCGTGCGATCACCGGTCTTCGCCTCGGGAGCAGTCGGCTGCACACCCCGGTGGTGATGCTCAATCTGCTGGGAGACCTGTGGCGGGGAGAGGACTTGTTCGGTAGCTTGGGCGGGGGAGAGAACGTCACCTGGCATCTTTATGGCAAGTCCGGCACCCAGGGGCTGCGCAAATGTGGTCATGCCAATTTCTTGGGAGAAGATGCTCTCGCAAAGGCCTTGGACCTGAAAGCCAGCGTGCTGGGCGAGTGATTCCACCGTGCGGCGGACTCTCCGGGCGCGCGGCGGCGGTCAGCACTTGGTCTTGCTTTCGGGGGGGCTTTGCGGTTTTTTGAGAAAGTCTTGCGAAGAAAACAGCTTTCGGAACGTTCCTAGCTGACAAGTAACGGTTTCTTTTTTTATGAAGTATTTTTTCTACGGGTTGATGGTCATCGGGGCCTTTTTCTTTGGCAAAATGATGTATGGCCCGCTAGCCCCCAGCCTGCTGGGCACCAACGAGGAGAATGAGGACTCCGCCTCCGTAGTGGAGATCAAAGTCAAATCTCCGGCCGGCACGATCACCGAAACCATCGATTACCGTAAGGTCGATCCCAAGGATTTTCCCGAATCGGTGGTGCTGGCCAGCTCTCTGGTCCTCACCGATAAGAATGGCCTCAGTCCGCTCATTCTCGATGCTGGCAGCCCGGTCACTCCCCTGGAGCTCGATGCCGAATTGAAGTTGAAAGTGACCTCTGCCCTCGCCGCCCACCTGACCGGGTCCATTCCGGTGGTAGAGACTGACTTCGCCGAGGGCGTGGCCAAGAAGCGGATGGAGCGTCGGATGGCGGCTGTCACCCCCCCTGCCACGCAGCAGGACACCACGGTAGCGGCAAACTCCCAGGGGCAAAAAGGACCGGCCATGGGTGGGGGCGCGCCGCAAGCACAGCAAGAGGTGGCGGCCCAAGAGTCGGCGGAAGAGACAGCGGCAGTGGCCGCGAACGAGGAACCTGCGGAAGCCGAGCCCGAGCCGGAACCCGCTCCCGCTGAGCCGACCACCCTGGATGCCGAGGGCATCGTGGCGGCCATGAAAGCGAGCTTGGCCGATGGGTCGATCGTGGAGCTCGATGCCGCCAAGGTGACCAATTGGGAAGCAGGGGAAGATGAGTCCTTCGACGGGGTCGATTACCAGGTCGGCATCGCGACCTATAACGAGATGACCATTTTGGGGGAAAAGACCCTGCAGGCCAAGGCTCTCTTCAAGGAAGGAAAACTCGCCAAATGGATCCACGCCAAGACCGGGATGGAGATTCGCTAGCCTCCCCTTGGCGGGATGACAAAAGAGGGCCCACTTTCCGCAGGGTAAGAACTGCTTAGGGCTCGACTTGCCTCCGCTGGGCAAGACAATTGGCTCGCGCTATGGACGAGTCGATTTTGATTGCGGTGTTGATGGGTGGGCCGGGCTCCGAGCGGGAGGTTTCTCTCGCCTCCGGTCGGGCCGTTTTGCAAGCTTTGCAAGAAGAAGGGCTGCAGGCGGTGGCGGTGGAGGTGACCGATACCCGACCCGAGATTCCGGCCGGCACCGGTCTCGTCTTCAATGTGATCCATGGCACTTTTGGCGAAGATGGCCAGTTGCAGGCTTACTTGGAGGAGCGGGGGATTCCCTACACCGGGGCGGGGGTGGAGGATAGCCGCGTGGCTTTCGACAAGGCTCTGAGCAAAGAAGTTTTTCTGGCGAAGGGAGTTCCCACCCCCCAATCCGAGGTGCTGGATGTGAGCGCCGGGGCTTGCCTGCCGACCATTCCCGTTCCCTTTGTGGTCAAGCCCCCTCGCGAGGGCAGCAGCGTGGGCATCGAGATCGTCAAAGACCCGGAGCAAGCTCTAGCAGCCATCGAGCGCGGGGCAAAATTCAGCAATGACCTCCTCATCGAGCAATTTGTGTCAGGCCGCGAGCTGACGGTGGGAATCCTCGCCGACGAGGCCTTGCCGGTGGTGGAAATCATTCCCCCCGAGGGTGGAAGCTATGATTTTGCCACCAAATACACCTGGTTGAGCGGTCAGAAAAATGGGAGTAACTATCTGTGCCCGGCGGAGTTGAGGGAGGAAGAAGTGGCGGCGGTGCAAGCAGCGGCGCTACAGGCCCATCAATCTCTTGGAATTGAGGTTTACTCCCGGGTCGATGTTTTGCTAGATTCCTTAGGTAATCCTTACGTTCTGGAAGCCAATACTATTCCGGGGATGACGGCGAGCAGCCTCCTTCCCATGGGAGCGAAAGCGGCGGGCTACACCTTCGGGGGGCTTTGCCGTCGCATCGCGGAATTGTCGTGGCAGAAGCGGGGATCTCACTCCTAACCCATCCTATTCCCCCATGGCGCGCAAACGAACCAGCAAAGTCCGACGAATGGAATCCGGCCCCCGTGGGGTCAATCTCCGCCCGACGACGGGGCGAGTGCTGTGGTGCCGGGCCAAGGCGGGAACCTCGCGCGTGGTCAAGTGGGTGCTGGTTTTCGCCATTCTCGCCATTGCGGTGGCCGCCGGGCGCTCCGCCCTGCAGCAGGTTTTTTTGGAAAGCGAGGACTTCACCCTGGAGCGGGTGGAGCTGCGGCAATGGGACCACGAGGACGCGCCCCGGCTCATCGACACCAATCGCCTCGCCGCCATCACGGGCTTGGACCCCACCGCCAGCATCTTTGCCTTTCAGCTCAATGAACTGGAGGAAAAATTGACCGCACTGCCCGAGATCAAGCGGGTGCGGGCCACGCGTCGCATGCCCAATGTCCTTCGCATCCGCATCGAAGAGCGCGTGCCGGTGGCCTGGGTGGAATCGCCCCGGGACCGCATCGTGGGGCGGAGTGTGCAGCAGGGCCTGCTGGTCGATGAGGAGGGAGTCGCCTTCCGGCCCTCGCGCTCGATGTTGTCTCTGGTCAGCGAACTTCCCGTCATCACCACTGGGGAGCGGGAGGGCACGATCTTTCGGGAGGGCGAAAAGGTGTCCGGACGTGAGTTTCTCCGCGCGCTCGAGCTTCTCAAACTCGCCAAACGCTATCTCGAGCCGGCGGGTTGGAGTTTGCCCGCCGTCGGGCTGCGCAACGATTATTCCCTTCTGGCCAAGACCCACACCGGCACTTCGGTGACTTTCGGTCTCTATGAGCATGAGCGGCAAATCAAGGACTTGCTCTACATTCTCCAGCATGCGCGCGAGACCTCGCGGGGACTCACCCGGGTCAATCTCATCCCGGAACGAAATATTCCGGTGGTATTCACCCAATCCGGTGGCAATCTCACCGCACCGCGCTCTGCTTTGGAGAGCAACCTCGAAGCAATTCTGACCCGCAGCTAATTTTTTCAAAGAAGATGGCAAAAACCCGCATTCACGTTGGACTGGAAATCGGCACCACCAAGACCTGTATGGTCGTGGCAGAGGTCAAGCCGGATGGCTCGGTGAAAATTCTCGGCGTGGGGGAGGGGCGTTCAGCGGGTGTGCGCAAAGGGGAAATTGCGGACTTTCTGCAGGTGAAAGCTTGTGTCAAAGCCGCTCTCCTAGAGGCCGAAGATGCCAGTGATGTCGAAATCAACAGCGTTTTCCTCGCGGTCACCGGTAGTCATATTGAGGGAGTGAATAACGTGGGCACCTTTCGCCTTCCCGACAACGAGAAGGAAGTCAGCCTGGAGCACGTCGAGGAGGTCAAGGAAATCGCCGCCGATATGCAGCTGCCTGGCGATCACGTCTATCTTCACAATCTCGTCCGCCACTTCACCCTGGATGGGCAGCAACACTCCAATAGCCCGGTGGGACTGCTGGGACGCACCTTGGAGGCCGATTTTCACATCGTGCACGGCATCGAGACCCGCATCCAGAATTCCATCAAATGCGTGCGCGAGACGCCGCTGGACGTGGACGATGTCGTCTTTGCCCCGGTGGCTTCGGCACAAATTGCCCTCACCAAGTCGCGCAAGGAAGCCGGGGCCCTGGTCATCGACATTGGCGGGGGCACCACCGACTACATTCTCTATCTCGATGGCGCGATTGCGGCCTCTGGCTGTGTGCCCGTGGGCGGCGACCACATCACCAATGATATTCACCTCGTGACCCATGTGCCGCCCTCCAAAGCGGAGAAAATCAAGGTGACCGAAGCGGATGTTTCCGGCGATCCGGCCAAGTCCATCGGGGTGGTCAAGATTGCCGATGACAAGGGCTTCCCTGACATGGAAGTGCAGCGGCAGGAGCTCAATGAGGTGGCCCGTTGGCGCTTGCAGGAGACTTTTGAAATCGTGCGCAAACGGCTGCCCAATGATTGGCGGGGGAATGTGGGCACGGGGGTCTTTCTCACCGGTGGCACTAGCTTGATGAATGGCATTGGTGAGCTGGCCTGCGAAGTCTTTGGCCTGCCCGTTTACCGGCCCGAGCGGCCCGACGTCAGCGGGGTGCACGCCTACTTCAAGGACCCGCAGTATTCCACCGCCCTCGGGCTCATTCGCTATGCCCAGATTCTGGACGAGGAGCGGCCCGAGAAAGGCGGGGGCTTGGGCACCTTCTTCAAGGCCCTCATTCCCTTCGGCTCGCGTTGAGAATCGATTTTTCCCCGCCGATGGCTCCCTGGGGGCGACCATCGGGGGAGGAAATTGAGTTGGTTTACGCTTCTTCTTTCTGCAAACGAGGGAAGACGGGCTTGGGCTTGTTGATGGTCTGCCCGGCCCGCAGGAGGCCCCACTTCAGCTCGCTCAGGGTCAGGTCCGCCAGCTGAGGGGCGTTGAGTTGGGCTTGCATCTTCTCCGCCGCAGCTGGCACGAAGGGTTGCAGGAGCACGGAAGCGAGGGCGCAGGCCTCGCACATGTGGTGAAGCACGGCGGTGAGCTGGTCGCGCTTGCTCTCGTCCTTTTTGAGCTCCCAGGGTTTGGTGCGCTCGGCAAAGGTGTTCACGTCGGTGATGAAGCTGACGATGCTCTCGAGGGTGCCACGCAGATCGCGGGCCGCCATTTTTTCCGGATAAGCGGCCAGAAGCGCGGCATGGGATCGGCGCACCAGTTGGCATTCTTCGTCATCGTGCTCGTAGGCTGCCAATTCGCTCCCGAGGGAGGCCTTGGTCATATTGAGCGAGCGATTGAGCAGATTGCCCAAGCCATTGGCCATCTCGCTATTGAAGAGGATGAAAAGGCGCTCGGGATCAAAGTCGGAATCCTTGCCAGTGGCGATGTCGCGGGCGAGGTAGTAGCGCACGGCATCGGTGCCCACTTTTTCCACCAATTCCATGGGATCGACGATGTTGCCGAGCGATTTCGACATTTTTTCGGAGGACTCCTCTCCGGTGGCAGCGTCCTTTTTCTTCACGTTCCACCAACCGTGGACCAGGAGGCCGGGCATTTCGGCATTGCTGAAGCCCATTGCGTGCAGCATGCAGGGCCAGTAGATGGCGTGGGCGGGAACCATGATGTCCTTGCCAATGACGTGGGAGTGGGCGGGCCAGAGTTTGTCGAAATCCGGCAAACCGCTCTCCGCCTCTTTCTGGTATCCGGCGAAGGAAATGTAGTTAATGAGAGCGTCGAACCAGACATAGGTCACGAACTCGGGATCGAAGGGCAGGGGAATGCCCCAGCTGAGCCGTTCCTTGGGCCGCGAGATGCAGAGGTCAGTGGACTCGGCTTTTTCGATGGCGTTGAGGACCTCGCTCTTGCGAAAGGCGGGGGTGACCTTGAGGGCATCGCTCTCCACCGCTTCCCGCAGCCAGGCAGTGTGTTCACTGAGCTTGAAATACCAGTTCTCTTCCTCCAGCTCCACGACCTCACCCCACTCGGGACCGAATTCCCCGTCTTCGCCGCGCTCCTTGTCGGTGAGGAATTGCTCCTGGCGCACGGAGTAGAATCCCGCGTAGCTCTTTTTGTAGAGTTGTCCCTTCTCGTGCAGATCAGTCAGGATCTTGGCGACACAGGCTTTGTGGCGCTCGTCGGTGGTCTCGGCCCAGCCATCGTTGGAGATGGCAAGGGCATCGAGGAGTTTGAGAAATTTTTTGGTGTTTTTCTTGGCGAGAGTGGCGACGTTGACTCCCTCTTTTTCAGCTGTTTGCACCATCTTTTGCCCGTGTTGGTCGACCCCGGTGAGGAAGTAGACCTCTTCGCCGCAGAGGCGGTGGTAGCGGGCAAGCACGTCGGTGAGCACCTTTTCGTAGGCGTGGCCGATGTGGGGAGAGCCGTTGGGGTAATCGATGGCGGTGGTGAGAAAAATCATGTCTGCTGGGCGGGAGAGTCCAGAATCCCGCCCGGCGAGGCCAGTTTTTTTTCTGCAAAGGCTGTTCCCGTTTGAGACGGGCCCCTTGCGGGTGGGAGGACCATCTTCTCTCGGAAACCTATTCGGGATTTTTACTGTCCAGGATGATGGTCACGGGTCCGTCGTTGCAGAGGGAGACGGTCATCATGGCTCCGAACTCTCCCCGTCCAACCGGTTTTTCCAGAGCGGTGGCGAGAGCGGCGCAGAAGTCCTCGTAGAGAGGTTCCGCGATTTCCGGTCTGGCGGCTTTGATGAAGGAGGGGCGGTTGCCCTTCTTGGTGGAGGCGTAGAGGGTAAATTGCGAAACCACGGTGACCTCGCCGGCGCTCTCGCGCACGGATCGGTTCATGCGGCCCTCTTCGTCCTCGAAGATGCGCATGGCCGCAATCTTGCGCACCAGCCAATCGCGATCGGTGGCGTCGTCGCCTTCCGTGATCCCGAGGAGAATGAGGAGGCCCGCTCCTTGCTGGGCGAGGACTCGGCCTTCACTTTTGACTTCGGCCTGGCTGACTCGTTGGAGAATGGCTCGCATGTGGCGGAAGGTGACGGGAGGCGGCGACCTTACCAAGCCCCGATTGCGCCTGCCAGTCCCAGCGCGCTTCCTTCCCCTGCACGCACTTGTTTTTTGCCGATCTCACTGGACGGACAATGGAGCACGAGGCAGGGAAGCCCGCTCTCCTGAGTGGCCAAGGAGATCAGGCCGGAAAAGGTCTTGGCGCCGGAGGAGTCGACGAATTCCACTGGGAAGGATTGGCTGCCTCGGGGAAGCTGACGGGGCAGGGCGGTGAGGACCACGAAGTGGCCGTGCACGCTCTGCCAGTGGCCTTGGCGATGGACGAAGCGGCGCACCGAGAGGATGGGCGGCAGGCCTTTGGCGAGCGATTTGTGGAGCTGCTTGTGGGCGAGGCGGAGCTTTTTCTCGCTGTCCGCTCCCGCTGACGCGAAGTAAAGTTCCGCCCGCACCTTGGGCAGACCCCATTGCAAGGAGCGGAATTCGTCGGCCATCACCGCCAGGTCGGCAAAGTTGACTCCACTGCGGATTTCCCAGCGAGCCCGTTGGGGCAGGTTGCTGGAAGGCTTTTGACCAAAGGACTTGATAACGGAAGCGATGCGGGCGCGGTCGTTGTCCCCGGGAATCTTGGCCGCGGCCGCCTGCCATTTTTCACTGCCGGAGCCAAAGGCGTTGAGGAGAGCGGCCGGGCCGCAGGAGTTGCCGATGCCCTTGTTTTGGTCGACGTAAGGAAATTGGGGGTGGGGGGCGCGGAAGTCGAGTTGCTGAGCTGCGAGGGGAAGGAGGCAGAGGAGGAGGAGAGCGAGGGTTTTCAAGGGTTGCCGGGGTCGAGAACGAATTGATTGCTCTTGATATTGTTCTCGCTATCGATCTCTTGCAACGAAGAATCGAGGGTCACGCTGGTGGTGATGCTGAAGGCTTCGCCAGCCTGGGGCAAGGTGGTGGGAAACTCGAAGACCTGGGTTTCGCCGGGAGCGAGCTGATGCAAGCGTTGGGGCACCTGGGCGTAGGGAGTGGAAATGACCACTTCGCCCCGGGGAATAGTGGCCGTGCCCTGATTCTGCACGATGGCCACCACGCTATTTCCATCGTTGGTTTTTACCAGATTGGAGACCGCCGCGACATCGTAGAGTCCGGGAGTGTTCGAATTCATGGTGCGATCCACAGCCAAGTGGCCCAGACCGTAGAAAGTATCCTGGCCAGGTTCGCCTGCCTCGTTGGCATTTTGCATCATCAAGGCCACCGCATTTTCCGCTGACAAATTGAACTCGCTCATCACTGCGGCCACGGTGGCTGCCGGGTAAGGGGCGCTGGCGGAGGTGCCGGTGAAGGCGATGTATTTGTTGTCACTCCAAGCGGCATAGACTTCCAGCCCTGGAGCGGTGAGATCGATATTCTCACCTGTGTTAGAGAAATCCACCAATTCGCCAGCGGCATCGACGGCTCCCACCGCTATTACTTCGGGGTAACCGGCGGGAAAGGCTGGCTGTTGGTAGCCTTCGTTACCGGAGGAAGCGATGATGACCGCTCCGTTGGCGTAGGCATAGGCTACGGCATTGGCAACCAGAGCGCTGTCTCCATAGCTGCCCATGGAAATATTGAGCACCTGGGCTCCTGCATCAACGGCAGCGACGATGCCTTGGGCGAGGAGGAAGGAGCTGGAGTCACCATTGCTATCGGCGACTCGGACGTCCAGCAGATTCGCAGAGGGGGCGACGCCCGGAGTGGTTCCGTTCTGCCCCGCGATGAGAGACGCGACCGCCGTGCCGTGGCCGTGCCACTCGGAGGAAGGATCGTCGCCGGGAACGAGGTTGAGATGGCGGATGTTTTCGGGTAAAGCGTTGTGAGCGAGGATGCCGGTATCGATGATGGCGATGGTCACGCCGCTTCCCCAGCTGGAATTGTCGCTGGTGATGCCCAGCCATTCGAGGGCGTTTCCTCCGAAGGGAACGGCTCCGGCCTGTACTCCGCCGTCCCCGGGGGGGAGGGGGAGAGTGACGAGGTAATTGTAACCCAATTGGTCTTCGTCCAAGAGGCCATCGAAATCCGACAAGCGGTCGAAGCCCAGCCAGACCGCGCGGAGGGCGTCGATTTGCCCCAGAAGGCGCAGGTTGCTACCCGAGAGGGAGTTGAGAAAATTGCGGTAATCTTCTTCGGTGTCGAAGGTGACCAGACGTTCGTTACGACGGGCGAGGCGGGGATCGACCTCGACATCAAGGGCGCTCTTCCGATCGCGTTCCGTGCGGCGGGCTTCGGGCGAGGTCTGGGTCAGGATGGGAGTGCGCTGGGCGGGCTTTTCCGCTTTTCCTCGCGTTTTCTCAGCCACATCGCTGACGACCAGTCGACCGACCAGAATGGCGAGGAGGATGAAGGCGGCCATGAGGGCCCATTCCAGCGGTTTGATTTTCATGGGAGGGTCAGGCCATTAAATGCCTTTGGAGGGAAAAAGTAGCAGGGATTGGGTGATTTTCCTGAAAAAAGAGCCTTTCAGCCCAGCAGCTCGCCCAACCTTTCTTCACTGAGCACGGTCACTCCCAGCGATTCCGCTTTCGAGAGCTTGGAACCCGCTTTTTCCCCGGCTAGCAGGTAGTCGGTGTTCTTGGAGACCGAGCCGCTCACCTTGCCTCCGTTCTCCTCGATGAGCTTTTTGAAATGGTCGCGGGATTGCGAGAGGGTGCCAGTGATGACAAAGGTTTTTCCGGCGAGGGCGGAGTCGGCGGCGAGTTCGAGGAGGTCTTCCTGAGTGGGGGCGAAATTGTCCGATTCCGGGTCGATGCCGAGTTCGGCCAAGCGGGCGATCACCTGCTGGCCCGCTTCGGATTCGAGGTAGGTGAGGAGGGACTGCGCAGCCACGGGGCCGAGGTCGGGGGTGATGGCGAAGGCGGCGTTGCCTGCCTTGAGCTCAGCGATTTCTTCTTTGAGCTCGTCGTAGCGTTGCTGGCGTTGCGCTTTTTCGGCCTCGTCGGCGGGGGGATTGGCCTTGTTGCGGGGGGAAATGGCTTTCTGCTCTTCCTCGCGGCGGGCGATGGCGGTGATGCGTTGGAGCAGGTCGCTGTCGGGCAAGGCGCTGAGCTTTTGGTGGAGGCGGGAGAGCTCTTTGGCGGTGGATTCGCCGATGTGGGGAATGCCCATGGCGAAGAGCCAGCGATTGAGCGGGCGCTCGTGACGGGCCTTTTCGAGGGAGTCGAGCAAGGTCTGGGCCCGTTTTTCTCCGAAACGGCGCTCCTTGGAGGTCGCGGTGCCATCGGCCGACTTGGCCGGGTCGAGCATCAGGTTGGCGAGGTCGGCGAGGGTGAGGGTGAAAAGATCGAGGGGGCTGAGAGCGAGCTCGGTCTCCACCAGTTTCTTGGCCACCGCCTCGCCGAGACCGTCCAGATCGAGGGCTTTGCGGGCGCCAAAGTGCTTGATGCGGGTCACGGCTTGGGCGGGGCAGGCAAAGTTCACGCAGCGCCAGGCCACGAAGCCCTCGGGCTTCTCGATGGGGGCGTGGCAGGAAGGGCAGCGGTGATTGACGTGGGCGGGCAGGGAGAAGGGCTCGCTGTCGGCGGGGCGTTTCTCGAAAATCACGCGTTCGATGGCCGGGATGATTTCGCCTGCCTTTTCCACCACCACGGTGTCACCGAGGCGGATGTCTTTGCGCTGAATCTCCTCCTCATTGTGCAGGGTGGCGCGCGAGACCGTAGTGCGCGAGACGAAGACCGGCTCCAGCTCGGCGACGGGGGTGAGGACTCCCGTGCGGCCAACCTGGATGGTGATGGCCTTGAGGAGGGTTTCCTTTTGTTCGGGAAGAAACTTGTAGGCGCAGGCCCAGCGGGGAAAGCGGGAGGTGGAGCCCAGCCCGGCGTGGAGGTCGATGTCGTCGACCTTCACCACCGCGCCATCGGTGGCGTAGGGGAAATCGTGCCGGGCTACGTTGAGCTTGGCCACGGCAGCGAGCAACTCCTCACGGGTGGTGGCTTTTTCAAGCCATTGGGTGGCCCGGAAACCCCAGGTGGGCAGGAGCCGATGGAACTCCGCCATGGTGGCGAACTCGCGGGGCTCGACTTGGCCAAAGGAGTGGAAAATGCAGTCCAGGGGACGGGCGGCGACCAGCTTGGGATCGAGTTGCTTGAGCGTGCCGGCGGTGGCGTTGCGGGAATTGACAAAGGGGGTCTCGCCTGCTTCATCGCGCTGCTCATTGAGGCGGGCGAAGTCGGCGTCATTCATGAAAACCTCGCCCCGGATTTCCAGCAAGGCGGGGGCTTCGGGCGGGAGGGTGAGGGGGATGGAGCCGATGGTGCGGATATTGGCGGTGATGTCGTCGCCGGTGGTGCCGTCGCCGCGGGTGGCGGCGTAGACCAGCTGGTGGTCGCGATAGAGAATGGAGACCGCCACCCCGTCGATTTTGGGCTCGATGGTGAGGGCGGTGCCGGGGGCGAGATTTTTCTCCAGGCGGGCGAACCAGTTGGCGAGGCGGCCGGCGGCGGCATAGGCAATGTCCTCGGCGGGCGCGGCGAAGAGATCGAGCTCTTCGCCCTCGCGGGTCGGGGTTTCCAGCTCGCTGGCTTTCAGTTCGTGGACATCCTCGATGGAGAGCATGGGCACGAGGTGATCGATTTGCTCAAAGTGCTCCAGAGGGGGGCCGCCCACGCGCTGAGTGGGGGAATTCGGGTCCGTCAGCTCGGGATGCTTCTTCTCCAGGTCCTTGAGTTCGTGAAAGAGCTCATCGTAGGCGGCATCCGAGATTTCGGGCTGAGCCTCGTTGTAATAAAGGCGATTGTGGCGATGGAGCTGGGCGCGAAGGTCCTCGATGCGTTCGGCGGGAGTCACGGCGCGACTTTGCACGGATTGAAAGCGAGGTCAAAGAGGGAACACTGGCCGGGGGTTGCTTTTTCTCCCAATCAGAGGCAAGCAAGGGGGGTGATCGCATTCAAGGAATGGCAAACAGTGTGCGCGGCCCTGGCCGCAGGGAGGCAGAGGGTGATTTTGCGCAAGGGGGGAATCCATGAAGGACGCGAGGGGTTTGCGTGGAAGCATGAGCGCTTCGCCCTCTTTCCCACTCGCTTTCATGCCCAGCGGGAAGGCCTCAAGCCAGCGGACTGGGAGCGCTTTGGAGAAGGACCCTTTGAAGAATGGCAGGAAGGCGAGGTGGTGCCCATTCGCTGGGAATGCGTGGTCGAAAAGGCGGTGACCTTGGAATCCTGGGAAGAGGTCGCAGCCCTGGACGAGGCCCACATCTGGACCGAGGAGGTGGTGCGCGAGCGCTTTGCTTGGGAGATGAAGGGGATGAAGGGCCAGAGCCTGCATGCGGCCTTTGTCGAGACCCGGGAGCTGGCCGAGCCCTTCGAGGTCACCTACGCCAAGCGGTTGCATGGGGGGTGTCGCAGTTGGTTGGAATTGAAAAAGTAAGGGATGAGGCGGCTGCGATTGGAGGACTTGCCCTCGGTGGAGGAGCCCCTGGCGTTGGCTTTGGGCGTTTTTGACGGCATTCATCTGGGTCACCAGGAGGTCATGGCGCGGGCGAAGACGCAGGCGGGGGCGGCGGGCGGGCTGGCCGGAGTGGTCACCTTCGAACCCCATCCCGTGCAGGTTCTCGCCCCCGAGCGCGCGCCGAGGCGTTTGCTCGCCAGCCTCGCCCACAAAGAGCGCTTGTTGGCCGAGCTGGGGCTGGACCTGATGGTGGTGGTTGCTTTTGACGAGGAATTTGCGGCGCGAGAAGCCGAGGATTTTTTGGCCCAGCTCGCACAGGCTCCCCGTTTGCGGGCGCTGGCGATGGGGCAAGACTGGCGCTTCGGCAAGGAGAGGCGGGGCAACGTCGCTTTGCTGGAAAAATTCGGGCAGGAGCAGGGAGTGGCGATTGAGGCCGTGCCCGCGGTGATGAAAGCGGGGGAGCGCATTAGCAGCACGCGCATCCGTCAAGCCTTGCGCGATGGCAACCTGGCGGCTGCCGAGGAGATGCTCGGGCGGCAATACTCGATTTTGGGCACCGTTTCGCAAGGACGGCAGCTGGGGCGAACCCTGGGGTTTCCCACCGCCAATGTCGTGCCCCAGGGCGAGCAACTTCCGCCAGATGGGGTCTGGGTGGTGCAAACCCGGACCGACGGTGAGGCGTGGCGCGGTGGGGTGGCCAACTTGGGACACCGGCCCACGCTGGAGGCCGAGGAAGAGCGCGTGCTGGAAGTTCATCTGCTGGACTGGCAGGGAGACCTCTATGACCAGGAACTTGAGGTGCGCTTCCTGCGGCAGCTGCGGCCCGAGCAGAAATTCACCGGCCTGGATGCGCTGCAAAAGCAAATCGCCCGCGACGTGGCCAAGGCGCGGGACTACCTGGCGCGATGAAGCGGGCGCTGCGGAAGTGGTGGCAGCTCAGTGGGCGTCAGGCTCCGCTGACTTTTCTACTCCGCCAACGAGTGGTCGTAGCTGTGACTTTGGGAGTGACTGCGGTCTATCTCTATTTTTCCGCGCAGGGCGTGTCGCTCTGGCGTTGTTGGTTTCGCGAAGTAACGGGGTTGAGATGTCCGGGTTGCGGTTTAACGACAGGTTGCAAGGCCGTCCTGCAGGGGGACTTTGTCGCGGGTTGGCAAGCCCACTGGTTCAGCCCCTTGGTAGTGGCGGGGTTGTTGACGCTTCCCGTTTTCCTGGCCGTGCCTGCTGCGGGAAGAGAGCGGCTCCTGCTGGTTTTTGAACGAATTGAGCAGCGCAGTCGCTTGCTTTACCTGTTGGCCCTCATCCTGGTCGGGCAGACTCTCCTGCGTGCGCTGGCGGGGAGTTAGGAAATGGGAAGGGGTGAAGGCCTGATTTCCACATGTCCGGCCTTCACCCCTGAATATCCAGCAAAGTCAAATTCCATCAAAAGTCCCGGTTGCAGGGGGGGCCGGTCGTGTGGAAGCGTGAGCGAGGTATTGCGTTGTCGTTCCGGACGGGGCATCCAGAGGCTGACGCTCCAAATGGAGCTTGAGCATTGCAGGAAAGTAGCTGGTCCGCGCGTGCGCGAACGCTCTTCGGGGAAAGCCTAGGGAACCACCGTTCTCACGAGCCCGGTTGAATCTGGTGGAGCGAATGAGCTGGAGAAGATTGGCGTTCATGAGTCTAGGTGAGGAAGAGCTGACGGTCCCCAGTGTGCCTTGCTGCGGGTGGGAGGGGGATAGAAGAAATCCCTCAACTTCGTCTTGTTCGCCCTTCGCGCGGCTCCCGGGTAAAACGATGAAAAAAATTCATGAAAGTTATGAGGAAGGCTCATAGATAAGGAATTGTGTTGTTTTTAAGAGGGTTGGAGGGCGAAAATTTTGTATCTCAGGCTGAAAATAGGAGAGCCTGCTTGACGGTCCGGTAAGGGCCGGTCTTTTTCTTAGTAGGGAAAATCCCTCAAAAGGCTCTCTTCTGGAAAAAAGAGCAGAGGCTTGGCCACTAGTCCCAAAGGTCTCTATTATTGGGAGAAAGGGGGGAGGTGGCTTCGTCCTGGGGAGCCAGTCGTGCGAAGAGTTCCTTGCGGTTGCGGAGCCCAGCGTGCTGGAAGAGGACATGCAAATCCCGTTCAACAGATTTGGGAGAACAGGCCAGGTGGTCTGCAATCTCCTGGTTGGAATGGCCTTGGAGGAGGAGCTTGGTGGCCTGCAAGGTGCGGGCGGGCAGCCCGGCGAGATCCAAGGTTTCGTAGGCTTCCTGATAGAGAAGTTCTTCCACCGGTGAGCCTACGACGATGGCGTAGGCGGCTTGTCCCTTGTCGTTCCACGCCACGGTGCGGAAGGCGGCCTTCACGGGTTGGAATTCCCCTTGCGCGTTTTTGAGGTCGACCAGACAGCGAAATTCTCCTTTTTCGTTGCGGCGGAAGAATTGGTGGCCCTGCAGCATGACGGCGTAGTGCTTCACCCGGATAAAGCGGTAATAGAAGCTGATATTGAGGGGGGTGACGTCCGGGTCGGGGAGGCCATAGAAGGCGGCGGCGGCGTCGTTGTGAATCCGGCAAAAGGGGGTCTTGTCGACGGAGAGGAAGGCCGTCTGCACCAGATAATGATTGAGAAGGGGTTGATAGGGCATGAAGTCCGCACTGGACTTGAGAGGAATACAATCGAGCGCGGGGCTCGCTTGCACCCGACGGATGATGGTCTCGAGGCTGCGGGAAAGGTAGTCCATGCGGAAAGGGTCAGAGGAGGGGGGAGGTGCACTTTTTGATCAGTGCCAATTGGTTGGGCTGACCGGTGAGATCGTAGATGGCGGTGAGGTGTTTTTCGAGAGTCTTGATGGAAATTTGCAATTGTTCGGCAATGGTTGCCATCGGGAGGCCTTTCAGCAACAGGGTGAATACTTCCTTCTGGCGGGGAGTGAGAAAATCGGGATCGCAGAAAGCATAGGCTTGTGCTAGAGTCGGTTGAGCGGTCGGGGCGTAGAAGTGGGCGTAGGTGGTGGCCCGGCCATCGCGGTCGGTGATGAGGGCGTGAGCCAAATCGCTAACCGTTATCCAGCTATCATCCGGAAGATTGAGGCTGGCGGTGTGTTCCATCGGCTCGGTTGCTCCTCTGAAGAAGTGTTCAAAGGCCCGGAAACGGAAATGAGCGGTCGACATATCGCAATGATAGACGGTGTGGTACTCGTTTTCCTGCGCAATGAAGCCTCCGGGCACCGCCATGGCGGCAGCCATTTTTTCACTGATGTAGAGGGCGGAAAGAGGATCGCAGCGATAGACCAGCACCCAGAGCGGGTAGCTCTCGATGATTTCGCTGACCTGTGCACATTTGCGGAGTTGGTAATCCTCGTCCACGCAGTTTTCCTGCTGCAAGCGCAGGGCAATTTTTTTGGCGATGGCGACGGATCCGGGCATGAATGCGGAAAAAGCAGTTTCTAGTAGAAAAGGCGACTTTCAAGCGGAAAGAAAACCATCCTTCATGCCAGTTGTTAGTCTTTTAGTGTCCTCTTCGCTAGCCAGTTAAAACTGGCAGGAAATCCCCGCGTTGAGGAACCAGCCTTCGTTCTCGTGATGGCCCTGGAAGCCGTAGAGGGAGGTCTGACTGCGGCGGGACTCGGCGATGACGCGAACGAGAGCCAAGTCGCCTCGCCAAGAGCCCAGATGGAGGGAGGTGCCGAGGGAGAGCAAGTGTTGGTCGAAGTCGCTATTGAGGGGGGTCTGGTAAGGCTCTTCCATAGCGGACTCCACATAGAGGTAGCCGGCATGGAGAGAGCAGAGCGGGTTCACCTGCCAAGTGGTGCCCACCCCAACCAGCCAGCTGTCTTGCCAGTCGACGGGCTGCTCGACGGATTGCGCGGGAGTTTCCACCGCCAACTTATCCACCGCAGACCAACCGGACCACTGGACCCGGAAGCCGAGGGACCAGGACTCGCTGAGCAGCCAATCCGCCTCCAGCGTCCAATGGGCGGGAAAATCGAGGGGCGAACGGGCGTCTAACTTGCCATCGGGTAGAAAGGGGGTGCCGCTCTGGTAGCTCACCGAGCCTTCGTAATCCAAGTCGAAGCCGGAGCGGTAGCCGATTCCCCAAGAGAAGCGGGGAGTGACCTGATGATGCAGTCCCAATTGGAAGGCGAGGGCTTCGTCGTCCCCCGAAAAACGCTGTCTGTCATTGGGAAAGATGAGTCCCCGGGTCGCCGTTTTCAATTCGCTATCAATGATGACCAGGTTGGCTCCCAGGGAGAAACCCTGTCCCAATTCCACCGCTCCTCCCAGAAGGTATTCGAGATGAGTCATCTCCGCGCTCTGGCCAAAGCGGGCAAAGGGAACCGAAGAGGGCCACTCGGCTTCCTGTCCATAGGGAGTGCGCACACCGAAGCCTACAGCCAGACGGCGATCGTGAATCTCGAAGGGATGGGCGTAGAAAAAAGAGCCGGCAAAACGCTCGTTGTCTTCCAGTTCGTAGGTTTGGGTGCCTTGGCGGACTTCTACTTCTCCAGCGGGGAAAAAGAGGTTGGCCGAGGCATTCGGGCGTTCGGCCCAGACGAGGGCACCGGGATTGTAGTGGAGCAACTCCGCCCCTCCTTCACTGGGGGAAGAGGTGTTCCCTCGAGCGGATGCGCGCGCGGACTGATACTCGAAGCCGAAGCCCGCTGCTCGGGTGGACGCGGTTAGGGCAAGGAGGGAGAGAAGGCCAACCGGAGCAGTGAAGAGCGCAGTATTCATAAGCTAGAGAGCTTCCGTTGTCCGGAATCGAGCTGTTAGTCAAGTTGTCAATAACTCCAACTGGGAGAAATTGAGCCTTTTTAGGCCGGGAAAAGGGCCGCGTGGGCAGATGGTTCCATCCCGGGAACAGGGGGGGACCCGTTGGCACGAGAGCAGCGCTGACGCCAAGGCCAGAGATGAGGGAGGACCCTCTAACCCCTTATGCCGAGTCATCAGAAGGGAGATAGAGCGAAAAGGAGGAGCGCACCCTTTTTCGCATCAATTTCCGGAATGGTTCGGGCGAAGGGCTCTCAACGGGGCACTTTCAGGCGTTGTCCGATGGCGAGATGGTCCGAGCGGAGACCGTTGGCTTTTTTCAGCGCAGTCACCGTGCAGCGGTGCTCGCGAGCGATCTTGCTGAGCGTGTCCCCTTTTTTGACAATATAGACTTCCAGCTTGGGCTCCGCTGGCGCGACCGGGGTCGGCGCGGGCTGTTCCTTTGGTTCTGCTTTCGGTTCCTCTTTTGGCTCGCTTGCGGGGTCGGGCTGGGCGGGCGTTTGCTCAGCCAATTGCGCTGTCGGGACAGGCTCTGTGGGGGGAGCAGGGGGGCTTTCGGCCCGTTTCTCGTTGGGGACGGTCTCGCTCGCGGGTTCTTGCGCAGGTTTTGGGGCGGCCGCCTGGCCCAAGGGGCCGGAGGGAGAAGGGGGAGTGGTGGCCAACGCGGGAGTGGATTCATCCGCCGCTTGCGGGGGACTCTTTGCTGCGGTTTCCGTGGGAGCTGGCTCCCTTTCCGCAGTCTGCTGTGCCACAGTCGCTTTTGCCCCGGGAGTGGCCGATTCCGACAGGGCCCTAGGGGAGGATGGCGTCTCTTCTTGCGCGACGGCGGGGGGAGGAGTTTCGCTGTGGGCAGCGGGTCGTAGATAGATGATTTGGGTGCGGGTGATTCCGTCTTTATCTGCGAAGGCTTGCCGGTAGTGTTTCTCAAAGCCCAGCCGGAGGAGTTTGCTTTCCGCTTCGAAGAGTTGGTCGTTGTCCAACTCCCAGAAGACGGCCCAACGATCGTAGTCCGGGTCGTCGAAGGGCCGGCGCACCGCCCGGTATTCGTTGAATCCTTCCTGATTCCGGCCTTGCACGGCCGCGAAAAAGAATTCATCCCGGTTGCTTTCCATCAGGACTTGGAGTTCGGCCCGGCTTCCCCAGGGGGTGAAGTCCCTTTCCTGCCACCGGACGGGGGTGGATTCGTAGGTAACGGGCAGATTTGTCGGGGAGGAGAGAGTTTGGGGAGAATCGTCCTTGCAGCTGACGAGGAGGAGGGTGGCGAGAGCCGGGAGAGTAAGTGGTCTCATTTTGTGATAAAAGAGGTTGGCGTTCACGAAAAAAGGGCCGGCCACGCGTCCTGCTGGCAGACAGCAGAATGCGGGCCGACCCGGGCTACGAACCTAGAAGCTCCAGTCGAAGTTCAGGTGGAAAGTGTTGTTATTTCCCCGTTCGCCGAAGCGACCGGTGTAGTTGGCTCCCATGCCGATGTTTTCCGACAGGTCCAGGCGGGTGCCGACTCCTAGGAGGAATGAGCTCCCCACTGTGCCGTTGGAGCCGATGTCGAAGGGATCGCCTTCGGCAAAGGCATGGCGGGTGACGATGTCTTCATCGCCAAAGACCCGGTCGTAACCGGCCCGGGCCGAGAAGCGTCCCGGGGTGCTGGCGAGGTCGAACTCACTCTGAAAACGCACGCCGAGGAGAGCATTTCCCTGGGAATAGTCGTAGCCACCACCGGAGAGGGCCGCGATGCCTCCGCTCTCCGCGTAGTCATCGGTGGAAAGCCGGGTCCAGCCCATCTCCAGATAGGGTTCCAGACTGGTGCGCAGACTGGTCTGGAAGGCGTAGCCCACTTCCCCGAAGAGTTGGTAGGAATTTCCATCGTAATCGGCAGTCAAGGTGTCGTCGAGGCGGCCAAGGGCGACGTCACGCGAGGTCTCCAGCCCGCTGCGGGTGTAACTTGCGCCGAGGAGAAGGTTCACGTCTCCGTCGCGTAAGGCAAAGCTCCGTCCGGCGGTTGCCATCAGGGTGAAGTGATTGCCCTCCGCCGTCGAATCGAAGCCATTTTCCAGCTCGGTATCGGTGCGGTTGTAGGCCGCGACCAGTGAGCCATACCAATCGAAGCCCAGCATGGCATCCGCTCCGACAAAGAGGCCTGCCAAGGTCTGGTCGAGGTCGAAGTCGCCGCGGTCGGCCTCAATGGAGGTGTGGTCTCCAGCTGCCGAGGCCCAAAGGACGACGCCGTCATCCTGAAGGGTGTTGGCAAAGAGGAAGTTGCCGCTCTGGTAGTGGTAGGCGACCGCGCCTTTGCCATTCTTCCCTTTGTAATCGGGGAGGGGAGCGGGGGGGATGACCTCGCTGGGTCCTTGCTTGGGATGGCGATTGAGGCGGGAGCGCATGTTTTCCAAAGCAAGGTCGCGGGCGACCCGGTTCACGGCCAATGGAGCGGCTCCGGCGGCGGCATGGAGTTCGCCCGAGAGCTTGTCCAGGCTGCGGGGGGCATTGGGTTCGCCTTCGATGAGGATGTTCCGGTAGAGGTCGCCATCGCGTGGAATGGTGTCGGCTCCGCGGGCGGTTTCCCGTTGGTTGGGGGTTAGATTGGGAATTTCTTCTTCAAAGACGACATCATTGCGAAAGAGGTCCAGGGAGGCCATGTGCGGCGAATAGATGTCGACCACATCGAGGTTGGTTGCGGTGGTGTCGACCTGGTCGAAAGTGCCGTTGACTCCTTCTTCGGTGATGACGACGTCCTGGCGGTGATACCATTCTCGGGTATTGTCGGTGCGCACGGTGAGCTTGCCCGCCAGCTGCGCTTGCCCGCCAACCTGTAGGTGGTCGATGTCATCGTCCACACTGTCGAAGTCGACCACGAGCTCCCCGGTTTCGGCTTGGACGAAGTCTCCGGCGATGGCCAGGCGGCCTTCAGCGGCCTCTTCCTCCTTCAAGGCACCCGGGGAAAGAGTGCCCCGATTGGTCAAATGGCCTGAGAGGCCTCCATAACCGGCCAAGGTGCCCTCGATGCCCACCAAGGCATCGCCCCCGATGCGGGAAGTGAGCTGGGAGCTGGTGGCGCCAATGGCCACTGACCCCTGAGCCACTTCGAGGAGGCCGGTGAAGGTGTTGTTGCCATTGAGGACGAGTGCTCCCGCCCCTTCTTTGCGCAAACCTCCTTCCCCGGTTACCGGGGTGCGGAAGGCAAAACAGTTCTCCGCATCCGCGATGTTGAGGCCTCCGCCGACCGGGCCTGCCAGGATGAGCTGGCGGCTGGATTCCTGGAAGGCGGTGCCATCGATGCGCAAAGTGCCCCCGGCGAGGGTGATGTTCCCGCTGGGGTCTCCCAGATTCTCGTCGGCAGAGACGGCCAGGGTTCCTGCTTTGACTTGCCAGGAGGTTTGCTCTCCGGTGGTGCCGGTCAGGACCCAGGTGCTGCTGCCGGATTTTTCAAACTGGTTGAAGCCAAGGAATTGTTCTCCCAGGCTGGAGGTGTCGAATGAGCCTCCTCCGATGCCGCCGAGGGCAAAGGTGTCGATTTGGCTGGGGCTGCTCTGGCTGGCAATCACCTGGCCGTCGAAGGTGGCACCAGCCTGCAATTCCAGGCGGTTGCCGCCGTTGGTGAATTCCACCGCGTGGGCGCGGGTGCCCTGCGAAGAAAGGCCTCCGGCGATGTGTCCGGAGGTGATGACGGTGGTGTTGCCCACTCCGGTGACGCCGACGCCTCCGGTATTGCCGGCGCCGTCCAAGCCATCGGCTCCGGCATTGCCGGGTGAGGCTACGCCATTGGGAGGAGAGCCCGCTTGCCCGTTGGGTGCCTGGGTTGTGGGGGAAAGGCCATCTTCGCCCCTTGAGATTGCGGCGGGGTCTCCGGCGTTTCCATCCAGACCAGGGAGTCCGTTGTTGGCGGTTTCTCCGCGCACACCTCCATTGCCACCCGGCCCATTGTTCCCGCCAGCGCCGCCAGCGCCAGCGCCGCCTCCGCCGCCGGGGGCTCCCCCTTGGCCGGCTGCCCCGCCGGTGCCGCCTACTCCAGCGAGACCGCCCGAGCCATTGCTGCCAGCGAGGCCGCCTTGACCGGGAGTGCCATTGGCTCCTGCCGCGCCCGCTGTTCCACCGGCTCCGCCAGCGCCTGCGGCCCCGGCATCACCTCCCCGGATCGTGCCTGAATTCTTCAAAGTGGCTCCTGTGGCGAGGGTCACTCCCTCTCCGCCGGCGCCGGCATCACCGCCGTTGCCGCCATTTCCACCATTGCCGCCATCGCCGCCGAGTCCGGCATTGCCCCCATTCCCGCCTGCGGCACCGAGGCCGCCGTCACCGCCGTCACCGCCCAGGCCTCCATTGCCGCCATTGCCGCCATTGCCACCGATCCCGCCATTGCCGCCGTTGCCGCCGTCGCCTCCCGGGGCATTGGCTCCACCGACCCCGCCGGTGCCGCCGACGCCGCCGACGCCTCCATGACCGCCATTACCCCCGTCTTGACCGGGTGCTCCGTCGCCGCCATCACCTCCGTTGCCGCCATCGCCGCCATCGCCGCCATCGCCGCCATCGCCCCCACTGCCACCAGTTCCGCCGTTGCCACCAGTTCCGCCGTCTCCTCCAGCCCCTCCGATGCCACCTGAGATGGTCGCTCCGGCGGCGTTGGTTAAAATGCCATTGCTCTCCACCACGTAGCCGCTGGCTCCCCGGCTGCCGTGGGTGCCATTGGTGCCGTGGGTGCCAGCCTGGCCGTTCGTTCCGTCCAAGCCGTCCTGCCCCCTGCCGCCGGGTGCTCCCTGACCGCCATTTCCTCCGTCCGCGCCATTTCCTCCGTCCCCACCATCGAGCCCATGCTGACCCGGGGCTCCGTCGCCACCCGGTCCGCCAACTCCCCCGGGCACACCGGGAGAGGCCGAGTTATTGCTTCCCGTCGAGCCTACCGCTCCTGGAGCGCCATCGGCACCATCCACCGGATCGGTGGGGGTGAGGCCGTCCGCTCCATCCAAGCCTTCCCGGCCGGTGGTGCCGATCGTGCCGTCGTCGCCATCAATTCCGCCTTGACCGGTCTCCCCGCTGGCGCCGTGGGTGCCATCAGTGCCTCGCAATCCGCTTACTCCTGCCCCTCCGGAGATGGCACTGGAGTTCGTCTTTTGAGTGCCGCTATCGACACGACCTCCCGGCGTCTGGGCACAAAGAGGCATCGAGCCGAAACTTAAACTCACGGCAAGTGCCAGTGAGTAAGGGAGTCGGCCTCTCCCCAAGGTCAGTTGTTTTCGTTGCATTGTTGTTCGTTGCTGTTCAGGCAGAGAAGACTATCTGGTCTTTCTAGTTGTAAAGTCAATAATAATTAATAGTCTGTTTGTGTGAACTGTGCTCTCTTTCTAGGTATCTTTCTGTCTATAAGTTCTTTTCCAAAGAGGTCGGAGATACCGAAGGCTTGCGGAAAAACTATACAGGGAGGAGCAAAGAAGGGAGAGCGAGGGAGGGAGGCGGGTAGCTGTTCGGAGCGATGAGTGCGGCTGAGATGAAGCTTTGGGAAATCTCTCCCTCCTTTCGATAGTTGAGTAGAGAGTTGTTCAACGTGCTTAATGAGAGTTCTTTATATTGTTTCGGAAAAAGGGAAAAATTTTTAGCTTTGCAAGCCAAGGGGAATCGATTGAGTGGGGGCATGAAGTTGAAAGGGAAAGATCACTGGTGGATTCTGGGAGCGCTTGCCATTGCCGTGGCCTTGGCGATCGTCCTGAGGTCCCTGCCCGAGAGTCAATTTACTATCTTTGTGGTAGAGGGGAGCCGGTTTCTGGGGGACCTGTTCAAGCTGGCCTTGAAGATGTTGATCGTTCCTTTGGTCACGACTTCTGTGATTGCGGGAATTTCCAGCCTGGGGGCGATGGAGGGCTTTGCCCGCTTGGGTGGTAAGACGATCGCGTTCTATGCTTTGTCTAGTTTTCTCGCTATCGTGATGGGTCTGATTTTTGTTAATCTTCTCCAACCCGGGTTAGTTGAGGGCGAACCCAATGCGGTATTGCGGGAGGTCTTTAGCGAAAGCGAGACCCGGGCGGGGGAGTCCGAGCGAGGAACGATCGAACAGGCGGTCGGCAATTCCGATCGTAAGGCTGGGGATTTGCGGGATCTCTTTCGCAAGATGTTTCCCGAGAATATATTTGCTGCCGCCACCGACAATGGCCAGTTGCTGGGATTGATCACCTTTTCCCTGCTCTTTGCCATTGCCATGACGAGGCTTCCGGCAGAAGAGGGGGCCTTTCTCTCTCGCACTTTCCAGGGACTCAATGAGGTCATGGTCACGGTGACTCGGTGGGTGATGGCTACTGCTCCGGTGGGCATATTTGGCCTCATCCTGCCCGTGGTTTATGACACTGGCCTCGATCTCTTCGCCAAGATGGCCCTTTACTTCGGCACTGTCCTGGCCTCCCTGGGCTTTCACTTTTTCATCACCCTGCCGGCTCTTCTCTTTTTCCTCGGGCGGGTGAATCCTCTCGCCCATTTCGGGGCCATGAAGACCGCATTGGTGATGGCTTTTTCCACCGCCAGTTCTTCGGCCACCTTGCCGGTGACGATGCGCAATGTGCAGGAGAATTCGGGGGTCTCCAAGCGCACCAGTAGCTTCACCCTCCCTCTGGGAGCGACGGTAAACATGGATGGCACGGCACTCTACGAATGCGTGGCGGTCATCTTCGTGGCCCAAGTGATGGGGATCTCGCTGGGCTTTAGCGAGCAATTCGTCGTGGTGGTTTCCGCCCTTCTCACCAGCGTGGGGGTGGCGGGCATTCCCTCAGCCAGTCTGGTGGCCATTTTGCTTATTTTGAAAAGTGCCAACATTCCTGGGGCGGAGGCCGCGGCCTTTGCCATCCTCGCTGTGGATCGGCCCCTCGATATGTGTCGCACCGCCGTCAACGTCTTTGGCGACTCTTGCGCGGCCGTGGTGGTGGCCCGCTCAGAGGGGGAATCTTTGCCTGCTCTGACCATCAAGGGCGCGCAAAGCTGACGGTTGCACCCCTCGCCAAAAGCCGCTAAGGCTCGCCCGTGCGTTTGTTTGATTCCATGACCCGCGAAGTGCGGGAGTTGCAACCGGTCGATGGCGAAACCTTCCGTTTCTATTGCTGCGGGCCAACCGTTTACGGACCTGCCCACATCGGCAATTTCCGCACTTTCGTGATGAACGATGTCTTGCGGCGGGTGCTGGAAATTGGCGGCCTGAAGACCTTCCATGTGCGTAACATCACCGATGTGGATGACAAAACCATTCGCGATTCCCAGGCTGCGGGAGAGAGTTTGACCTCCTTCACTGGGCGCTGGTTGGAACAGTTTCATCATGATTGCGAAAAGCTCAACTGTCTCCCTCCCCACCTCGAGCCCAGCGCGGTGGCGCACATTCCCCAGCAAATCCGAATGATTGAGGAATTGGTCGCCAAAGGTCATGCCTATGCGCCCGGCGATGGCTCTGTTTACTTCAAGATTTCCTCCTTCCCAGGCTATGGCAAACTCTCCCGCCTGGAGACCCGCGAGCTCGATCTGGGAAAAACGCAAGAGGACCGGGCCGGGGAACTGGCCGATGAGTATGAGAAAGAAAGCGTATCCGATTTTGTCCTGTGGAAGGGCCGACGCGAGAGCGACGGCGAAAACTTCTGGGACAGTCCCTGGGGGCAAGGCCGCCCGGGCTGGCACCTCGAGTGCTCGGCCATGATTCGCGAATATCTGGGTGAGACCTTCGACTTGCACGGCGGGGGAGAGGACCTGGCCTTTCCTCACCACGAGAACGAAATCGCGCAAAGCCAGTGTGCTTGCGGGGGGGACTTTGCCCGCCACTGGTTCCATGGGGCCCATCTGCTGGTGAATGGCAAGAAGATGTCGAAGAGTGCCGGGACGGTCTACACGCTCGCGGATTTGGAGGATAAGGGCTTCACTGCTGCCGAAGTGCGCTACGAACTTCTGAGCGCCTACTACCGGAAGCAGGCCAACTTCACTTTCGATTCCCTCCACGCCAAGAAGGAGGCGTTGGGCAAACTGGCCAAGGCCGAGAAAGAGCTGCGGCAGAGAGTGGGGGCGGAAGAGATTCCCAACTACGAGGATTTGCGTGGCTTGGAAACTTTTGGAGTCTTTCAGGACGCTTGGGCCAAGTTGCAGGATGACCTCAACACGGCGGCCGCGATTGGGCAACTTTTCACCGGCTTGAAGAAGGCGGGCACAAAAGAGGACTGGCTGGGCTTGCATGCCCTGTTGGCTGCTCTGGGGCTGGCCCTGCCCGAGATTGCTGAGGGCTCGGAGGCTGAGATTCCTGCCCCAGTGCGCGCCCTGGCGGAGGAACGCTGGGCTGCTCGCACGGCCAAGGACTGGGCCAAATCCGATGAACTCCGCGATGCCCTCAAGGAGCTTGGCTGGGTGGCCAAGGATGGCCGGGAGGGCTATGAGCTGGAGCGGATCGAAGGCTGAGGGGCTTGATTTTCTCTGGAGAGCATTGGGGCGAAGGGCTTACCTAGCGGTGAGGAGGATCACCCAATCGCGCTGTGGCTCGGCCGGGGCTTCCCCCAACTCCACGGTCTGCCCTCCGTTGACCACTTCGAGGGAGCCCGTTTGCAAGGGGCCTCCACGCCGGGGATTGAACCACTGCACGGTGAACTCACCGGGAGCCTGCTTCAAATCCACCCGCAGCTCCGAGGCCGCTTTCTTGCTCAGGATCAGATAGTGTTTTCCCGGTTGCGCGAGGCAGTAGCCTTCCCCGCCGCTGAGGAGTTCATTGTGGTTTTCCATCTCAAGGAGAGGCAGGTCTTGCTCGCGGAAGAATTGCAAAGCGAGACGGCATTGGTCCCAGAAGAGGTCGCGGGAGCGGTAGTCCTGGCAGGTCAGGTCGGAGTGCGGAAATTGGTAGCCGAAATACCATTCGCAGCCCCAGCCTCCGGCGAGAAGCTGTCCCCAGAGGCCGTTTTGGCGGGCATCATCATGCTCGGGATCGGTCTCGTCCGGAACGAGCGAACGCTGGGCATCCCCGGGTTCGTCACAAGCCACCATCCATTGTTTTCCCTTGGCCCGGCTGGCGGTGAGGATGTTGAGAGTGGACTTGGGCACATTGCGGAAGTCGGGTTGCCCGGTTTGCAAGGAGGCTCCGTGATAGGGTGAGTCCGGCCCGTAAAGGTCATGGGGCCACTGGCCGTTGTGAATCACGATGGGGTGCTCGTAGGGATCCAGCGCTGCCAGATGACGCCCCATCGCCAGCCGTTGCGCGGTCGTTTGCCATTTGGCTTTGTGATGCTTGCCCCATTCCCCGTTCTCCTCCCCCATGTTCCAGTTTAGGCCCGGGTGATGGGCGAAGCGGGCGATGAGCTCGCGATAGTAGAGCTTACGCATCGGCCCGGTGTCCCCGTCATCCAGCAGGGTTTCGTTTTCTGTTTCCTGGGTCTTGAAATGGAGAAACAGTCCCTTGCTGGTGGCGTGCTCAAAGACTATCTCCCACTGGGCCAGGCGGGAGATATCGAATCGAAAGCGTTCGTCGTAGCTGAGATAGGGGAAGACATTGCGGTCGTCGCCTTCCACATTGAACGTGAGAAAAGAGACCGCGTTCAGTCCTTTGCCCGCGAGGTAGTTGATGGCTCCGATAAGACCCTTTCCTTTTCCCTCTTTCCAAGTGGGATCGCCTTCCTGCCAGTCTTGCTCGTGGGGTTGCCAGCTTTTGATGAGGTTGTCCTTGTGTCCATCGCTTTTGAAGTCGCCATCGAAGTCGGCGTAAGCCAGCAAATTCTCCGGGGCATCGGAACCTTGTTTGAGAAAGATCTCTCCGGTGCCCAAGGTGATAGGGTAACGATGGCCGGCGTAGGCGAGACGGCCGAGGGCCCGGAAGTCTGGGGCTTGCTTGTCACTGGCAACGACGTGGAGCGTGCCCTGTTGGCCGTCGCAGAATCCGCCTGCCGTGCCCGCCAGGGGATTGTCGGCGATGGCAATTTCTTCCCCGGCTCGGAAGGAGGCGGTCCACTGCCAATCACCGGTTGACGGCGGCGAGAAGTGCACCCGCCAGCAATTTCCGGCCTCCGCCGAAGTGTGCGCGGCATCGCCGTCGGCGGCGAAGTAGCCGGGCACAACCAGAGTGGTGTCTCCCTGGGTGAAGGTGACGTCGAGTCGATAGTCGAGAAAGGGATTGGGCTCTGCGGTCTCCGAGGTTTCCGGTCCGACAAAGTCGAGGGTGACCTTGTGCCATTGTTGGGGCGCAGTGGCTCCCTGGCTGGGCCCGGGTAGAAAAAGCGGTGAAATGAGTATGGGTAAAAAGCGAAGCATGGAAGGTCTCGATAAGGTTGCAGGGAAGAGCGGGAAAAGCTCGGCTCCCGATGGAAAGGAAGATGTCTTCTTCCAGGCAAATCTTGCAGGAAGAAAGCGCTCTTTTGACCCAATCCGGGAGAGGCGCGAGCGAGGGAGGGAGAAAAAAAGCGCAACCCGATCGGTTTGCGCCTGGTGAGGGGAGCCTTCTGAAAAAAGGGGAGGGCTACTTCTTGCGGCGGAAGGCCAGGAGCCCACCTGCCAGACCGAGGAGGGCCATGGAGGAAGGTTCGGGAATGGTGATGTGGGAGATCTGGAAATTGTCCACTTGCGCGAAAGCCGTGTTGTGGGGGAGGTTCTGCTCAGTGGTGTTGGCATTGAAGAGTGCGAACTGGGGCCCGAAAGAGGTGATGCCGTCGTCTACCATGGCCTGGGTGATGACCAGATCCTGGGTGATACTGAGGACATCGCCTACGCCCGCGTTGGTGTAGTCATCCCAAGTGGTGTTGTAGGTCGGATAGGCGGCGAAGCTGGCATCCTTCAGGTTCCAGTTGACTGCCAGAGCCGAGGTTTCCGAGCGAATGGCTTGGACATACATGTCGAAGGTGACCCGGTAGATATCTCCAACCACGGGAGTGATGGTGATTGGGGTCGGTTGATTGTTCTCACCGCCGACGGTGGTGATGGGGCCCACCGAGAGAACGCCGAACCCGCCTCCGTTGAAGGTGTGGAGTTGTCCGACCTTTCCCGCTGCCGAGGTGAAGTTGGCATCGGCAATGGTTCCATAGCCGCGCATGCCATTGCGGGTGGCCAGGTTGGCTCCTGGGCTCGCGTAGATTCCTCCACTGGCGGCATCACCATTGGCGTTGGTGTCTCCTATACTGGAGTTCGCGTTAAAACTGGTCCAGGGGTTGCCCTCCGCCGTCACGAGAGGCGCTTGGTCGGGCAGGCTCTCGAAATCGGCGGAATAAATGACGCTGGTGGCAGCCTGGCTGGAGAGGGGAGCGGCGAGAGAGGCGGCAGCTATTGACAGGATTTGTGTGGTTTTCATAGGAGGTGGTTTTCGTGTTTTTACAAGCGTGCGTGGCGTTGCCGCCGACGTCGCTTACTCTGGCTATGTGCTTCAGAGGCTTGCCCGTGCAGAAAAACAGGGGGTGGCAGTGAATCGCTCGGGACGCGCTTTATCCTCTTTTTACTTGGCATTAGTGCCTGGTGGGAGGGGGACCACGGCCGGGTGCTCGCTTGCTCCGTAGGCGGCGGTGACGGCCTCCTGGCATTGCGCCCGCAGGAGGGCGAGGGTGGGCGCGTGCTCTGGCTGGGTCGCCAGGTTGCGGACTTCGTGAGGGTCGGCCTCGAGATCGTAGAGTTCTTCGTAGACCGGTTCCTCACCCGCGATGGAGGCCGTGCGCCATTGTTGGTAGCGTTCGCGCTGCTGGGGGGAGACCTGATAGAGGCGCACTCCTTGCACGCCCTCCAGCTCTTGCCACTGTGAGCGAGGATTGGCGAAGTAGCGGATATACTTCCATCTTTGGCTTCGAACCGATTCGATTCGGGGATTGCCAAAGTAGGTGGACCACAGGTTCTCGGCAAAAGCATACTGCCGCCAAGGGATTTCCTCGTTGCGAAGGAGGGGGAGGAAGCTTGTTCCTTGCATCGCAGCGGGTATCTCTTTTCCCCCAAGGTCGAGCAGGGTGGGAGCGAGGTCGATGGATTGCACCAGTTCCTGGCGCCGTTGGCCTCTTTGTTCGCGGGGCAAATGGGGATCGAAGACGATGAGGGGAACCGCCAAGCATTGTTCGTAGTTTAGCGCCTTCCCTCCTAGACCTTGCTCGCCATTGAAGAGGCCATGGTCGGAGGTGAAGATGATGATTGTGTTGTCGGATTCCCCCAACTCGTCCAGTTGTTGGCGTAGTTGTCCCACCATCCGGTCGACTCCGGTGATGGTTTGGAAGTGGCGCACGCGGCGTTCTCGCACGGTGGCGGGGGTGTCGACCCAACTGTAGCTTTCCTGTCGAAAGGCGGTGTGGAGGAGGTCGGCGGGCAGTTTGGGTTGGGAGATGGCCGATTTTGCCAGGTAGTGGGGTGGCAGCGGCATCTTCTCCATCCCCTCGCGGTAGGCGGTGCGATAGAGGTCATCGTCGGTGGGCAAGAGCTGCATCGTGCTCGTGCTGGAGCCATGGGGGACATTGAGGCAGATGCTGAGGCAAAAAGGTTGGTCCTGGGGGCGGGTGGAGAGAAATCGCTCCGCCCCACTCAGATAAGAGCTTTCCTTGCCCGCCAAGAACTCATGGACTCCTTCCTGAATGACTTCCACCTGGGTATCGTGCTTCGCATGGCGAAAGAGGCGGTGTCCTTTCTTGGGATAGAAGCGGAGGTGGCCATGCGCGGCATACCAAAAGTCGAAGGAAGCCTCCATAAGCCCGGTGTCGTAACCGCGCGCTCCGATGGGGACGTGATTTTTTCCGACATAACCAGTGAAGTAGCCGTTCTCCCGCAGGAGGACGGGATAACTTTTGGCCCAAGCCGCTTGGGAGAGGGCGGTGCCAGAGTTGAAGTTGATCCCGTGTTTGCGCTCGTATTGCCCGAGGAAATAGCAGACCCGGCTCGGGGTGCAGATCGCGGAGGTTACCGAGGCCTTCTCAAAAAGCACGCCCTCGGCTGCCATTTGGTCGAGATGGGGTGTTTGGACGATGGGATTTCCATAACAACCCAGATCCGCCCGATTGTGGTCGTCGGTGAGGATGAAGATGAGGTTGGGGCGTTCCTCCGCGATGAGAGGGAGGAGGAAGAGGAAGGGGAGAATTTTGCTAATCATGGCACGGGTGGGGGCGGGACTTGCTGCACGGTGGGAATTGTATTCTTCCGGTAGCGGCGATAGCTTTCCAGGAGTTCCTCGACCCGCTCTTGCTGGTCTTCCCGATGGATGAGGTTGGTCGCGTGAGTTTCCCTTTTGTTTTGCGCGAGGTTATAGAGCCCTACTGCTTGCAATTGGGCGGGGTCGTAGTCTCGGGAACCCTGCATGACGAGTTTCCAGGGGCCCTGGCGGATGGCATAGCTGAAGCCGCCTGCAATGGAGCCGTGCAGGAGGACGGTGTGGCTTCCGCGCGCCTCTTTTCCCTGCCAAAGAGGGAGGAGGTTGAGGGAATCTTTGATTTGGCTTCGGTCCAGCGCTTGCCCCGCCAGGGCGGCCATGGTGGCCACCATGTCGTGGGTCACGATGGGCTCGTGGGACTCGCTTCCGGGTGGAATCACCCCGGGCCAGACCGCGAGGAAGGGGACGCGATGGCCGCCTTCGAGGATGGAGCCCTTGCTCCCGCTCCACCCGTTGCTGGCGTCATGTCCGGCCTGGCGCATTTCCTGGTCGATGACCAGTCCGCCATTGTCGGAGGTGAAGACAAAGAGGGTGTTTTCGTAGACCCCGGTTTCCTGCAAAGCGCGAATGAGCAAGCCCACCTGGAGATCGAGTTCCCGAATCATGTCGCCATGTTTGCCTGCAGTAGTGCCAGCCAAGGCGACGCCGGCCAGTTGCTCGGGCGCGGTGTGGGGGATGTGCACAGCTTGGCTGCAATAGTAGAGAAAGAAGGGTTCCCGGGCCCGGGAGGAAAGATAGGCAGTGGCCTTTTCAATCAAGAGGGGGCCGGCTTGAAAGGGATTCCAGTGAGAGTCTCCCCAGCCCTCGTCATGCTCGTGTTTGTTGCCCACATGGCGGGCATAGCCGAGCTGCTCGGCAGAGAGGCGCACGAAGCGGGAGTCCTCGGCTGCTTTGAGCCACTTCCTGTTCTCGTAAAAGGCGAAAGGCTCATCCTGAATTCCCTGCGGAAGCTCCAGGGCGTAGTCGAAGCCAAAGGCAGTCGCTCCCTGGGCGAGAGCCGTGTAGTCCTCCTTCTTCGTTGCGCTGCCGAGTCCCCATTTGCCAAAGAAGGCGGTCTCATAGCCGCCAGCCTTGGCCAAGCGAGCGATGGTGGTGAAGTGCGGGTCGATGCCGCTGTCGCTGCCGGGGTTCCAGACTCCCCACGGCCCTTTTTTGTTCCGAAAGGAATAGTTACCGGTCAGCATGGAAAAGCGGGTGGGGGCGCAAAGTGAGGCGGGGGAATGAGCATCACTAAAGCGCATGCCCTCCTCAATCAAACGGTCCAAATGAGGGGTCTCGACGGTTGGGGGCCGATCGGGATGAAGCTGCCGCTGATAGAAGCTGAGGTCACCGAGACCGATGTCGTCGGCCATGACGAGCACCACGTTGGGACGCTTCTCCGCCCCTGACGCGAGAGTTGTTTGTCCGCAGAGGAGGAGGCAAAGGAGAGTGTTTTTCATTGCGCGTTCTTCTTGTGAGGTTTGAGTTTGCGGACTTTGACATTGCGAAACCAGACCTCGTTGCCATGATCTTGCAAAAGGAGGTTTCCTGCCTTGAGCCCGAAGTCCGGCAGCTTGGCAAATTTGCTGGCTCCATAGGCCTCGTTCCATTCTGGAGAGCCGATTTTGATAGCGACCACTTGTTTTCCGTTGAGCCAATGAGCCAGCGACTTGTTTTTCGCTACGATGCGGCTGGTATTCCACTCTCCGGCGGGGCGGTAGCAGTTGTCGTGGAGGCGAGCCTGGATTTCGTAGAGGCCGCCGGTGCGCTGGCGGGGATTCTTGCCTGCCGGGTGCTTCTCGTCATCGAGAATCTGGTATTCCGGCCCCAGGCTCTTTTGGCAGCGGTATTTGACGCCGCTATTTCCACCCTCGGAGACTTTCCATTCGAAGCTGAGTTCGAAGTTCTTGAAGCTGCGTTTGCTGAGTAAGTTGCCGCCCTGGGGTTTCAAATGGACCACTCCGTCCGCTATCGTCCAGCCCCCGGCCACGGGCTTGCCTTGAATCGTCCATTCCGAGAAATCTCCCTGGGCAAAGAGATCGATCGGTGCGCCCGCTGCCTGGAGCCCATCGGGAGACTTTTCCGGGCTCAATTTGACCGGGGCTTTGATGCGTTTGCCAGACGCGGTGAAGAGCCGTTCGGCTTTCGTGCCAGGGGCGTCATGGGCACTTTCGTAAAGATCGAAGGAGGGAAGGATAGCTTCGAGCCGAGCTCGTTCCGTACGGTGGGCCGGAGAAATCTGTTTCCAGTCAGTGATTTCGGGAAAGCTGATGAGGTCGCCAGGAACAGCGCTGACGTCCCACCACTTGTCGCGGGCGTCCTTCATCACCTTGTGACCGCGGATGAGCTGTTTGCCAAAGTAGTAGGCATAGATCCAGTCACGGTGTTGCTCTTCCTCGCCGTAGAGAAAGGGAACCAGGCTTTTGCCATTGTGTTCGTAGTCAATAGGAATCTCGTAGCCGGTGAGTTCGGCAAGAGTGGGGAGGAAGTCGGAGAGATTGACGAGGATCTCTTGCTTTCCTTTTTTGCTCAATCCTTTGCCATGGATGATGAGAGGGACATGGGTTCCTTTTTGCCGGTCGGGGCTATTCTTGCCATAGCCACCGGAGCCATTGTCGGAGGTGAAGATAAAGAGCGTGTTGTCGGCAATGCCCAGCTCTTCAAACTTCTGCAGATATTGCCAGACTTGGTAGTCGAGGTAGTTCAGGTGGCGGTGCATGCCGGGCTCGGTGACGGTGCCATGGGTGTCGTAGTTCCCCTTGTTGCCGGTGATTTTGACCTCGCGGCGTTCATAGCCTTGGCCGTTCCAAGTGACGACCGGAGTGCCAGGCCAGCTGCTCTTGGACTCCGGATGCAACCAATCATAGGCGTCGTGGCCGAGATGGCTGCAATGGTAGATGAAGAAGGGTTTTTCCTCTTGGACCTGACGTTCCAAGTAGTCGAAGGCGAAGTCGAGTTCGACATCGGGGCCGTAGGTCTGGGGACCGAATTGGGCGCGGGATTCCTCGCTATCCGGCCACCAGTGATAGCCCTTCTTTCCTCCAGGATTGAGCAACTTGACGTGGGGGTAGAAATACCAGCCGTGCTGCCAATAGGTATCCACGGGTTTTCCGGTATCGGCGCAGAGGAGGATTTTTTCGCCAGCGACCATGGTGGGGACGTGCTTGAAGTCGGTGTAGGGGTTGTCGCGGTCGCTGAGCGAGCCGGGGGTGAAGCAACCTTCGTCAAAGCCAAAGCGATCGAGGTCGCCGGCCATCTGGGTTTTGCCGGCCCAGAAGGTTCCGTAGCCGGCTTTTTGCGCCAAATGGCCCAGTTGGAGGGGGGAGCTTTCGTAGAGGGGCCAGACTTCCTGTTTGCCGTTCGCGCGGGTGACCATTCCCTTGTCCTTGTTGTTCCACCATTTGTGCAGGTGGGCGTAGCGACCGGTCATCATCATTGCCCGGCTGGGGGAGCAGACCGTGGCGGCCCAAGTGGTCTCCACCCAGCAGCCCTCTCGGGCCAGTCGGTCGAGCACGGGCATGTGGGCCTGCTGCGCGGGGTCGGAGGTGTCTTCGCGGAAGGGGTCGGTCCAGGTGGTGGAGCCGTAGAGCGGCAATTCGCGCGCACTGATGTCGTCGGTGAGGAGGAGCACGATGTTCGGCTTCTCGGGCCTGGCGGTGACGAACTGGAGAGTGGCGGCGAGGACCGCGAAAGTGATCTTCATTATCGAGGGGAAATGTCTCTGAAGGGTGATTTGTGCACTGGGCAAATACAAATCTTGCGGCTTGTGCTCCGGGGAGAGCGGGCGTGCGTCGATTTCCGGGCAAAATCGCGCCTTGCGGGCAGTGAAAAGGACAACTGAATCCCACTCTGCCTATCCGGAACGATGAAATCTGCTGCCAAACTCTCACTCTCCCTTTTTTCTGCGGTCTTGTCTCCTGCTCTGCTCGCCCATCCCCATCATGAGGGTGAAGCCGAGACCGCGGCCTCGGTGGGACCGGTGGCCATCGGGCTTTTGCCGGGCTTGGGGACTTCCGCGCTGACGGGGAAGTCCCGTGCCACACTGCCTCCAGAGCGGGTGATGGAGGTGCTGGAATTCGAAATTGGAGTCGAGATTGGCTCGCGGGCTTTTCACGACACTTATGGAGGCGATTTGAAGCGAGCGCGGGCAGCTGCGGAATCACTCATTCCAAATCTGGACCGTCGTTTCCTGCCGGCGGCTGGCATCAAGCATCGGCTTGGCAAGGTTCTCATTCGCACCGAGGCCGAATCTGACCCTCTGCGTGATGCGGTGCGCAAGGGGGATGTCGGCGGGTTGCGGGCCTTTCGTGATTATTGGAACAAGAATGCGGGCGAAGTGGGCAAGGAACACGATTTGGCGGTTTATCATGTGCATTATGCGCCTTCGGGGATTGCCTATGTCAACACGGTGGGCTCGGGGAATCGCTACGCCCTTTCTTGTGGCCGAGGAGAGACCAGTTGGGCCGATGGCACGATTGCGCACGAGTTTGGTCATTCCTGGAATCTTCATCACAACAACAAGTCTGGCTTCTTTTACGAAGCCCGTCCTCGTGATGGCCGGGGGGCCCGGAGCGCAGAGGGGGCCAACTATCACGTCAGCATCATGCACGGGGGTGGCAATCACAACATCGGGCGGCTCTCAACCGAAGAGGCCTATCGCGTCTACGAGACCCGGCAGCGGAAGCGGCAGTTTGGCGATCCAGTCGCCGAGCCCGGCGAGATCGCTCCCTTTGGCGCTTACGACCGGGCGCGGGCTGAGGATGGGCAAGCGGTGACCATCGATGTCATTGCCAATGATTACGATGCCAATAATGATGTCCTCGATGCGCAACTGCTGGATGAGGTTAGTTATCACGGGGGGCGTATCCAGCTCTCGTCTGCTACCGGTCCCGGCGGACGCAATGAGGTAATTTACACTCCTCCCCGCAACTTTGTAGGGGAAGATTTCTTCCATTATCTCGTGGTCGATGCCACTGGGAAACGCGATTGGGGGGCGGTCTATGTGACGGTGAGCGGGCCGGTTTCGGTCGATTTGGAAGAGACGGCCTACCACTATGATTTCGGGACCGATTCCTCGCCGGTGCCAAGCGATTGGACGGGGATCACTCCTGGCACGAAGGGTGATATTTCTTGGCAAACCCACCCTACCAAGGAGCTGCGGGCGGTGGATGAAGGCGCGCGCGGCGGGGTCAATGAGATCAATCGCGACCATGTCACCAGTGAAGGCACGACGACCCTGAAGCATAAGATTGCCAACGGAACATGGGCCATCACTCTGAATATGGGGGCTGGCAAAGGTGATTTTGATCGCATGGTGGTGCGGGCGGAAGGTCGGGATCTGGGGAGTCCGCTTGATTCCAAGGCTGGGGAGTTTCCCTATCTGCAAGGTGAAGTGACGGTTCGCGATGGAGAACTCACCCTGACCTTTGCGGACTTGGGGGGAAAGAGTTCCCGCTGGGCCGTGACGCGGCTTTCCCTGCAAAAGGTTGCTCGCTAAGTGAGGGCCGGGGAAAAAAAGGGCTGGTCGCGGTGACCAGCCCTGGCAAGTGGAGAATCGCGCGTGGTGTCAGGGGGCTGCGATGGTCTCGATGGTCGCGGAAGCGGCGGTGAGCCCTCGGGCTTTGGCGGTGAGGGTGATTTTGCCACTCTTGCCTCGCTGGCTTTGCACCACGACGAGAGCCATGCCATTGAAGGCGCTGCGGGTGTTGCCTTGGAAGGATTCCAGAGAAGTGGAATCTCCGTTGTCCACGGCCACGATTTTTCCAGGGCCTTCCACTGTAAAGGTCAATGAATCGTTGGCAAGGGGGCAGAAGTGGCCTTCTCCATCCAGGACCCGCACGGTGAGGAAAGAGAGGTCAATGCCATCGGCGGCGATGGTCTGCCGATCAGCGGTGACCTCTAGTTGGGCGGGAGCGGCCGCAGTTTGAATGCTTTTTTCCGCAACCTGCTGGTCGTCCTGATAGGCCACCGCTTTCAGTTCGCCGGGCTGGTAGGGCACCTCCCAGGAGAGGCGGTAGGGGGAGGCGTAGGAGCCTTCCTGCCAGTTTTTGAAGTCGACGATCAACTCGGTGGGGTCCTCGCCTTTCACCTTGCGCCCGAGGGACTGGCCATTGAGAAAGAGCTCCACTTCTCGGGCATTGGTATAGGCATAGACTGGAATGGTTTCCCCTTCCCGGCCCTCCCAGTTCCAATGTGGGAGGAGGTGGACCATGGGATTGTCCTCCACCGTGGTCCATTGGCTTTGATAGAGGAAGAAGCGGTCTTTGGGAAAGCCGCAGAGGTCGACGGCGCCGAAGCTGGAGGAGCGGGCGGGCCAATCATCATTCCAGTAACCATTGGTGGAATTGTCGCGGCCACCATAGGGGGTGGGCTCGCCAAGATAGTCGAATCCGGTCCAGATGTATTCCCCGAGAACGCGGGGAGTCTCCGCCAGAAAACGGAACTCGATGTCTGGGGGATAAGCCCACACGGGGCCGATCAAGTCATAGGAAGTGACATGGAGGGAGGGGTGGGTGTCATATTTCTCGATAGGCAAATGATACACGCCCCGGGTGGAGGTGCAGGAAGAGGTTTCCGAACCGAGGATGTGCCAATCGGGATGAGCCTCGGCGACTTCGGCATAGGCGAGGGGTTTGTAGTTGAAGCCCGGGATGTCCACTTCGGCGGCGAGACCATTGGTGACACTAGCGGGGTAGTAGTTGAAGCCGGCCGAAGTGGCGCGGGAGGGGTCTTCGTCTTTGCAGATTTGGTGGAGATGGCGGGCCAGCTTCCAGCCGTCTTTCTGGCTTTGTTCGAGGATTTCGTTGCCAATGGACCACATGATGATCGAGGGGTGGTTGCGGTAGGCCCGGATCATGTCGCGCAAATCGCGTTCGTGCCATTCGGCAAAGAACTTGTTGTAGCCGTTGGGGACCTTGGCCATTTCCCAACAATCAAAGGCCTCGCATTGCACGAGGATGCCCATGCGGTCGCAGGCTTGCAGAACCTCGGGGGAGGGTGGGTTGTGGGCGGTGCGGATGGAGTTGATCCCCATTTCCTGCATGATTTCCAACTGCCGTTCGATGGCCCGGGGATGGACGGCCGCCCCTAGGGCTCCCAGGTCGTGGTGCATGCAGACCCCTTTGATGGGCACGGGTTGGCCGTTGAGGTAGAGGCCTTCGCCGACCACGTAGTTGACGTCGCGGATGCCGAAGGCGGTCTCGGTGCGATCGAGTTCGGTCTCTCCTTCGAGGACTCGGGTGACGGCGGTGTAGAGGGCGGGGGAAGCGAGGTCCCAGAGCTGGGGCTGCGCGACGTCGAAGGCGAGGGTGGCTTCTCCGCTTTCGTGGGGAGCCAGGGCCAAGCGGCGGCTCTCTTTGGCGACTTCCCGTCCCTCGGGATTGGTGAGGCTGACCTCCAGGGTGATTTCCCGGCGTTTGTCACTGCTGTTTTTGATTTCGTTGGCCACGCGCACTTCGCCGCGTTCGGCCGTAGCGGTGGGGGTGGTCACGAAGGTTCCCCATTGGGCCACATGAACGGGGTCTTTCACCTCAAGCCAAGTGTTGCGGTAGAGCCCGGCACCGGGATACCAGCGGGAGGAGAGGTCTTCCGGCTGGAGGCGCACGGCGAGGGTGTTTTCTCCCTCCAGGTTGAGGTAGGGGGTGAGGTCGTATTGAAAGCCGATGTAGCCGAAGGGACGGTTGCCAAGGAAGTGTCCATTGAGCCAGACGTGGGCATCATACATGGCACCATCGAATTCGAGGGTGACCACCTGGCCCTCCGCGTGGTCCGGCACGGTGAAGGATTTGCGATACCAGCCGGTGCCGTGAAAGGGCAGCCCGCCCGCCCGGGCGTTGTACTGGATGTCGAATGGGCCTTCGATGGCCCAGTCATGGGGTAGGGCGAGTTCCCGCCAGGTGGAGTGATCGTAGCTGCTTTCCTCGGCTCCGGGGGCCTGGCCGCGGTGGAAATACCAATCGGTATTGAAGGATTCGCGGGTGCGCCCCTGGGCCGAGAAGGAGAAAAGATAACTAATTGTTAGAGTGAGTGCAAGCCGGGTCATGGATTCACAAGGTAATGTCTCTCCCAAGAGGCGGAGTGAAAGAATCTTGTGGCTTTTTCGGGGTTTAAGCGAGTAGCGGCTTCACCACATGACCGTGGACATCGGTGAGGCGGAAGCGGCGGCCTTGATACTTGTGGGTCAGGGCCGTGTGGTCGACGCCGAGGAGATGCAGGATGGTGGCTTGCAAGTCGTGCACGTGGACGGCGTCGGGATGGTAGTGGTGCTTGGTCGGGGAGATGGGCACTCCACTGGCATCGAGGATGTTGTAGCCGTAGGGATCGGTCTGGCCGAAGCTCATGCCGGGCTTGATGCCGCCACCGGCCAGCCACATCGTGAAGCAGCGCGGGTGGTGGTCCCGCCCATAGTCGGTTTTGGTCAGGGTGCCTTGGGAGTAGGAGGTGCGACCGAACTCGCCGCCCCAGATGACGAGGGTGTCATCGAGGAGGCCCCGCTGCTTAAGGTCTTTGACGAGGGCGGCGGAAGCTTGGTCGGTTTCCTGGCATTGGTTGCGAATGCCTTTGGGGAGGCCGCCGTGGTGGTCCCAGCCCTGGTGGTAGAGCTGGATGAAGCGGACTCCGCGCTCGGCGAGGCGGCGGGCCTGCAGGCAATTGGCCGCGTAGGTGCCCGGGATGCGGCTGTCGTCGCCGTAGAGGGCAAAGGTGCTCTCGGGCTCATCACTCACATCAGTGGCTTCCGGCACACTGGCCTGCATGCGGTAGGCCATCTCGTATTGGGCGATGCGCGATTCGATTTCCGGGTCGAGCTCGTGGGCGAATTGTTCGCGGTTGAGTTCGTTGAGGGCATCGAGGGTGGCGCGGCGGGAGGTGCGGCAAATCCCCTCGGGATTGGAGAGGTAGAGCACCGCGTCTTTCCCCGCGCGGAATTGCACTCCGGAGTGGCGCGAGTCGAGGAAACCGCTGCCCCAGAGGCGGGCGTAGAGGGGCTGGCCGCCTTGATTGGCGCTCACCAGCACGATGAAGGAGGGCAGGTTGTTATTGAGACTACCCAGGCCGTAGGAAAGCCAGGAGCCCAGGGAGGGCCTTCCGGCGATTTGCGAACCGGTCTGGAAGAAGGTGATCGCGGGATCGTGATTGATGGCCTCGGTATACATCGACTTCACCACGCAGATATCGTCCACGATTTCGCGGTGATAGGGGAGGAGGTCGGAGAGCCAGGTGCCGGATTGGCCGTATTGGGCAAAGTCAAAGTGCGAGCCCGCCATGGGCAGGGAGCTTTGATGGGCGGACATGCCGGTGAGCCGTTGCCCCGAGCGCACCTCGGGGGGAAGCTGTTCCCCGTTGCGCTCGCGCAGGAGAGGCTTGGGGTCAAAGAGGTCCTGCTGGGCGGGACCACCTGATTGAAAGAGGTAGATCACCCGCTTGGCCTTGGGGGCGAAGTCGGCGAGTTTGGTGTCCCCGAGGAGCGAGGAGAGGGCCAGGCCTCCAATCCCGGCCGCCGAGCTTTTGAAGAAGTGGCGGCGGTTGAGTTGGAAGAGGCGATCGAGGGAGGGTCCGTGGGAGTTCATCGTTTCCAAATGGTGGCGTCGAGGTTGAGGATGGCGAGGCAGACGGAGGTCGCTGCTGCCAGTTGCGCGGGATGGTCGCTTTCACTGGCCGGCGAGTCCCCATGGGCGAGCAGGTGCCTGGTGGCTTCCGGGTCTTGGGCGAGGCGGGCGTGCTCGGATTGATAGAGCGTTGCCAGAATCTCGCTCTCCCGCTCGCTGGCAGGGCGTCCCGTCAGGCGGAGAAAGGCCTCCGCGATCTGTTCCCGGGCAGTGGAGCCGCTCAGGCGGCTGGCGAGGTGGCGGGCGGCTTCCACAAATTGCACGTCATTGAGCAGGACGAGAGCTTGCAGGGGAGTATTCGTGCGGGGGCGGGCGACGGTGCAGACCTCGCGGGTGGAGGTGTCGAAGGCCATCATGTTCGGCAGGGGCGCGGTGCGCTTCCACACCGAGTAGACCGAGCGGCGGTAGAGGGCCTTGCCCACGGATTGTTGGTAGGGCGGGGACATGCCATTGGATTCGGTCCAGAGGTCTTCGCCGGGTTGATAGGGCGAGACGGGAGGTCCGCCGATGGTGTCATTAAGCAAGCCGCTGGCGGCGAGGGCCAGATCGCGAATCTGCTCCGCATCGAGTCGGTGGGCGGGGGCCCGGGCAAGAAGAAGATTCTCGGGATCCCGCTCGGCTAATTCCGGTCGTCGTCGCGATTCCTGGCCATAAGTGGCCGAGAGCACGAAGGAGCGGCAAAGAGCTTTGATGTCCCAGTCCTTGGCAATGAAATCCCGGCTAAGCCAGTCGAAGAGTTCGGGGTGGGTGGGGAGGGCCCCCTGGAGGCCGAAATTCTCGGGAGTGGAAACCAGGCCGACTCCGAAAAAGTTGGCCCAGAGCCGATTGACAAAGACGCGGGCGGTGAGGGGATGGTCTGGCTCCAGCAACCAATTGGCCAAATCGAGACGATCAGCGACCTCGCCGCGTTTTTCCAAGGGGGGAAGAAAGGCAGGGGTGACACGCTCCACCCGGGTGCTTTCGTCGGTCGGGGCATTGTATTCTCCGCGGGCCAAGAGGTGGGCCTCGAGAGGCTCGGGGAGTTCTTCCATCACGGGAATTTCCTGCACACCCTCTTCGGCCTCGACGAGAGCGGTGACCGCTTGGGTCAGTCGCTGGCGGGCTTCGCGTGTGTCCCTGGAAGCCACCAGGCAGAAATGATCCCAGAGCTGCTCCCGGGTCAGCTCGCTGGTCGGTGCGGCCAGGCGGGCGATTTCCGCCGCTGAAAGAGCACGGTGGTGGAGGCTAAAGTCCCGCACCAGCAGGCCCTCCACTCCCCGGTCGCGCCATCGCGAACCGAGGGCGAGGCGGCCGCCATGCTGGGTGGCCACTCCTGCGGATTTGACCTTTTTGTCGCGTAGAATTTCGGTGGCGAGTTCTTTGCCATTGAGGAAGAGGCGGAGGCCTTCCGCCCGATCGCTGGCATCGTAGGTGACTACCAGGTGATGGACCTGATTGGCGGGAATCGGCTCCAGAGTGCGCAGGCCCATGGCATTGCCGGGCCACACCCGGTAGAGGCGGTGCTCCAGGTAACCGTTGTCCAGAATGAGGTCCCAGCCATTGAAACCGGCGTCTGTTCCGCGGGTGTGATGGGCCAGCGTGGCGCGGATCTCTTTGCGCACGCTCTCTCGGAAGGTCACTGCCAGGGAGAAGGGGGTCCAGCGATCAAAGGAGGGAATGTCCTCGAAGCTGAGATAGCGGTCGCCATCGAAGCGGATGGCCTGCACCCCGGGTTGATCCGGGGAAAAAGGAGCGAAAGCGAGGGGCGGGGCGTGCGCGTGATCGTTTTCGGCGAATCTCGCCACCTTTTTGTCCAGCTTGCCTTGCGAAAAGTCGAGAGTCGGCCCGGGCCGGGGGGGCTGCACTGCCGGGTCCTGCTCCAGCCATGCGAAGAAAGCTTGGCGGGCTTGTTTTTCGCTTGCCTGCAGGTTTTCGCGGGCCGCGTCGAGTTCGCTGCGGGCCGCTTGCAGGGCCTTCTCCTCGGCCTCGTCGGGTAGGAGAAGAGTGGGGGACGGGACTCGGGCCGTGCGGTCGTAGAGCCCGTTCTCGTCAATGGAATTGAAGAAGGCAAAGAGGGAGTAGTAGTCCCGCATCGAGATGGGATCGTATTTGTGATCATGGCAGCGGCAGCATTCCATGGTCAGACCGAGAAAGGCGGTGCCCATGGTGTGGACGCGGTCGGCGATATTCTCGATGCGCCATTCTTCGAAAATGGCTCCGCCCTCGTTATTGAGGCGATGGAGGCGGTTGAAGGCCGTGGCCAGCTTTTGCTCCCGGCTGGGGTCCTCCAGTAAATCGCCCGCCAATTGCCAGCGGACGAACTCGTCGTAGGGCAAATTTTTGTTGAAGGCTTCGATGACCCAATCGCGGTAGGGCCATTGGGTGTTGAGTTTGTCGGACTGATAGCCGTAGGAGTCCGCATAGCGGGCGGCGTCGAGCCAGGCGACCGCCATGTGTTCGCCGTAAGCCGGAGAGGCCAGCAGGCGTTCGGTGGCGCGGGCCTTGGCGGCGGCGAAGTCGGTGGCCGCTTCTTGCTCGAAGGCGTGGATCTCCTCTGCCGTGGGCGGCAAACCGGTGAGGTCGAAGGTGGCCCGGCGCAGCCACCGCAGGGGATCGGCGGCAGGGGAAGGGGCGATCTTTTCATCTTCCAGCCTAGCAAGGATGAAGTGGTCAATCTCGTTGGCAGGCCAGTCCTTTTGCTTCACTGCCGGTACCGGCACTTCCCGGGGCAAGGCGGTGAAGGCCCAATGTTTTTCGTATTTCGCTCCTTCCTCAATCCATTGCCGGATGAGGGCTTTCTCTTTCTCGTCGAGGGTCAGGTTCGACTCCGGAGGAGGCATCACTTCATTGGGATCGGTGGCCAGAATGCGCTGCCAGGCCACCGAGTTCTCCAAGTCGCCGGGCACAATGGCGTGGCCCTCGCCTTCCTTGAGGGCGGCATAGGCGGCCTCGGGGGTGTCCAGACGCAGATCAGCCTTGTTGTTGGCCTCGTCGGGGCCGTGGCAGGCGTAGCACTTGTCGGAGAGAATGGGGCGCACCTGGGTCTGGTAGGAGACCTCTTGCGCAAAAACCCCCGTGCTCGCGAGAGCACAGGGGATGAGAAAAAGAAGATATCGCATAGGATAGGGAGTGAGGGATGCTCTCGGGGGGAGATGTTCTTTGCCTCCGATGGATTGCAAAGTTTCTTCTCCCGGCGAGAGCCTCCTCCTTACTCCTTCTCCAGCGGATGGTCTTTCAACAACTCTTCCGGAGTCCAGAACTGGGTGCGCTCCTTGTTGGCCTCGCGCACTTCCTTCACCTCGGCAGGGGTGATCGCTTCGGCGACGTTACCCCAGCTGTTGCGGACAAAGGTCAGGGCCGCAGCCACTTCCTCGTCATTATACATGGCACCCACTGCTGTCATGGGGGGAACTCCCTTGGCGGGGTCGTATACTTTGCCGTTGACGGTGATTTTGCCGTAGAGGCCATGGAGCACGAGCTTGGTGAGACGTTCCTTGTCACCGGTAACCCAGACGGAATCGACGAGGGGCGGATAGATGTTTTCCAATCCCTGACCATTCTCCTGGTGGCAGGTGACGCAGGACCCTTCCTTGTGGAAGATGCTTTCGCCCAGTTCATAGACTTTGCGGAAGGCTTGGCGCTGCTTCTGGTTCATTCCGGCGAGGGCCTTGGGGGAGAGGTCGCTCTTCTTCTCTTCCACGGTGGAGAGTTTGCGAGCGAGCAATTGCCCTTGGTCAATACTGAGCTCGTAGTCGCCCCCCTCCAGCAGGCTCTTCACCTCTTCTCCAAGGGTCAGCATGGCGCTGTTCAGAGAGTTGCGGATCCATTTCTCGGTGGGCTCGGAAGCCACCGCGAGGAGGATCTTCGCTCCCGCTTCCCCTCCCAGCCAGGTGGCGGCGGAGAGGGCCTCCAGGCGCACGCGGGCGTGCTCGTCGCCTGCGGCGGTGAGCAAATACTGCTCAGGGGCCTCGAGGAGGTGGAGGCAATGGCGCACGACTCGCACGGCGGCACTGCGCACGCGGTGATCGCTGGCGGCGAGGCTCTTTTGCAAGAGGTCGACATCCGGCTGTTGTTGTCCCCAAGTGGCCCAGAGGGCTTCGAGCACAAGGCGTTCGTCGCCGGCGTTATCGGCAGCGAATTTTTTCGCGGCGGCGATCACGTCTCCGGCCTCGTGCTGGCGCAGCTCGAGGTGGGAGCGCTTGCGGGCATTGAGCTCGGGCAACTTCATGTTTTCAAAAAGCTGCTCAATAGAAGCTCCGGCCACCTGGGGCGGCTCGACAAGGTCGCGCTCGGGGTAGGTGATACGGTAAATGCGGCCGTAGTCGCTGTTGCGAAGCGGATCGCGCGCGCTGTGCTGCATGTGACCGATGAGGGCATTGTGCCAGTCGATGAAGTAGAGCGAGCCATCGGGAGCGACTTCGAGGTCGCAGGGACGGAAGTTGCCGTCGCTGGAGACGATGAGGTCCTGGCGGTGTTTGCCCTTGATTTCGGCATTGTCCTCTATGACGTCATATTGCTTGATGCCGAGGAAGCCAATGGTGTTGGCGTAGAGGTAATCTCCCTGCACCTCCTCCGGGAAGTGGCGGGAATGCAAGAACTCTGAGCCCGAGGTGGGGCGGGCGTGGTGTTCGTAGTTGAACTTGCCAATATTGGGGATTTCGGCTGCGTGGGGCATTTTTACCGAATAGCCCAGCATCCAGAATTGCGCGCCCCCGGAGGCATCGTTCAGGAAGCTCTGGCCGTATTCGTCGTGGGCCACGCCCCAGGGATTGCTCACATCGCGCTGCAGCACCCGCTCGACTTTCCAAGAATGGGGGTCGAAGCGCCAGGCGCCACCGTCAGTCATGCGCTCGGGACCATAGGGGGTCTCCACCTGCGAGTGGAGGAAGCGCCCTTCGCACATGAAGAGGCCGCCGCCGTGGTCGGTATCGAAGGCCGAAATGGCATGGTGGGTATCGTGGGGATCAAAGCCGTCCAGAATGTAAACCTTGCGGTCCGCGCGATCGTCGCCGTCGTCGTCATAATGCACGGTCAGGTAAGGTTCCTCGGAGATGTAGACGCCGCCATCATCGGCAAACTCGAAGCCGATGGGAATGTGCAGGCCATCTGCGAAGACGGTCTCCTTGTCCGCGCGCCCGTCGCCATCCGTGTCCTCATAGATGAGCAACATGTCGTTGGGCATGGGGCCACCGGGCTGGTAGTGAGGGTAGCTCTTGACGGTAGAGACCCAGAGACGGCCCCGGTTGTCGAAGCGCATTTGCGCGGGGTTGCCCAAGTTCGGGAACTCGGCTTCGGTGGCAAAGACGCTCACGTCGTAGCCTTCCGGCAGGGTGAATTTCTCTAACGCCGCTTCTTCCGCGAGGTAGTTGGGCGACCCGTTTTTCTCGCTGGGCTTGTAGTTGGTTTCCACTTCGGAAAGGGGACGGGTGACGGAGTCGTCGACCTCCAGGGTGGAAGCCTTGCCTTGGGCGATGGCCCAGACATTCTCGTCACGCAGCACTGTCATTTGGCGGATTTTCTCAATTTCCTCCGGGTAGTTGAAGTTCCCGTAGGGGGCCCAGCGCTGCCCGTAGGCATGGACGCCATTGAGCATGCGGTAGTCGTTGCGCCAGAACCAGGACTTGTCGTAGATGGCTTGGCGAAGGGTCTCATTACCTTCGCTGCTTTTGGCCTCCTGGCCGAAGAGGTCTTTGAAAAGCACCGGAGCGAGCTTCTGATAGCCTTCCCCGGAGAGGTGGATTCCGTTGAGGGTCAGGCTTCCATCTGCTTTTTCAAACCACTTTTTCGTGGGGGTGAAGAGGTCGACGAAGCCCACCCTTTTCTCCTCCGCCACGGCCTTGACGGCCTCGGCGTAGAGGGCCAGCACCTCATTGCGCGCTGCCGCATCGGGCAGGGCATAGTTCGGGTTCTGCTCCATCGCGATGGGAGTGGCGAGAACCAACTTCGGCGCGGTCTCCAGATTGTAGGCCCGAGACACAGTGTGGTCCACGAAGGCCGCCAACTCGTTGCGGAAGTTTTCCACCCCCTCGGGGCCGTCAAAGGACTCGTTGAAACCAAAAAAGGCCACGATGGTGTCGGCACCGAGAATGGTCAGCCAGTCGTCGGGCTTGGGATAGTGACCCTTGCCGAAGTGCTTCTTGATTTCGGGGCGGAACTTCTGTGCCCCGGGGAAAGCCCAGGGGTCGGGTTGACCGGCTTCCGGGCGAAAGGCCGGTGTGTAGGCGGGCTTGCCCATGTTGCGGAAAGTGATGTTCTTGTCCGCGAAGTTCTCGTGCAAGAGAGTCTCGAAGTAGCCGAAGTGCTCCATGCGCTCGGGGAGGGCATTGCCGAGGAAAACAATCGTTTCGCCTTTCTCGGGAGTCAGCGGCAGGGAAGTCGTGCCACGCGCGTCGCCGAGTTCCTTGGGTTGCTTGTATTCGGGCCGCTTGCGCTCCTTTTGCTGTTCTTCCACCGGGGTGACGGTGGAGACCACTGCGGGCTGCCCCTTCTCGGTGGTGGCTGATTCCACTTTGACCAAGGTGGTGAGCTCGGGTCCAGTCACTGGCGAATGGCCATAGCCGTAGTCGGCGGGCTTCAGGTCCAGCTTTTTATAATAATTGGAATTACCGTGATTCTTGTAGGCACTGGGCTGGAAGGGATCGATGTAGCTGACGTCCGCCATCTCGGGCACGTCGAGACCGGCAAAGTGGAAAATCACGTTCACGAACAGCCGGCGCAGGTCCTCGTCATCGAAGTCGCAGGAAGAGCCAAAGGTGCTGCAAAAGGCTTGGCCTTTGCCGCCATTGGGCGTGGTGTATTCGCGCAACCAGGCTGCCGGTTGAGGCTCCTTGCCCGTCACATCCTGGGAGTCGGGTTGCAAGCTCTCGGTCACGATGCCGTCCAGCAGGATGGTGGCATTGTCGTCATTGACCGCATTGATGCCGTAGACATCGGACTCGGCGAAAATGGGACCCACTCCATTCATCACCACGTGCTCGGCGGCCGCCTCGCTGTGGACCTCGGAGCGAGCACCCTGCACTTTGTGCTTACCATAGTGGTTCACCCAACCCTCGCCCATGAAGTTCGGGCCGAAGTTGTTCCACTCGATGTTGCCGGTCGTGCTCTTGGTGCGGAAGGCATGGGTGGAGGTGCGGAAGCCAATGATGGGCTTGCCTTCGTTCAGATAGTCCGCCAGGGGCTGCAGCTGGACCTCGGGGAGGTCGCGGAAGCGTGTGCCAATCACCACCACCTCGGCATCGGAGACGGCCTCCATGCCAGGAATGTTCTTCTGATACTGGTTGTCGATGAAGTTGCCTTCCGGATTGACCGCAAAAAGAACGGTAGTCTGGAAGCCGTATCGCTTGCTCAGAATCTTGGCCAGCATGGGGCAGGATTCCTCGCTGCGGTATTCTTCATCGCCGGAGATCAGGACGACGTGCTTGTTTTGACCCGGTAGATCCGGATTGCCCTCGAAGTGGAGCGTCAAGTCGTCCGCCCAAAGCGCCGGACAAAGGCCGGAGACAATGAGGATGGTGGTCTGTCGCAGTAATTTCATGTCTGAATGAGAGAAGCGGAATACCCGCTCCTAGAGAATGATATTTCATGTTCACCCTGTTCTGGGAAGGCCCTGCCGAGTTTTGCCAACTGAACGGCCCGTCCGGCACAATTGCCTCCTGTGCTGCCCGGTGGGCGCTCGCAGAACGCTCCCCTCAGGGAAGGCGGGGAGCCACATCCGCCAAATCCAGCCGATAGAGCACCTGATTGTAATCGTATCGGGGGGTGGGGATGGGGTTGTCGGCAAAGGTCTGGGTATAAGTGCCTTCAAAAAGAAGGAAAGAGGCTTCGGGGGCCGTCAATTCCGGATGGATCTTGGGATTGTAGAAGGTGTAATTGGCGTGGCTGAGAACCGGCACCGCCCCTTCCCAAGGCCCAAAGGGCGTCCCGGCTTCGGCATACCAAACTTCTCCCAGAGGGGAGGATTCACCTCCGAATTCGGTGAACAGGGTGACCCATTTTTCACGGTAAGGAGACCAAATGAGGGACCCCCGGTGCGGGCGAATTTCTCTCCCTCCCGTCCGGGCAGGCACGGTTTGCTGAGCCTCGAGGGCGACCCATTGGGCGGGGTCCAGCCAGGACTCGAAGGTGGCCGGGCACTTCAGCCGCGGAAAGGGATCGCCGAAAAGCATCCACTCCTTTCCTTCCTCGTCGGTCCAGGACACGGGATGGCCTTCGGGCAAGAGGGAAGGGCGGGAGCCACCGTCCTTGGCCTGGTTCCAGAGAACTTTTTGCTGAACGAAGCGCGCCTTCTCTTCGTTCCAGACGCACAAGCCGACCTCGTAACTGCTCAGGGGGGGCTCGATTTTCGAGTAGCAAGCCACGAGCTGTTCCTGCCCCTTCCGATCAACCAGGGTGGTGGCCCCCGCTATCCAGGTGGGTCCTTCTCCGGGCATGCGGGCCACCTCCCGCACTCGCCCCTGCCCATCGCGATAGTGGGAAAAAGTCAGCCGTAGCGGGGGCTCGTAGCGGTCGAGAGCGCGCAGGGGCGTGGTCGCTGCCGTGATGTGAAAAAGTCCGAGGGGATGGTTGGCCAGGGTGGTGTCTCCCCACGACCACCACAGCCGATCGCCCAAGCGCGCGGTCTGCACGGTGTCGCAGCCCAGCACCCCACTTTCCGGCCAAGTGAGCTCGTGGCCCAGTTGTTGGCTTTCGGCGAAAAGCCCGGCCCCCGTCAACCGACCCAGTCGCTTGGCCAAGTTCTGCCGCTGCACCGGAATCTGAATCTCTCCTCCGGGGGTGGGCGTAATTTTGACCCCCCGGTAGCCAAAGGCGTCGGCGGCAACCTGATAACCGTGCCCCTCCACGCTCATCCAGACCTCCTGCCCCATCAGCTCGGGAAGATCAAAAGCGACTCGTCCCGCGTTGTCCGTAACAAATTCAACTTCATGTGTCGTGCGAAGCGTCACCAGCGGGACGGGCCAATCGTTACTTTCGTCGACTACTTCGATGAGACAGGGCTCCCGCAATCGAGGTTCTTCCGCAAGAGCCCATCCGATGAAGAAGAAGAAGCTGAGGAATAACAAGCGAGTCATTCCCATTCTACGCCGCTTGAAGGGGGACCTTCCAAGGCATCTTCACGCCGTTAACACAAGTGTAGATACGCGACTCTTTCGTTTATTGAGCACTTAATCTTTGGATTTTGACATTCCGATACCAAGCTTCTGATGGGGCTCCGCTGTGGATTTGGAGGGCAATTTTTCCCGTGCGGGGAATGGTCTCGTCTTTCTCAGTGTAATCTAGAGTAAGGACTTTGTTCACCCAGACCCGCACACGGGGTCCTTGGCATCGGATGATATAGTCGTTCCAGCCATCGGCTTGGAGTGTAGCCCGCATTTTATCTTCATTCAGCGGCTGGCCGAGGAAGTGACGGCGCCGATGCTCGTCATAGACTCGGCCCCAATAGGAACCCGCGACATCGGCCTGGTAGCCAATCATTTCTGTGCTGTTCTCATCTCGTTGGCTGCGGAATTGCACGCCCCCATTTCCTCGTCCTTCAACCAAGCGTGCTTGCAGACGCAGTTCGAAGTCGCCGTAATCGGCAGTGGTGGCGAGAAATTCATTTTGGGGAATTCTTTGTGTGAGGGAGCCTGCGATTGCGACACCTTCTTCTATCCGGAACCAATCCAGATTGCCTTCCCAGCCACTGAAATTTTCACCGTTGAAGAGACTTTTGCCCGAAAATTCGGCGGGGGGCGCTCCTTCGTGGGAAGTGGTATCCAGCGTAACGGCTTCGTCGGTTGGGGTCAATGAGAGCCAAGCGAAATTGGGCAACGCGGCGTTGGCCATTTGGGGGAGTTCCCCAGCTTGGAGAGTAACTGTCAAATCACCTTCCGAGGTGAGGTTCAGCACTCCAAGTGGAGTGGGACGAAAGAGAGCCCAGTCCCCGGTGGGCTTTGCGGGCACGGTCACGGTTTGCTCTCCGATGCTTAGGGCCATTTGTCCTCCCACCATGGATGGATCAAGAGAGTATTGAATGTCCGCCCGATAATGTCCCGGGTGGGCCTCTTTCCAAGTCCAAGTCATGGTGTCTTCAGCTTGGTTCCAGTAGTGAATGGTCGCGGCTTCCTTTGCTCCTTGAATTTCTAGATTGCCAGTGATTTTCGCCGTCCAGGCGGGGAAGACCATCGCTTCTTCGGCCCGCAGTAAGGAGCTATTGGCCAGGACTAGAAAGAGCGTGGGGGAGAGAACAGGGTTGAAAAGGAGTCTTTTGTGGTGATTCATGGTCTGACGATAGCAAAGTATACGCTTTGTGGGGTGGAGATTCTGGTAAAAGGAGGTTTGAAGTGCGGTCATTTCTTGGACCACGTCTCAACCAAATGACTACTGAAATCATGAAAGTCCGTTAGTGCTCTACTAAAGAACTCAAAGCCCAGACCGAAGTTGCCGAAGCTGCCGAAGACCTCTGTATCAGCAAGGATTTGACCTACCGCTTGCAGGCGCAATTCCCGCGTGTTGGACCAGCGACTGTTTTTTTGGAAAAATATAAGAGAATAAGGGTTGCGTCGTGTCGCTCGGTTTGTGGATTGTCTTCCCTTCACGAATTGCGCAGGCTTTCTAGAGGGCCAACTTCGGGTTTTCGCTGGTCAAATGAGGCTGTCTTTTTGGGGGATGGTTTTGATCACGCGGGCGGGGACTCCAGCGAGGACGACGTCGTCGCCGAAGCTCTTGGTGACCACGGCTCCGGAGGCGACTACGACCCGGTTGCCGAGGGTGACTCCGGGGTTGATGACGGCGTGGGCTCCGATCCAGACATCGTCCCCGATGGTGATGGGTTTTCCGAATTCCCATCCAGCCGAGCGGGGGGCGGCTGCCACGGGGTGGCCCGCGGTGCAGATGCTGACGCGAGGGGCGATGAAGCAGTTGCGACCGATGCGGACTTCGCAGACATCGAGGATGACGAGGTCGAAATTGGCGTAGAAATTTTCTCCCAGGTGGATGTTGCTTCCGTAGTCGCAGCGGAAGAAGGGTTCGATGGTGAAGTTGGCGGGGGAGGTGCCGAGGAGTTCGCGCAGGGAGGAGTCGTCCTGATTGGCGTTGAATTGCTTGCAGAGGCGTTTGGCGCGGGTGCGCTCGGTGATCAGGAGTTCGTCATTGGCCTGATAGAGTTCTCCTGCGAGCATCTTTTCTTTTTCAGGGGAGGAGTTCATTTGTCTTTGTTGGCGTCGTGGAAGATGGAGATGTCGGCTTTCTGATCGCCCAGCAATTGTTGGGCCCGGCGGAGGGCGTTGCGGGTGGAGATATTGGGATTGGAGGGGCCGAACATGAAGATATTGGAGGTGCCTTCTTCTTTGCTGGTGCCTTCTTGGAGAAGTTCCAGGACACCGGAGTTCTTGAGCACGCGATAGACGGGGCGGGGGGTGCCGGAGAGGAGGACGTGGCGGTCGTGGTCGCGCATGAACTTGATGAGGTCGGCGAGGGCCAGGACGGAGGTGGCATCGAGGTGGCGGGCGTTTTTCAGCCGGAGGATGATGACCTTGAGGTTGGCATCGGCGGCAATCCGCTGGATTTGGGAGCGGAAGAGTTCGGCGGCTCCGAAGAAGAGGTCGCCTTCGACGTGCACGATGGAGATTTCGGGATTGGGGCGGGGGCGTTTTTCCCCCAGTTCACGGAGGTCGCCATCGTCGTGGATGGCGTATTCGACGAGTTGGGGCACGGCGGCTTTGCGAAGGAAGAGGGCGATGGAAAGGGCTACGCCGATGAAGATGGCGACGTGGAGGGGGGTGAGGAGAGTGGCGAGGAAGGTGGTGACCAGGACGAGGGCGTCGGAGCGGGTGGAGCGCAGGCAGACGCGGATGTTTTTGATAGAGATGAGGGAAATGGCGATGGCGATAACGAGGCCGGCGAGCACCGACTTGGGGATGAGGGAGACGATGGGGACGGTGGCGAGGAGAAAGGTGGCTCCGAGGCAGAAGAGGCCGGAGAAGATGGAGGCGAAAGGGGTGCGCGCGCCGGAATTGTAGTTGAGGGTGGAGCGCACCAGAGAGCCGGAGGCGGGCATGGCGGCGAGGCAGGAGGCGGCGAGGTTGGCCATCCCTACTGAGAACATGTCTTGGTTCACGTCCGGTCGATCGCCGGATTGGGAGGCGAGGGACTTGGACATGGCCGTGTTTTCCAGCGAGGCGAGAAAGGCGAGGGCGAAGGCGATGGGGAGGAGTTGGGCGGTTTGTTCGAGTAGATCATTGAAGCCCGCGATTTGGGGAAGAGAAGGGGAGAGGTCGGCGAGGGTGAAGTCGGCGAAGAACTCGATGGCATCGCGGGGAAAGAGAGCGGCAAGGAGGGAGGCGAGCAGGAGGGTGAGGGCGAAGTTGGGCAGCTTTTTGAAGGATTTTTGCAGCAGGAGGAAGGTGGTGAGGGCGACACCGCCGAGCACGGCTGGTTGCCAGTCGGCTTGGGGGAGGTTTTCCCAGATTTTGGCCACCAGGGAGGGGAAGGTGCGGCCGTCGGTTTTCTGGAAATACTGGGAGATCCCCAGGAGGGGCTTGAGCTGATTGACGATGATGAGGGTGGCGGCGCCGGTGATGTAGCCTACGAGGACCGAGCGGGAGATGAATTGGAGAAGATCGGCCAGCTTCAAGTAGGCGCCGGCGATGGAGATGAGACCGACGAGAATGACGAGGAAGGGCACGCCCGCCAGGCCCAGGGTGCCTGCCGCGATGCTGGAAAAGAGCATGAAGGAGGTGGCATTGGTGGGCCCGAGGATGGTGAATCGCGAGGAGGCGAAAAGGGGGGCGACGAGGGCGGCCACTGCGGAACAGAGGATGCCATTAACGATGGGGAGACCGGCGATGGTGGCGTAGGCCATGCCCTGGGGGATGGCGAGGAGGGAGACGTTGAGGGAGGCTTTGGCGTCCTGGGAGAGGTTTGGGAGGGTGAACAGGGGGCGGAAGCGGCGGATGGCAAACAGGTCGGGAAGACCATCGAAGCGGGTTCGGCGAGCCTTGCGCTGGAGATGTTTCCAAAAAAATCGCATCGCGGCCCAAGCTAGCAAAGGCGAACCGCTCAGTGAAAGAAGGGATTGCGGCAAGATGGCAATTCCTTCCGCTAGAGGGTCGGGCGGGGGAAGATGGCGGGCTGCAGGCGGCGGAAGACCACTGTGCCGGCCAGGGCACCCAAGATGTCGAAGGTCAGGTCGCCCGCGTCGTTGCCGGAGCGATGGGGATCCCAGGATTGGTGCCACTCATCGAGGGCACCAGTGAGAAAGAGGGTGAGGACGACGGCGAGATGGAGGCTGCTCCCAGTGAGGGGTCGGCTTTTTTTGAGAAAGAGGGCGGCGGAGAGGAGCCCGCCGCCTCCGAAGAAGTAACCGAAATGGAGGATCTTATCGATGGGGAAGTCGCTCTCAAGCCGGGGCCCGGGCAAGGGATTGCTGGAGAGCTGCCAAAGGACAAGGAACCAGATGGCGAAGGCGGCGCTCCAGAACGAGGACCGTTGCGCAATGGCGGGCACTTTCACGGCGATGGGGGCTCAGTCCATTTTCCGCATCTCGTCTTCCAAGCGCTCGGCCAGCCATTGCTTGATCATGGACTGGTAGTTGAGGAAGCGGGAGCGTGCGATGCGCTTGATGCGGGAGAGCATGCGAGGGTCGAAGCGCAGGGTGATGGTGGTGGACTCGCGCGAGTCTGGCGAGTGCAAGGAGCCCTGCATCAACCGCGGAGCCAGCTCGTGCTTACTCCAGAAGTCGGCTTCTTCTTCTTCGTCCTCGAAATCGGGAATGTCCTCCCAACTGGTGATCGTTTTCATTTACTTGAATTCGGCGAATTTGCGCTCGTAAAAGGTTTCCTCGTCTTCGCTGGCGTCGCGGGCGGCCACCACCCGGACTTTTTTGCCATCGGTGGAAAAGGCGAGGAAGAGGTGGCGGTTGGCGATGGACTTGCCGATGGCGTAGAAGCGCGACTCTCCGTCGGCGCGATCATTTTCCGGCAGAAGTCGGACCGCAAAGGGATCTTCCAAGGCCTCCTCGATTTCGCGGGGCTTGATCGTTTTGGTGTCAAAGGAGACGTCTAGAATATCGAGTTCCATGGCTGCGGGGGGAAGGTGTCGCCGGATGCCTCCGCCATCAAGGCAAAAGGTGGACAGCTCGTCTTCCTTGGCCATTCCGCTGGCTACTTTTCTGTTCCGCCCCCCCTTTTCCTTTTTCAAGTTTGGCCGGAGGTGCCATGGTGCCGCCATGGCAAAAATTGCGCTGATTCAAGGCGAAAACAAGGGTTCGCGGGAGGAGAATGTGGCTTGGACGGTGGAGCAAATCCGGCGTGCGGCGGCAGAGGGAGCGGAAATTGTCTGCACGCAGGAATTATTTACCACCAGCTATTTTTGCACGGTGGAGGATCCGGATTTGTTTGATTTGGCGGAGTCGATACCGGGGGAGACGACTGAGGCGTTGTGCGAGGTGGCCGCTCTCTGTGGGGTGGTGGTGGTGGGAGCGCTCTTCGAACGGCGGGCGGCCGGGGTCTACCACAATACCGCCGTGGTGATTGATGCCGATGGTTCGCTTCTGGGGACTTATCGCAAGAATCACATTCCACAGGATCCTGGTTTTGAAGAGAAATTTTATTTCACTCCCGGGGATCAGGGTTACCCGGTTTGGAAAACGAAATTTGGCACTATCGGGGTCTTGATCTGTTGGGACCAGTGGTTCCCGGAAGGGGCGCGACTGATGGCGCTGGCAGGGGCGGAGATCCTCTTTTATCCCACCGCCATTGGTTGGTTGCCGGAGGAAAAGGAGGAGCTTGGCGCGGGTCAACACCATGCCTGGCAGACCGTGCAGTGTGGTCATGCGGTGGCCAATGGTTGCTACGTGGCGGCGATCAATCGGGTGGGCCGCGAGGACGGCACCGAGTTTTGGGGGCAGAGTTTTGTCAGCGACTTCATGGGGCGGGTGGTGGCCCGGGGCTCGGTGGATCAGTGCGAGATCGTGACGGTGGATTGTGATCGGCAGGCCTTGGAGGATCATCGCCGCTGGTGGCCATTCTTCCGGGATCGGCGCATCGAGACTTACCGCGATCTGGGCCAGCGGTGGCTGGGTTAGGAAAAAGAGGCGGCGGGCCTGCCGGGCCACAACCGCTTGTCATTTTGAGGGGAAAGACCTGCCTCCCGATCGCTCTGGGGATTTGCCCCGATTCGATTCGCCAGGGGGAGTGACGGGTCTGGGCTTATCCGCTATCTGGCGAGGGTGGCGAGGACCGCCTTTTGGGCATGGAGTCGGTTCTCTGCTTGCTGGAAGATGACTTCGGCCTGTTTTTCCAGAACATCTTCGGTGATTTCTTTTCCCCGGTAGGCGGGCAGGCAGTGGAGGACGAGGTGTCCTTCACTCGCTCCCGAGAGGAGGTTTTCATTGACCTGATAGGGCCCGAAGAGGGCCTCCTTCTCAGTTTGACCCTCCTGGCCCATGGAGAGCCAGACATCGGTATTGATGACGGAAGCGCCTTGCACGGCGGCGGCGGCATCGGTGCCCACGCTCACATTGGGAGCGTCCAGCTTGGCGAGGAAATCCGCAGGCGGGAGGTATTCCTGCGGGCCGGCCACCGCCAGTTCGAAGCCGAGGTGTTTGGCGGCCCACATCCAGGAGATGGTCATGTTGGAGAAGCCGTCACCGATGAAGGCGACCTTTTGCCCCTCCCAAGTGCCCAGGCGCTCGCGAATGGTCAGTAGATCGGCCAGAATCTGGCAGGGATGCTCGTCATCGGTCAGGGCATTGATGGTGGGGATTTTGCTGAAGGCGGCAAATTCCACGACATCTTCCTGGGCAAAGGTTCGAATGATGGCTCCATGCACCATGCGGCCGAGAACCCGGGCGGTGTCTTTGATGGGTTCGCCACGACCGAGCTGAATCTCGGTCTTGGACAAGAACATGGGAGCGCCTCCCAGCTCGCGCACTCCGACCTCGAAGGAAGCCCGGGTGCGGGTGGAAGCTTTGGTGAAGATCAGTGCCCACGTTTGCCCGGCAAGAGGTTGGCTGGGGTGGCGACCGCGGGTGGCTTTCATCTCGACCGCGAGATCGATGAGTTCGCTGAGCTGAGCCGCTGAAAGTTCTTCGATGGACAAAAGATTGTTCATAAATTGGGGAAGGGAAAGGAAGGAGGGACCATGGCGGATGGCGGGGACAGAAGCAAGAACTAGTGACCTTTGTCCCCCAGGAAGGGAGGGGGAGCTCCGGGAGGTCGCCAAGATTCCGCAGTGGGGCGGGAGGGACTCAGTGGAGAAAGCCGGCCAGCTTTTCGAGCAGGCGTCCGCTGTTGAAGTAGATTTCCTCGTTGACCGTGCGGGGATTGTAGCGGGCGTCGGGGTCGTAGGAGGGCCGGTCGGCGAACTCGGCTTGCACGGCCCGGCGATAGGAGGAGGGGTCGGGGGCGGTCCTGCGGTAGGAATCGCGGTAGAGCCCGATTTCGGTAAAGGGAATCGCTGGCATGGAGAGGCCTGCTCCAGCCCGGGGGCGAAAGTCCAGATTGGCCGGGTTCATGAAGAGGGAGAGCGGCACTTCTTCATTGCCCTCGCTTTTGATGAAGGGGACTTCAGCGATGTCCTTTACTCCTTTTTCGCCACTGCCCGTGCGGTATTCGATATTGCGCCAGTTCCCGGCAAAACGATTGTCCACGAACTCACATTCAATGGGATAGAATCTCATCCGTTCTTGGTTCATGATTTTGGCAAAGAGCGGGTAACGGCTGATCCAAGGCTCCTTGTTCCAGCCCTCGTCCCCCACCACACGTTCGGTGCGCCAAATGGCATCGCCCTTGTCACCGCGCTTCAGCTCCCCCTTCTCGTAGCGGGCGATGTCGCGGTAGCCGCGTTCGGCGTAGGCCTCGGTATTGTAGATGCCGATGTAGCCTTGCAGGAAGAGATTGCCCCGGACCCGGTGACCGGCCCCGCCATTGATGAGGACCGCGCGGTGGGCGGCTTTGTAGAAGATGTTTTCTGCGATGGTCTCGCCCTGGTCTCCGTCATCGGGATAAACGCCCCCGCGGGGATGGGCCTCGGGGAGACACATGAGGTGGTGGAGGAAGTTGTGTTGGATAACGTTGCCCCAGCTCCAACGCGAAGCCCCGCTGTAGATGGCCCCGCCGTCGCCCTCTTCGAAGCCGATATTGAAGAGTTCGTTGCGTTCGATGAGGTGGTCGCAATCGCCGAAGACGACCACTTGGCCGGGGAAGTGATGGATGAGATTGTTGCGGAAGACCTGGCCCACGCCCCGGATGCTGACCCGGCCATAGAAATCGGCGGCTTCAATCTGGGTGAAGTGGCAGTTTTTGGCAAAGTGGCCGGAGGGGGTGAGGGTCTTGACGGTGCCTCCGGAGAGGGTGAGGTGGTGGGGGAGGTCGTAGAGATCACAGGAAAGAAGTCCGCACGATTGGCCGCCCTCGATAATGACTCCCGGGCGGGTGGAATTGCGAATGGTGCAGCCCGCGAGGACGACGTCGTGGCTCCCGGAAATGCTGACGAGGGCCTTTCCCTGACCCACGCCTTCGAAGACGAGCCCCTCCAGTGAGAGGCGGCACGCTCCCCGGGTTTCCACGATGGCCGGCCCCTGCCAAATGCTGAGGCGGGACCCGGCGGAGAGGGGGCGGGGGGGAAGGAAGTAAAGCCGGGCGGTAGGCTCGTCGTAGTAGAATTCTCCAGGCTGGTCCAGCTCGCACAAGAGATTGGTGACGCGCAAACGGCGGGGAACCGCCTTGCCTCCCAGGACTCCGTAGCGGCTGGAATCGGCCAGCTGGATGACGCCTTCTTGGATATTGGCGATGGGGTGGGTCTCGCGATACCAATCGTGGCTCAAGTAACCGGTGACGAGGGCCACCCGGCGATCCTGTAGCTCCTTTTCCCAAGCCGAGAGATCCTTGTCAAGAAGGGTGAACTTGCCGCCAATGGGTTGATCGAGAGTCCAGCGGGGCGGGGCCCCCTGGGTGCGGCCCTGAGCATAGACGGCGCCCTTGGCGAGCACTCGATCGATGTGGCCGAAGCCCACATTAGGGTAGGTGGCAACGGTCATCATCTTGCCATCCAGGCTGCAGCGCATCCCTCTTTTGGCCAGAGCCTGGTGCAGGCCTTTATCGGTCACGGGTAGGGAGTAAACCTGGCCCCGGGCAGTCGGGTGGAGTTTGGCGAGTTCTTCTTCTTTCTCCACAGGCTGGGCCTCGGAAAGCGGCAAGGTGAGTCCGGCATCGAAGACGGGGACTTCCCCGGCCACGGCGCGGAAGCGGATGGGGTTCTCGGCCGTGCCGGCCAGCCCGGGGCCGAAAACGGCGGTCTCGCTGACGGGATAGTGACCACCCTGAATCCAGATCGTGATGGCTTCCTCCCCGACGGGCGCCTCTTGGAGGGCCCGGGCGGCTCCGGCGAGGGTGGCCAGGGGTTGCTCGCGGGTGCCGGGATGGCGGTCGTCCCCTTGGGGCGAGAGGAAAAGTTCGTGAGCGGGGCAGGTGAGGAGAGAAAGCAGGAGGCAACTGGTGAGGAACTTCATAGCTGGGCGCGTGGCGTGATGGCCTGCCTTTTCACGTCCGTAGAGAGGGCAAATTGCCTGCCCAATGCCCAAAAAATGACGTTTTCGCGAGGGGATGGACGGCAATTTTTTACGGCTTTTTCCGTATCTTTTCATTGTCGCTGGGGCGATGCTAGGAAGATGAAACGACGAGAGGCTTTGACATTGGCCGCAGGAGGGCTCGGCTTGGCAGCGGGGTGCCGCAAGAAAGAAGAAAACCCTCCTCCCATGCCGGGGGAAAGCCGGTCGGTGGAAGGGCCTGCGAGTGAAGCTCCCGAAGGCTGGGACTTGGAGCCGGTGCGGGTGGAGCGAGCGCGGCAGATCCGGACGGTGGTGGGCTTGCGGCCCTTCCGCCCGGCTGGCTTTGTGGTGCGGCGGGAAGAGCGCGGAGAGAAGGTGCTGATCCATAATTACGGTCATGGCGGAGGGGGAATGTCTCTCTCCTGGGGTTCGGCTCATCTTGCCTGTCGAGAGGCCGGGGACCTGGCCGGGCGCTCTTGTGCCGTGGTTGGCGGAGGGGTGATGGGCTTGAGCACGGCCCGACTGCTGCAGCAGCGGGGCGCGCAGGTGACGCTCTATACCCGGGCTCTGCCACCGGAGACCACCTCCAATATCGCGGGCGCGCAATGGTGGCCGGTCTCTGTTTTTGACGGGAGCCGCCGCAGTGAGTCTTTTGGCCGCCAATTTGTCGAGGCGGCGCACTTTGCCCACCGCTATTTCCAGAATCTCGTGGGTCCTCAGTGGGGGGTGCGCTGGTTGCCGAACTACTACCTGAGCAATCGCGCCCCGGCCAATGGCTGGATCGATGGACCTGGCGGGGTCTTGCACGACCTGCAAGTGGGGTTCCGCGATTTCGCTCCCGGGGAGCATCTGTTCCCCTCCGCTTATGTGCGGCGTTTTCATTCCATGCTCATCGAGCCCGCCACCTATCTCGCCCGCTTGCTGGCAGAAGTGCAGGGAACAGGGGCCAGGGTGGTGGTGCGCGATTTCACCAGCGCGGATGAAGTCCTCGCCTTGCCGGAGGCCCTTATTTTCAACTGCACGGGACTCGGGGCCGGGCCGCTCTTTGGAGACGGGGAATTGATGCCCATCCGGGGGCAGCTCTGCGTGCTACTGCCGCAGCAGGAGGTGAACTACAATTTGATTAGTGGGCTCCATTACATGTTTCCCCGCGCGGATGGGGTCATTTTGGGCGGAACTTACGACCGGGGTCGTCAGGATTTGCCGCCCGATAGCGGGGATAGCGATCGCATCTTGGCCGGGCACGAGGCGATCTTCCGGCAATTTGGTGAGAACCTGGCCGCTTACCGTCGACAGCTGGGGTGAGGGGACAATTTCTTGGCCTTCCGACTCACGATCGCGTAGCAATGAGGCATGAAAGCCCTCGAACTTTCCGCTCCCTCCCGCTTCACTGTGGTCGAAAGGCCTGACCTGCAGCCTGGTCCCGGGGAGGTCGTGCTTGCCGTGCAGGCCTGTGGCATTTGTGGAAGCGACTTGCATGGAATGGATGGCCGCACGGGTCGGCGCATTCCCCCCGTGGTCATGGGGCATGAGGCGAGTGGGGTGATTGCGGCTCTCGGCCCGGGGGTGGACGACTGGCAGGTGGGCGATCGGGTGACCTTCGATTCCACGGTCTGGTGTGGGGAATGTGGCTACTGCCGGGCGGGACGGGTCAATCTTTGCGACCAGAGGCAGGTGGTGGGGGTCTCTTGTGCGGAATTCCATCGCGATGGGGCTTTTGCCGAACAAGTGGTCCTTCCCGCGCGGATTCTCCATTCCTTGCCTGCCGGGCTCTCCTTCGCGGAGGCCGCTTTTGCCGAGCCGGTGGGGGTGGCTCTCCACGCGCTGCGGCGGGCGGGCTCGGTGCGGGAGAAGGAAGTTCTTGTCATCGGGGCCGGTCTCATCGGATTGCTCCTCATCCAGGCTCTCGCCAGCGAGGGGGCGGTGGTCACGGCGGTGGATCAAGACCAGTCGCGGCTTGAGCTGGCCATGGAGCTGGGAGCGCAGAAGGTCTCCTTGCCGGATGAGTTCGCGGGTAGCGATTTTGATCTCGCCTTTGAAGTCGTCGGCATCGCGCCCACCGTGGCTTTGGCGGTGAAATCTTTGGTCAAAGGCGGCCGCTTGGTCTTGGTGGGCAATTTGTCGCCGGAGGTTCCGCTGCCCTTGCAAGCCGTCGTCACCCGGGAGCTTGACGTTCTCGGTTCCTGCGCGATCGCGGGCGAGTATCCAGCGGCCCTGGAAGCGATTGCTAGTGGTGCGATCCGGGTGCAGCCGCTGATTTCGGCCTCCTTCTCGCTGGGCGAAGGGGCTCGGGCCTTTGCCGCGGCGGGGGAGAAGGGCGCCCTCAAGGTCATGGTCACTCCGGCAGCAGAGATTTTATGAAGGCATTTGATTTATCAGGAAAGAAGGCGCTCGTCACAGGGGCGAGCCGGGGGTTGGGGAAGGGTTTCGCTCTCGCCCTGGCGCGGGCTGGAGCCGATGTGGTGGTGACCAGTCGCTCTCTGGACTCTCTGGCTGATACCGTGGCGGCGGTGCAGGACCTCGGTCGGCAGGCCTGGCCCGTGGCCCTGGATGTGCGCGAGCAGGAGAGCATCACCCAAGCGGTGGCGGAGGCGTGGGAGGTGAGTGGAGGGCTCGATATTCTGGTCAATAATGCTGGCTGCAATGTGCGCAAGCCCGCTCTGGAGGTGACTTGGGAGGATTGGAATCTCGTCCACGATACCAATCTGCGCGGGGTTTTCTTCGTGGCCCAGGCCTGTGCCGCGCGCATGATGGCCCAAGGTCTCGCGGGGCGAATCATCAATATTGGCTCGGTGACTTGTGTCAATGGCTATGCCGGGCTGGCTCCCTACGGAGCGAGCCGGGGCGGGACCAAGCAATTGACGATGAGTCTTGCCGATGACTGGGGACCCCACGGCATCACCGTCAACTGCCTTGCTCCGGGCTGGTTCAAGACCGCGCAGAATCAGGTGATGTATGAGAATGAGGGCTGGGTGGAGTATCTCACCGATCGCATTCCGCTCAGGCGGCCTGGAGAACCGGGGGACCTTGATGGCACCCTGATTTTCCTCGCCAGCGAGGCCAGCGCCTACCTGACGGGGCAGACCCTGTTGGTCGATGGCGGCATCTCGGTGGGCTCGGTGCGGGCCGTGCCCAAGAAGTGAGCGGACCCGCCCCGCTGCCCGGTGAGGACCCTGCCGCCTTTCCCTTGCTCGGGCTGAGGGAACGTGCCAGTCTCGCGCGGTGGCAGAACCGCAGAATACCATAGCTCTCGTTTATGATTACGACCAGACCCTGAGCCCGAGCTACATGCAGGACGACGTTCTTTTTCCGCGCTTTGGCATCGATCCCGAGCAGTTTTGGAAGAAGTGCAACACCCTCGTCACGGAGCAGAGCTGGGACGGGGAGCTGGCCTACATGAAGTGTCTCCTCGACTACCTTGGAATGGACAATGTCAGCAATGCGGACCTCTCGGAGCTGGGACGCAATCTGAGCTATTACCCGGGGGTGGATGATCTTTTCGGGGAGATGAATCAAATCTTGCGACCGGAGCACGAAGCCGCCGGGATCACCATCGAGCACTACATCATTTCTTCGGGATTGAAGGCACTCCTCGATGGCTGCAGCCTCAAGGGCAAGGTGAAGGCCATCTTCGGTTGCGAATTCGGTGAGAATTCCGACGGCTGCATCGCCTTTCCCAAGCGCACCATCTCGCACACCACCAAGACGCAGTTTCTCTTTCGCATCAACAAGGGGATGTTGGGCTATGACCAGGATGTCAACGACCACATGCCGCCTGAACAGCGGCCGATTCCCTTTGAAAACATGACCTATATCGGAGACGGGCCGACCGATGTGCCTTGCTTCACCGTGATGAAAAAGAATGGGGGGCACGCGGTGGCGGTCTACAATCCTCATGATGAAACGCGGCGGAGCTTTCGCAAGTGCTACCAGCTCTCGGCGCGGGCCGAGCGGGTGAAGCACATTGCCCCGGCCGATTACCGACCCGGCAGCCACCTGCGCTTGCTGCTGGAAGAGATCGTGCTTGGCATCGCGGACCGCATCCTCAAGCGCCGGGTCGATGAGCGGACCAATGCAACGGTCTCGGCACCCGGCTTTTAGGAAGAGCTAGAGGGGGCGGGGCTGGGGCGGCTTCGGCCCCGAAGGCGGAGGGGGGATGTGCTCCAGAGACTCGACCTTCTCGCGCCAGCGCGCATTCTCGGCCGCGACATTGAGAAGGTGGATCTCGTGGTCTTGGCGCTGTTTGATTTTGAGAAAGAACAGGGTAAGAGCCATGAACGCCCAGCCCTGCAGTTGAAAGAACAAGTTTCCGAGCAGGGCGAGCACGGTTTGCCAAACAGGAGAAGAAACGAGCCCCAGGGCCAGAGAGTGATCGGCCAGAGTGCCCGCGAGGGCGATTTGCTGCAGAGTGGCGAATTGGAGAAATTTTTTCCACGAGGTTTCCTCCACCCGCAGGTAGTAGATCAGGGCGAGGAAGATGGTCGTGGCGGTGAGAATGCCAAAAAGGCTGCCGAAGCTCCAGAAGGGGAGAATCAAAAGCTCTGGAGTCCAGGCAAAGGATGGGAAGACCGTCAAGCCCGAGCCGATGAGGGTGCCGAGGATTTCGCAAAAACCCGCAGCGAGAAAGGCGACGAAGCTCCCCAGATAAAGACAGGCAATGACGGCAAGGACGCGGCGAACGGCGTCCCAGATCGCACAGCCAAAGATTTCTTCAGGATCGAGCGGGATCATCGCTCCTGCTAGCAGATTCTCTTTGGCCGTGCAAGGCAGAACGGCCCTTACTCGGACTGGCCGGTGATGAATTCGACCAGATCGGTGCGCATCTTGATGATGTCGGGCTCGTTGAGATAGAACATGTGCCCGGCTTCATAATAGGTGTAGCTGATGCGCTCGCGGCTCTCCTTCGGCAGGTCCACCAGTTGATCGAGGGTGTATTCGATGCCGCTCGGGGGGGTGGCGAAGTCGGTGTAACCGCCCATCACGAGCAGGCGGAGGTTGGGATTCTCGGTCATGGCGTCCTGCAAGCGGTCGGCGACGTTCACAATGCTGTTCTCGGCATCCCAACGCCAGGGATGCACCTTTCCCGTCAGAATGCGATAGGGGTGGTGGATGTCCTGGCCGCCAAGGTCCTCGCTAAGGTAGGCGAGCATGGCGGTGGAAAACGCTCCGTAGGCCACCGCATAAGAGGGATCGTAGGAGGGGTAATCACTGTCTTTGGACTGGGCGGGCCAGGCCACGCGGGCATCGAAGCGACCGAGCACCTTCCCTTCCGCCCGCAGCAGCTCGCGGCGGTAGCGGGTGGGCGACAGGCGTAGATTGGTCTCGACCCAGAGGGCGGCAGGAACCCCGGTGAGGGCGGAGAGACGCTCGGCCATGGCCTCCACTTCCCCCTCGCTGAGGCGGGAGCCGACAAAAAGGGCCCGGGTGTAGTCGCCCGCCGCCAAGGCATAGGCTTGCTTGAGCAGCTCATCGCGATCGCCGGAGATTTTGCCATGATGATGGGCCACTGCCGTCATGGCGGGGAGATAGACTTGGTTCATCAGGTAGTTGCCTTGGCTCGCCCGCAGCGTGCGGAAGTCGAGGAGAGAGGAGAGCATGACCACGCCATTTAGGCTCATGCCGTATTCCGACTGCAGATGCTCGGCGAGTCCTGCGGCCCGAATCCCTCCATAAGATTCTCCGAGAAGGTATTTGGGCGAACTCCAGCGCTTGTTCTCCGTCGTCCACCGCCGAATGAAGTCGGCCACCGACTCGATGTCGCCATTCAGTCCGTGGAACTGGCCCTTGGTCTTGTCCTCCTTGGGTCGCGAGTATCCCGTGGAAACCGGGTCAATGAAGACGAGGTCGGTGACATCAAGGATGGAGTGGGGATTGTCGATGAGGGTCACTGGCGGGGGCAGGGTTTCAGTGCCGTCCTTGCTGGTGGGGACGAGCTTGGGACCAAGGGCTCCGAGGTGCAGCCAAACCGCAGAGGAACCCGGGCCACCATTGAAGGCAAACATCACCGGCCGATCCTTGTCGCCCTCTTCCTTTTTCACATAGGAGACATGGAAAACCGAGGCCCGTTCCTTGCCATCGTCCTCCTTGAGAACCAAGGTGTCGGCAGTGACGGTGTAGGAGAGGGTCGCGCCTGCAATCTCGACCTCAGCCTCGACGGGGGCGAGACTGATCTCGGCGGATTCAGGCTTTTTCTCCTCCTTCTTATCCTTCTCCTGAGCGGATAATGGGAGGATGAGGCAGGAGGCGGTGAAGAGAGCAAAGGTGGTTATTTTCATGCGAAGTCAACAAAAGTGAAGGTCCGGCGCAGTCTGGTGAACGCGCGGACCAACGTCGACTGAATAATGACCCTTTTGTCCTCTTCTTTCGACTGTCTTTTACTGGCCGTTGTTAGGCTGCTGATCTTGCTCCAGGAAACGGCGGCGAATGGAATTGGGCAGGGAATCGATATTTTGCTGCATCCAGGCCTTGGCGGCCTGCGAGTCCTGGTTGTTCCAGTCACCCAGCACGCGGTGGTAATTGCGATTGCGGTGACCTTCGTCCCGGTAGGCTGAGACCCAAGTGGCGGCCAGCTCAGGGTCACGCCGGGTTGAGCCCCGCACCAGTTCATCGACTGCAGAGTCAAAGTTGGTGTCGGGATGGGTGGTCATCAGATCGGAGAGCCAGAGGGCGGAGTTGACGGGGTCTTCCCGCACCATGTTGTCAATCACGCCCTCAGCGCCTTCGCTGATCGCTTCCGGTGGCAGGTTGGTGACCCACTGGGTGGCGGCTTCGGGAGATTGGCGGTACCAATCCTCCACGATGTCTTCGCCCACCCGATTGAGGGCATCGATGTCGCCTGTGCCAGCCAGCCAAGTGGCCGCCTCCTCCGCGTCTTTGCGGGCAATGGCCTCGGCGGTCATGGCGTAAGCCCCGGCGCGTAGCACGTCATCGGTGATGGTGGCGGACCAGTTTTTGGCGTCCTCCGGGTTGCGGGCCAGCATGTTGGAGAGAATGCTTTCGAGAGCGTCTCCCCGCTGGCGGGAGCGGGGCATGGTCTCCATGAGGGCGGTGGCACGGCCCAGATCGTGGGGGGCGAGGCCTTCGATCACGCCCACCAACCAAGGGTTGGCTTCGTCGGGATTGTCATGATTGGCCTCGGCCCACGCAATGGCACCCTCGGGATTGGTGGCGGCCCAAGTGGCCAGGATGGTGTTGCGCGCAAAGGTGCCGTCGGTATTTTCTGATGCATAGGTCAGGGCGTTTTGCGGATCGACCTTGGCCCAAGCGGTGAGAAGCATGCGGTATTCGCCCCAGCGCTCGCGGGTGATGCCCAAATCGCGGAAAGAGGCCACTACGGACTCGAATTGGCTGGGGTCGAGGCTGTCGATGAGGGCGAGGAGCGCATTGGTCCGCTCCAGTGGATCTTCGGAAAGAGCAATATCGGCCATCATTTCCTCCGGACTCGAACCCTTGCGCACCATGGGCGCGGCCTCGAGCCGGGCTTGGGCCGAGGAACGGCTGGTGGTGCTATCGGGGGTGGTGCCCGGGGCAGAGCCGCCGCTGACGTTGGCCCGCACCGATTTGGTGGCCTGCACGGACGCGCCCTCCGCAGAGTCGGTCGGCGTGAGTGATTTTCCGGCAAAATAGGCGGCACCCACGGAAAGGCCCCAAATCGAGAGATAGGCGATGGATCTTGGGTTCATGGGGGCATTATACGCTCTCTCTCCCTCTCTTCTTGGCAAAATTCGTCGCAATTCGCGGGAAAATCCCTTTCTTAAGGCCAAATTCCGCAAATCGCGAGTTGCGGGCGAGGACGGCCGCCGCTAGCGTCCGCTCCACATGAGTATCTTGGAGGACAATTCCCCGGTAATGGAAAAGACGCGCGAACTCTGCGCCTTGATCGCAGAAAATGATGAGTTCGCCAGCCTGCAAAAGGACGTGGAGACCTTTTTTGCAGATGACACCGCTCGCGACAGTTTCCGGCGCGTGCAGGAGTGGGGCGATGAACTCCATCAGAAGCAGCAAGCTGGCCTCGAGCTCAGCGACAGTGAGATCAAGGACTTCGAGTCCGCTCGGGGCGCTCTCTTCGAGAATCCCGTAGCGACCAATTTCCTCAATGCCCAGCAAACCCTGCAAGCTCTGCAGGGCAGCGTGAGCAAGTATGTGGGGATGACCCTCGAGTTGGGCCGGGTCCCTTCTGCCGAGGACTTCGCCGCACAGGATGGCGGGGGCTGCTGCGGAGGCGGAGGCGGTGGTGGCTGTGGCTGCGGTTGATCGCCCACTGGCCAAAATTAATTGCAAAAACCGCTCTCACTCCGGTGAAAGCGGTTTTTTTGGGCCTTGGGGCTTTCGTTCTCTGAAACAAAGTGGTTAGAATCAGCAGAATGAGGGCTGTTGCATGTTGCTTCTTCCTGTTCGCGTGGTCTCTTCAAGCCGATTCCGTTACCAACGGGCGCACGCGGGAGACCTTGGAAACCCTCTCCCAAGTCATTGCCGACACCTCAGCGGAGCTGACCCGGGTGCGCGATTTGCTGAGCCCGGAAGAAGGGGAGGAGCCCTTGGCCCAACAGGAAATCGAGCGTCTACAAAAGCGGGAAGCGGAATTGGCCGCCCGCCTGGAGGAGAATGAGAAAGGCTTTGGTGAATTGGCCACCGGGGTGCGGGCTGACGAGCTGACCACTGCTGATGAGGCCGACCTCGATCCGATGGATGAAGTCCGGGAAATCCTTCAACCGGCGATCAAAGCGGTGAAGGAAGCCACGGCCCGGCCTCGTGAAATCGAGATGTTGCGCTCGCGGGAAGCGCGCCTACTGGAGCAAGCGGAGCTGGCCAAGCAAGCTCTGGCCCGGCTCTCCCGTTGGCAAGGCCTGCAGGGGCATGCGGCGGAAGAGGTCGCCGAACTGCAGGAAATCTGGTCGTCGCGCCAGAAGGACGCTGAGGGTCAGCTCGCGGCCCTGGCCGTTCAGATGGATCAGCAGGAAAGCGAACAAGGCTCCATTCTTAAACCGGTCAGCGATGCCTTGGGGAATTTTTTCAAGGGACGGGGCCTCAATCTCTTGAAAGCCATCGGAGCCTTGGCAGCCACCTGGTTTCTTCTCCGTTGGCTCTGGCGCTGGCTGTTGCGCTTGCCCGTTTTGGCAAAGCGCGACCACGGCGCTTTCGGCTGGCGCCTCTTGGAACTCTCCGCAGTCGTGATCAGCGGGCTCCTCGCCGCCTTTGCCTCCCTGATGGTGCTCTATTACAGCGGAGACTGGCTGCTCCTTACTCTCTTCATCGTTTTCATCGTCGGTCTCGGCTGGACGGCGAAAAACACCATTCCCAAGACCTTCGAGCAGACCAAAATGCTCCTCAATCTCGGTCCCGTGCGGAAAGGCGAGCGTCTCACCTTCGAGGGCGTTCCCTGGGAAGTAGGAACCATCGGAATCTACACCGAACTCCGCAACTGTGAGCTCACGGGTGGCTTGATTCGCATGTCCATTAAACGCTTAAGCACCTTGCGAAGCCGACCCCACGAACCCTCGGAGGCCTGGTTTCCCACTAAAACCGGTGATTGGGTTCTCGCCGGGGGCTCTTTGGGCAAAGTCGTCATGCAAACCCCGGAATATGTCCAGGTGGTGCGGCTGGGTGGGGCGCGGGAGACGTTTCCCACCGCCGATTTTCTGAGCATGGCTCCGATCAATCTCTGCAACAGCTTCCGCGTGACCGTCACCTTCGGCATCGACTACGCGCACCAAAGTATCTCCACTACCAAGGTGGTGGCTACGATGAAAGCCAAGTTGGCCAATCGCATCGTCGACCTGCTGGAGGACCGCGAGCATCTCAACTCTCTCAACGTCGAGTTTGCCTCCGCAGCCGCCTCTTCCTTGGATTATTCGGTTTTAGCTGATTTCAAGGGAGCCGCCGCGCCCCGCTACAACAAGTTGGAGCGGGGAATCCAGAGTCTCTGTGTCGACATTTGCAATGAAGAAGGGTGGAATATCCCCTTTACGCAAATCACTCTGCATCAGGCTTAGGGCGCCTCTGTATATCCTTTTTCTTCCGCATACTTTCTCACGTCTCCCGTGATCTTCATGGAGCAGAAGGTGGGGCCGCACATGGAGCAGAAGTGGGCCGTTTTGGCGCCTTCGGCGGGAAGGGTTTCGTCGTGGAAGGCGATGGCGCGGGCGGGGTCGAGACCGAGGGCGAACTGGTCGCGCCAGCGGAACTCGAAGCGGGCCTTGGAGATGGCGTTGTCGCGTTCCTGGGCGGCGGGGTGGCCCTTGGCGAGGTCGGCGGCGTGGGCGGCGATTTTGTAGGTGATGACCCCTTCGCGCACGTCGTCGCGGTTGGGGAGACCGAGGTGCTCCTTGGGGGTGACGTAGCAGAGCATGGCGCAGCCGTGCCAGCCGATGTGAGCGGCGCCGATGCCGGAGGTGATGTGGTCGTAGCCGGGGGCGATGTCGGTCGTCAGCGGTCCGAGGGTGTAGAAGGGGGCTTCGTGGCACCACTCGATTTGCTTCTGCATGTTCTCCTGCACGAGGTGGAGGGGGACGTGGCCGGGGCCTTCGTTCATCACCTGACAGCCCTTTTTCCAAGCGCGTTGGGTGAGCTCGCCCTGGACCTCAAGCTCGGCGAGTTGGGCGTAGTCGTTGGCATCCGCAATGGAGCCGGGGCGGAGGCCGTCGCCGATGGAGAAGGAGACATCGTAGGCGGCGCAGATGTCGCAGATGTCGTCCCAGTGGGTGTAGAGGAAGTTCTCTTTGCCGTGGTGGATGGACCACTTGGCCATAATGGAGCCCCCGCGGCTGACGATGCCGGTCATGCGCTTGGCAGTGGGAGCCACGAAGCGGAGAAGGACGGCGGCGTGAATGGTGAAGTAATCCACGCCCTGCTCGGCTTGCTCGATGAGGGTGTCGCGGTAGAGCTCCCAAGTGAGATCCTCAATGCGGCCATTCACTTTTTCGAGAGCCTGATAGATGGGCACGGTGCCGATGGGGACGGGGGAGTTGCGGATGATCCACTCGCGGGTGGCGTGGATGTTTTTTCCGGTGGAAAGGTCCATCACGGTGTCCGCGCCCCACTTGGTGGACCAGCGCATTTTTTCGACTTCCTCATCAATGGTCGAGGCCACCGCGGAGTTGCCGATGTTGGCGTTGATTTTGACCAAGAAGTTGCGGCCGATGGCCATGGGCTCGTTCTCGGGGTGATTGATATTGGCCGGGATGATGGCGCGACCACGAGCGACTTCGCTGCGCACGAACTCGGGGGTGATGAGCGCCGGGATTTGTGCGCCGAAGGATTGGCCCGGGTGCTGGTGGTCCATGCGGTTGCGGGCCACTTGCTTCTGGGGGTCGATTTCCGAGGGGCGGGGCATGAGGTAGCCCTCGGGGGTGCCGTTGCTGGGGGAGTTGAGATTTGAGAGCTCAACTTCTTCACCGTTGAGCTTGGCTTTGGCGGCGGCGAGCTGCTTCTCAAGGTCGGCGATTTGCTGTTTGAGTATCTCCTCGCCGGGTTCGTAGCGGTCGGCGACGGTTTGGAAGGCTTCGAGGCGGCCGAGGTTTTCGCGGATGGCTACGAATTCCATCTCGGGGGTGATGAGGCCTTGTTCGGCATACCACTTCTGCGTCACGGGGTGGGATTTGGCGCGGAGGGGTTTGCGCTTCAGGCCGGGGTATTCCTTGAGCTTGTTCTTAGCGGCTTTGCTGGCGTTGTAGGTCTCGGCGTGTTTGTCGGACAGGTAGCCATTGTCCTCGGGCCTGATGTCGCGGCCTTCGTATTCCTCCACGTCCTCGCGGGCGAGAATCCAATCGCGGCGCAGGGCGGGGAGGCCCTGGGTGACATCGCCTTCAAAGCTGGGGTCGCCCCAGGGGCCGGAGCAATCATAGACCCGGATGGGGGCGTTTTCCTCCACCACCCCGTTGCTGTGGGTGGTCTTGTCCTGGCGAATCTCGCGCATGGGGACACGAATTTCGGGGTGGAGTTGGCCCTGCACGTAGATGCGGGTGGAGTTGGGAAAATTGGTGGGATCGGCCTCGATGGCGGCGATTTCGGCGGAGTTGTCGATATCCTCGACAAAGTTGCCGGTGTAGTCGCTGCGCTGATGCGCGTTGTCGGGCGAGAGGGTCTGGTTCTGGTCGTCGAAGGAAGACATGATCGTCGGTCGGTTGGTGGTTGTGTATCAGGCAAAAAAAGAGGCCGTCAGCTGGTGCGGACGGCCCACGGGGCAGGGAATCCAGAAGATTTGGAACGAATCTGGAGACTCCCTACGCCGGTTCTGCCCGGATCAGGTTCGAAGGGTCACGGGCGCACTGGCCCATTCTCAGCCTCGTAGGCTCCCCTGTCTTTGGGGTCGAATGTAGGCGCGGATCGGGAAGGGGAAAAGGATAAATTCGCGGAGGAACGTCAGTTGGCGAGGAGGCTGGGCCCGTTTTTTTCGATTTCTTCCAGAAATGAATTCAGGTTTCCCTGGTGGCGGGCAAGGAGCGCTTGCAGAGGCGGGACGAGAGCCTCGTAGGTGGTGAAGGCATTGAGCCGGGCGTTGTTGAGAGGAGTGGAGAGAAAGTGGTTCGGCTTTTGCTGCCAACCGGCATAAAGATTCTGAATCGTTTCCTTGAGAGCTGCCATTTCGGCTTCCTTGCGCCGACGCATTTCGGCCTGCGGGTGCTCGCTGGCGTAGAGAATCTTCAGGCGGGCAATGGACTCCTCGATCGCGCGGCGAATCTGGGAACGGCGCATGAGACGCAGTTCATAGGCGTGGAGAGCTTCCTGCTCGCCCCGACGGCGCAACCAGCGGCGCACTCCTTCGCGGGCCACCACTTCGGCCAGCGCTTCATTGAAGGCGGTTTCCTCCTTTTCGTAGTAGCGGTGGTGGGTGAGCTCGTGAAAAATGAGTTCCGCGAAGTCGACCTGGGGGTAGTCGATGAAGGTGTTGAGAATGGGGTCATGGAAGAATCCCAAGGTGGAGTAGGCATTGACTCCTCCCAGATAGGTCTCGAAACCCCGGGCTTGCAGGTTGGCCACGGCCTTTTGGGCGTCCTCTTTGGAAAAAAAGCCGCGATAATTCTGGGAACCAACCACCGGATACCACCAGGTGTGGGGCTCGAGAGAGAACTTGGGGGCGGCATGGACGATGAAGACCACGTGGTCTCGCTTGAGGTCCGCGTAGTGGCGGTAGGACCCTGAGGAGGGCAGCCCCAGCTCTTGTTCTGCAAAATCAACGATCTCTTGGCTGAGGCGAAGCTTTTCGGCGAGTTCCCCGCTCGTCTCCGGATCGGCCAGGACCCGGGCGATGCTTTTCTTGGCAAAAGTGATTTCAGCCTGACCGCGGATGGCCTGGGTGTAGTAGGAAAAGGAGGAGCAACCCGTCAGGAGAAGAAGAGCGGGGAGGAGTAGAGCCTTCACGATTCGCGGAGGACCTCCAGCCGCTTGTTGGTTTCGTCGAGCAGAAACACCGACCGCCGATAGTCGATGAGTTCATTGACATTTTTGAGGGCGTCCTTGGACTGGTCCTGGACCTGCATCACCAGGCGGCCGACTTCACTACCGGGGATGGCGGCGACCAGACTGGGATCCTCGACCCGTAGAATGAGCTCGGAGGGGCGGAACCAGCGCTTGTGGAGGCGCACCTCGGCCACCGCCGGGTAGGGGATGGCAATGGTGGTCATCTCGCCGGCACCGCCGGTGAAGACGTTGCCCTTGAGCCTCCAGTGAAGATCGAGATTCTCCGCGTGGAAGCGCAGTTGTCCCTCCACCTCCTCGCGGCCCAGGGCATCGGTCGCGGGAATGGTGAAGTGCAAGTTGATGGGCTGGTTGGCAAACACAGCGGAAAGCTAGCAAGAATTCTTCCCGGGCTGAAAAGAAAAATCAACGCCGTTCGGGTGGCCCGCGACCGCCCTTTGCCCGCTGGAGAAGAGCTTACTCGAGTTCGTCGGCGACGAACTCTTGCACCAGGTCCAGCAGCTCCTCCATCCCCGCCGGAAGCTCTTCTTCAATGGTGGCCAGGTAATCCGATTCCGTCTCGCTGTAATCCCCGCGTTCCTGGCTCTGATTGCCACACCAGCGGCTGGCATTGAGCGGATCCACGATGGCGGTGGCCCCGATGATATCGAAGGATTTGATGATCCGCTGGTGGTCGATCTCGCTCTGCCAGAACTCATGCAAGCAGTCCTCGCTCTCGAGAATGGGGACTGTCTCGTAGACATCTACGAGCGCGCGCTCTTCGCGGGTGAGGGCTCGCTCCGCAGATTCACTATCGAGACGATCAATGAGAATTTCAATTTCGTCCGGCCACTGAATAGATTCCAAAAACAGCATCGCGGGGGACCTAAAGGAGCCGGGCGCTCTTGCCAAGGGAAACTCATTTTTTCGTTTCCAGACTTCATTCGACCCTGATTTTGAAGAAGCCTTTGCCGAGGGCGGGGTCGATGGAGACCGCTTCGGTGACGAGCGTTCCAGAACCCGCGATTCCGGTTTTCAAGGAAATCCAGTCTCCGTCTCTTAGATCGGATTTATAGAGAATGGTATAGGTGCGTCCGGCTTCCGAATCCCAGCTGAGGGAAACGAGACCATTGGCACCGAGAGAGAGAGAGTCGACCACCGGAAGCAGGGGGGCAAAAATTTCCCGCACCCGCACGTGGTCAAGGAAGATTGTGTTGTCGCCTCCATTGAGATTGGTGCCGACGAAGGCGAGGGTTGTCTGCGTTTGCTCGGCTTGGAAGGTGACCGCATAGTCGGTGTAAGAGCCGAGGGCCTGGGGAGGCTCGAAGCTTCCGGCCACCGCGCCGCCAATGGTGACCTCGAAGGTTTGGCCGGGCTGGCCTCCCGCTTTGTTCTGCCGTTGGGAAGCTGCAAAAAGAAGCTGGTAGCTCGTGCCGGGAGTGAGGCCTGAGAGGACTTGCGAGAGGCTTGTTGTGCCTTGGATGTAGGCGACCTGGGTTCCCTCCGGGGCTTCGCTGTTTCCGGCGGTGAAGGCGCTGCCATTGGTGGCCACGCCCGCGCCCGCGAAGGTCCAGCCTGCGTTGCTCGGGCTGGCCAGGAAGTTGTCGGTGGCCGGGGTCTCGAAGTGAAAATTGGCCAGCTCTTGCTGCAGAGCGCTGTAGACGAGAATCTCCAGCCTCGCCTGGTGCGAGCCTCCATTGCCATCGCTCACCGCGACGGTGAAGGTGTTGCTCCCGGCATCACGAGCGGAGGGCGTGCCGGAAAGAACGCCGTTCGCGGTCAGCTGCAGCCAGGCAGGACCGGAAAGTTTGGAGAAGGAAAGGGCGTCACCATCGGGGTCTGAGGCGAGGGAGCTCAAGAAGGCTTGATAGGGCTCGCCTTCGTGGGCGGCAGTCGTGGTGAGCAAGTCGGCAGAAAACTGAGCCGGGCTGTTGGCGATGAACAAGCGCACATCGTCGATGAACACCATGTTGTCTCCTCCTGCCAGATTGGTGCCCGCGAAGGTCACGGTATGGGAGGTCTCGGCCGCGATGAAGCCGGCCGCGAAGCGTTGGTAGGCAGTCTCTCCCTGATTGGGGGCGAAGTTCCCCACCACGACACCGTCAACAATGAGGTCGAAGGTCTCTCCCGCCTGGCTGGGGCTCTGTCGCTGGGCGGCGGCAAAGTCCACATGATAGGTGGTGCCGGGAATGAGGTCGGCAAAGGTCTGGGAAAGGCTGGCCGTTCCCTCCAGGTAGGCCACTTGCGAGCCCTCCGGAGCTGCCTCGTTGCCGCTTGTCAGTGCGCTGTCGTTGGCCGCCAGTCCGGAAGGGCCCGCAAAGGTCCAACCGGCCTCGTCGGGAGTGGGGAGGCTGCCCGCGATTTCCGGATTCTCAAAGCCGGCATTGGTGATAAAGGGTTCCAGCTCGATGACCTCAAGCATGTTGGCGGGAGGCAAGGGACCCGGGGGTTGCCGGTCGTTGTTCGCGCCCATTGTTTCCCAGTGCATGAGGTAAGGACCGAGTTGGTCGATATTAGCTGAGATGGGACGGGCGTAGCTGCCCGCGAGAGTGACCTCATTCAGTTCTTCCGGATAAGAGAATTGGAAGGCACGGGTGGCGATGGGTTCCAGCGTCTCTTCATCGATGATGAACTCGCCATCGCCATACTGGGAATGGCTGTAGGAGAGGCCCAGCTCGCCGTTGCCGAGCTTGCGCAACCCCCGCATGGTGATTTCAAAAAGAAGGGAGCCTCCGCCGCCGAAGTTGTATCGATAGAGCCAGTTGCTCACGCGCTTTTCTTCCCAAGTCCCGTTTTCGCGCAGGCGATAGAGGTAAAACTGCGAGTTGCCCAGGTCGTCATATTTCATGTTGGCCAGGACGATGCGGTTTTGCGAGTCGAGCACGTGGGCCTGCACCCCATTGAGAATGCCTGTGCCGGAGGTGGTTGCCGAGTCATCGACCTTGAGCCCGTTTTCACCAAAAACCATGGGGCGGGCGACTGGCGTTCCGCTTGCCGTCTCCCAGTTGATGAGGTCCCGGCTGCGGGCATAGGAAAAATCGTGGTTGGTGGCGGCATCAGGAGTTCCCCGCCACACCCAGTAGAGGTGGTAGTAGCCATCGGCCTCGTAGTAGGGCCCTTTCATATAGGCATTGCGCTGTCCCTGGCCGTCAATGAGGGCTTCGTCCAGGAAGCGGCTCCAGGTCTGCGTTGTGGGATTCCAGATGTTGTAGACTTCGTAGCCATTACCACTCCAGCCGTAGCGATAGTGGAAAAGGAGTTCCCCTGAATTGGTCATGAGGAAGTTCGGGTAGGTGACGTTGTCCTCCAGGCTGCCGACCATCGTGTTGAGCTCGAGGAACTCGGAGGCGTCGTAAGGGCGCGTGGAGCGGAAGTAGACCAAGGGGACATTGTGCATGTTTCCGCTGATGTGAATGTAGCCCTCGTTGTCCACGATCAGGGTCACATAGTTGTGGCTGTCCCAGCCAATGCGGGAATTGAGGGTGACGGTGCTGAAAGAGTTTTCTCCCAGTGTGCGGTAAGCCACCGTCATGTTCTTGTTGTCATCATAGTAGACCAAGACGTGTTGGTCCCCGGCGATGGCTTGGGAGTAGCCTACCGGAAAAGAGGATTCTACCAAATCCACCGGAATGCGCCGGGCGACGCGATACTTCTTTTCGCTGACCGTCTCGAGGGCGACGGAGTAGAACAAGTCGTCCCGGCGGGCGATCTCGGCATCGATGCGGGCTTCATCCCAGGATTGGTTGTCGTAGGCTGTTTGCAGTTGGTCGCGGTAGGGGATGAGGTCGGTCCGTCCGTAGGTGTCGATCGGGACCTCGAATTCCCCGATGTAAGCGGCGAGCCGGTTGTAGGGCGGGTAGGCCTGCGGAAGCTCGTCCATGGCAAGATTCAGATTGGCCATGGCGTCGAGGATGCTTGCAAGGGATTGGCCCGTGGCGGGGTCTTGGGCTGCTGCGATGGCTGCGGCCAAGTCCGCCCCGGCGGGGAGATGGAATCCGCCCGCGTCGTATAGGCTGCGGGCTTCATTCGTCAAAGTGCTGAGTAGTCCCTGGTAGGTCGCCAAGTCGTCGTTGTCGGTGAAGAGTTCCACTTGGTGGAAAAATAAACCGGCCTTGTCGCCTGAACCGGAATTGGCACTGCCTAAGCCGAGTTGGATGCGCCCATTGGTGGTTTCGGTTAAGGTAAAGGGGACCGCAAATTCGGTCCATTGTTGGGAGGGAAAGCTGCTGAGGGTGGAAAAAATTTCGCTACCCTCCTCAGTGACGAATCCCGAGAGGTTGATGGTCTCTTCCCCGCTGTTGGCATTGAAGGCCTGGAAGCGAATGAGGTAATCGCCGGCAGGCAGAGTGACGGATTGTGAGTATTTCGCAAAGCCGCCCCAAGCGTTGACGATGCCCAGCGCGGCCCCCTCGTTGTTTCCTTCCGGATCCGTTGCCGGAACCACTTTGCCATGAAGGGTGTTCTGGTGACCGTAGGAATAAGTGGCCGCTACCCCCCAACCTCCTTTCTCCAGATCCCAACCGGCGACCTCATCGAAGGTCCCTCCATTGCCGGCATAGTCATTTCCGTTCGTGGCCTTGTTGTGAACGTCGGCCGTGAAGTCGGCATTGAGGAGGAAGGCCCGGCTCAGGTCCAGATGGGGCTCTCCTTGCAGCCCAACGGTTGCCAGAAAGAGAAGGGATAGCTGAATGAAGGGAAGGCGCATGGTATTAAGAATAGATCCGAAATCCTGTGGTGAAGAGTCCCTTGGGAGCAGGGCCTTGCAAGGAGGTGAAGCGACAGGAGATCGGCCCACCTTAGCAGGGAGCCGGAACCCGTCTATCCTCGTTTCGTGGGAGGAGGGACCGCATGACCGGAGCAATGGCTCCCGCGAAGAGGAGGAAAAGCCGGGGTGGGGAAAGGGAGCGCGTGCCTTTGCGCGCCCCATTGTTCCGGCAAGACCCGCAAGAACGAGGCCGTTTCTCTTGCTCTTCCGTCACCGGGCTGTGAGGTGAGGTGGGTGGAGGCACCTATTACGGTGTTCCTTCCGGCCGTTTGGGAATTGGTTTCCGAACGGCCTTGGGAGGATGGCTTCTTCGGGGAGGGGTGTTTGCCCTCGATTCTGACTCAGCACCACGAATTTCATCGAGGTCTTTTGTGTAGCGGGGCTGCGTGTCGTGCATGACCGCGTAGGCTCCGACAATCTGGTATTCAACGTCCTCGGCTTCGAACGTGGGTAACAGATCTTTGAAGTCGGAGTTTATCGGGCTTCATCCCCTTTAAGCCGACCCAGTAGTCTTCGACAAGCTCCCATGCAGCCTGAAGCCTTGCCGCGCACCCTGTTTCCTGCCATTGGCGGATCCGGTAGGCGCGGCCTTCTTCAAAAGATGTCAATTTGGCGACAGGCCAATGGGAGCGATTGCGAATCGCTTTTAGGGTTGGTTCTTTAGGCGACAAGTTCCGTCGTGGGCGGGGCGAAGGTGGTGAGGTCGATGCCTTGGACGGCGACCTTGTATTCGTCGAGGTTGGGGGTGCGGCCGAGGATGGAGCTGAGGACGACGACGGGGGTCGAACTCAGGAGGGATTCGCCCTTCTTGCGCTCGGAGTCTTCCACCACGCGGCCTTGGAAGAGGCGGGTGGAGGTGGCCATCACGGTGTCTCCTTTGGCCGCTTTTTCCTGGTTGCCCATGCAGAGGTTGCAGCCGGGACGCTCGAGATACATCATGTTTTCGTATTCGGTGCGGGCGGCGCCTTTGGGGGCGTTGTCGTCGAATTCGAAACCGGAATACTTCTGAAGGATGTCCCAGTCGCCTTCGGCCTTGAGTTCGTCAATGATGTTGTAGGTTGGCGCGGCGACAACGAGAGGGGCATGGAACTCGACCTTGCCCTGAGCTTCTTCCAAGTTCTTGAGCATCTTGGAGAGAATCTTGAGGTCACCCTTGTGCACCATGCAGGAGCCGACGAAGCCCAGGTCGACGGTCTTACTGCCACCATAGTAGGAGAGGGGGCGGATGGTGTCGTGGGTGTAGCGCTTGGAGACGTCTTCGTTGTTGACGTCGGGGTCAGCGATCATGGGCTCGACGATCTCGTCGAGATTGACCTCGAGCTCGGCGTAGTATTTCGCGTTCGCGTCGGGGGCGAGCGGTGGTTTTTCGCCGGAGTGAATTTGCGCAATGCGCTTGTTCGCCTTGTCGATGAGGCCCTGGAGAACCTTCTTCTCGTTATCCATGCCCTTGTCGATCATGACCTGGATGCGGCTTTTGGCGATTTCCAGAGACTCGATGAGGGTCTCGGGCTGGGAGATGCAGATGGAGGCCTTGGCCTTCATTTCGGCGGTCCAGTCGGTGAAGGTGAAGGCCTTGTCCGCTTGCAGGGTGCCGATGTGGACCTCGATGATGCGGCCCTGGAAAACGTTGTCGCCCCCGAATTTGCTGAGCATCTGGGCCTGGGTGGCGTGGACGACGTCGCGGAAGTCCATGTGGGCAGCCATTTTTCCTTTGAAAGTCACTTTCACGGACTCCGGGATGGGCATGGTCGCTTCGCCGGTGGCGAGCGCGAGGGCCACGGTGCCGGAGTCGGCTCCGAAGGCCACGCCCTTGGACATGCGGGTGTGGGAGTCGCCGCCGATGATGATGTCCCAATCGTCCACGGTGAGGTCATTAAGGACCTTGTGGATGACGTCGGTCATGGCGTGGTAACCGTCCTTGGGGTCGCGGGCGGTGATGAGGCCGAAGTCGTTCATGAACTTCATGAGCTTGGGGATGTTGGCCTGCGCCTTTTTGTCCCAAACCGAAGCGGTGTGGCAGCCGGACTGGTAGCCGACGTCGACGATGGGGGAGATGGTGGTGGCGGCCATGGCTTCGAGCTCCTGGGAAGTCATGAGCCCGGTGGTGTCTTGGGAACCGACCACATTGACCTCGACGCGCACATCGGAACCGGCGTGCAGGGGGGCGTTCGAGGCCGTGCCCACGGCGTTCTTGTTGAAGATTTTTTCCACGGCGGTCAGTCCCTGTCCTTGGTGGGAAATTTCCTTGGCCGGGGCGTAGACGGCGGGCATTTCGCTGCCGAGAGTCTCGGCGGCAAAGGTCTGCAGCTTTTTCCCGAAGACGATGGCGTAGGAGCCGCCTGCTTTGATGAACTCGACCTTCTGTGGGGTGAGGGCGGCGGAAATGTCGGTGAGGACCTTGCCCTCGGCGTCGCAGAGGGTCTTGTCTTTGGTCTTGATGGTGAGCAGGGTGCCGGTTTCGACCGAGTAGGTTTGCTCCAGCATGGCATCGCCGTTGGCGTCGGTGACCACCTTGCCTTCGCTATCGGTTTTCTTGACCCAGTTCTTAAGGTCGATGCCGATACCGCCGGTCACACTGACGGTAGTGAGGAAAATGGGGGAAATGCCATTGGTGCCGGCCACAATCGGGAAAATGTTCACGAAGGGCACGTATGGGCTCGCGGGCTTGCCGGTCCAGAGGGCCACGTTATTGACGCCGGACATGCGGGAGGAGCCCACGCCCATGGTGCCTTTTTCGGCGATGAGCATCACGCTCTTGCCGGGGTGCAGTTTCTGGAGAGCTTGGATTTTCGACTGGGCCTCGGGGGAAATCATGCACTTGCCATGCAGCTCGCGGTCGGAGCGGGAGTGGGCTTGATTGCCGGGGGAAAGGAGGTCGGTGGAGATGTCGCCTTCGCCAGCGATGAAAGTGACGATCTGGATTTCTTCCGGGACGTCGGGGAGTTTGGTAAAGAACTCGGCTTTGGCATAACTCTCGAGGAGGTCCTTGGCGACGGCATTGCCCGCGGTAAAGGCGTCCTTGAGGCGGGCCATGTCGGCATCATAGAGAAAGACCTGCGTTTTGAGGACTTCCGCCGCTTCCCGGGCGATGGCGGGATCTTCGCCGAGAGCGAGATTGAGGAGGGTCTCGATGGAGGGACCGCCCTTCATGTGGGACAGAAGCTCAAAGGCAAAGGTCGGCGTGATCTCGGCCACCGCTTCTTTGCCCAAAATGATGTCCTCGAGGAATTTCGCCTTTTCGCCCGCAGCGGAAGTGGTGCCGGGGAGAGTGTTAGAGATGAAAAAGTGGAGCGAGTCCTCACGATGCTCATGGGTGGGATCCTTGATTTGAGCGATGATTTCCGCCAAGAGGTCGGCCCCGTCGATGGGCTTGGGGTGCAGGCCTTCAGCTTTGCGTTCTTCAATTTCAGCGAGGTAGTCCAGATAGAGGCTCATATTTTTCGTGGGCGAAGAGTGACTGATGGGGGGGGATTTGAAAACGCTCAAATCGGGGAATTCTGGCAGCGGCAGAGCAACTGCCGCGCCACTTGCAAGCGGTGAGGGGAGAAATGATGACGCCTGATTGCTCTCGGCTGTGGAAAGGGAGACCTTTCGTGACGCCGCCGCCGGGTGGCTCTTCTCGAACGCTAGAACACCCAGCGGACTTCGCTGCTCAATCCGAAGCCCGGGAGAGGGGTGGTGTCCTTGCGAAAGGAGGTGTGATCGCGCGCTTCCTGATCGAGGAGATTGCGAAGCTGGAGAGAGATTTCCCAATCGCGAATTTCGGGATCGGGCGTCCAGTTGAGGGAGGCATTGACCATCAGGTAGTCCCCGCTTTCTAACTCGGCGACGGGAAACTCGGCGGCCTCTCTTTGGGCAAAGACGTAGCGCATGTCGAGAGCGGCCCGCCAGTGCTGGAGCTCCCAAGTCAGCTCCGCGCCGAGGCGTGCGGGCGGGATGCGGGGAAGGGGGCTGTCGTCGCGGTCGCGATCGAGTCCACGCACGAGGTCCCCGGTCAACCGGGCCTGGATAAGACCCCATCCTCCGGGATCGTCACAGAGAAGGTGGTCGATGCTGACTTCCAAGCCATAAAACTCGGCTGCGGTTTCGACATATTGGGCGGTGGGCGCGAAGCTGACCCCGCGCTGATCCTGCAGGAAAACGTAGTTGGCAAAGTCGTAGTAGAAAAGGTTCAGCCCGGCGGAAGTATTGGCCCACCCTCCTTCGAAGGAGAGCTCGACCCCGGTGGATTCTTCCCGTTTGAGAACATCGCCATCGAGGTCGCCGCCGATGAGAAAGCGTCCGAGAGCCGCATTATGGAAGAAGGCATAACGCTCGTGGGCGGTGGGCTGGCGTTCCAGGCGCGAGATAGTCAAACTGGTCGTCAGGTGGTCCAGCGGGCCCGGGTGAGAATGGTCGTAGCTGAGGGTGAGCGACTGCGAGAAGGAGCCGCCCTCGGAGCGGAGCGTTGAACCCAATTGGTCGGTGAGGGAGGTTTCCAGCTGGTCCCAACGAAGGCCTCCTTGCAGGGTAAAGGCTCCCAGTTGCCATTGTTCGAGAGCAAAGAAGCCGAGCCCTGTAGAGGCAAGGGTGGAGTCCTCACAAAAGGCGGTTGGGGGCGGGACGAGGAGGCGGGTGAGGGCGAGTTCTTCGTTGCTGAAGTGAGCTCCCCAAATTCCGGAAATGAGGTCGGCTTCTTCTCCGTGATGAAGCTCCAGCCGACTCTCCCAGGTGGTTTTTTGAAAGGTCGTTCCGGTAAAGTCTCTTCCCTGGTCCTTGCCTTGGCCGGAGAAATTTTCGTCATGACCATAGTTGCCATACCCCAGACGCCAACGGGCTTCGCGCAACCAGGAGCCGCCATCACCCCGATAACTCACCTCGAGATCGGAGCGGTCGAGATGGGCCGCGATGTCGTAGTCGCCGAAGAAATCCGTTTCGTCTCCCGGATAGAAATAAGGCAGGCCGTAGTTGGTCTCGAAGCGGTGGTGGGAAACTCCGAGGGAGAGAAAATCTTCCGAGCCGAGGCGGCCGCCAAGGGTCCAACTGGTGCTGTTGTGAAAGGAATTGGGGAGGGTGTCGGAGGAATTGGAAACGGGCACAGCGCCCACTCCGGGGACGAATTGATGGGGTTGCACGAGGCTCTCGTAGGCCTGGCTACGCGCCCGCCCGGGGATGGAAATGTCGCCAGCGGAGCGATGGCTGGCCGAAAAGCCCAAAGCGGCCTGCTCGTTGCGGAATTCTCCCGCAGTGGCAAAGTGGTGACCATCGCCCTGGCTCTCATAGCCAGTCATGGCGGTGGCGGTGAAGGGCTCTCCTTCCTCGACGGCAGGAATCGTGCGGGTGCGGGTATTGATGGCGCCGCCAATTGCGGAGTTGCCAAAGAGAAGAGAGCTTGGACCCCGATGAATCTCCACCTCCTCCATCATCAGGGGGTCGATCAGCACGCCGTGGTCGGGGCTGTCTTCACTGAGGTCCATCGTGCCCAATCCGTCTCGCAGCGTGCGCACCCGCACTCCATCGAAGCCGCGAATAATGGGGCGGGAGACCCCCGGTGAATAGGAGCTGGCAGTGATGCCGGGCTCGGCGGCGAGGGTCTCGCCCAAGGTGGCGCGCTGCTTGCGGCGAAGAGGAGCGCCTCGTAGCACGGTGGCGCTGGGGGAGGCAAAGCGCAGCAACGGGTTCTCGGCCAGGGGGGAGCCCAGCAGCGTGGCTTCGCCTCTTTCTCCTTCGGCCTCCACCGTGGTCGTTGGCAGGAGGGTCGGCGAGAGATAACTCAGAGGGGCTTCCGCGACTGCCTGCACGGTGCTTTCCGGCAGCTCCTCAATGTCTTCCGCAAGGGTTTCTTCACTCCAAAACTCCGTGGACGGGAGAGACTCCTCCGCCCAAGAAACGAGAACCGAGCTGACAGTGAAAAGGACAACGGCGGCGGGACTTTTTTTTCGCTTGCTAAGCACGGGCGCTTTATGGCCTCTCTCTCGCCGTAAATGCAACTAAGATGCGTTAAAGGGTCGCTTTTTCTGGTCCGGAGTGGAATGTTGTTCGTTGGTTGGATGGTGTCTTCGCCCCTTCCGGCGGTGGATCTCATCTACGGTCATTATGAGGTCCACACCGACTACGATCCGGACGAGGGATGGAGCCTGGTGAATTCCTACAATCTCAACGACGATTTCAATGATCGGTCTCAGATTCGTCGTCTCGCTGCGGCCGAGACCCGTCTCATCGCGCCTCCTCGTTCGGAGGGGGTGCTCACCGACAGCTTGTCTTTCTTGGGAGAGGTCGGCCAAAAGGCGTGGATCTTGCCGCAGAGTTTTCAGGTTGGGAACCAGTATCTGGGGATGCGGGTGATTGTGGATCCTTTTGTTTTTCAGACCCGGGTGGGAAATTTTTATTCCAACTCGGGCATTGGCACCATCAGCCTGCGCTTGGTGGCCGCGACGGGCACCGGGATGGAGCGGGGCGGACATTTTGCGCTCTGGGAGAATGGGAACTTCGGGGAAGCCGAGGTTTATTACAACACCGCGGACGGCTTGTCGGCTGAAGATGAGATTCCCACTTTGCCGGCTGCGGCGCACAGCCATTTCAACTGGGGATTCACTGCGCCGGGCACCTACGAGCTCGAGTTGGAGGCTATGGGGCGCCTCCGCGGCACGGGGACGGAGACTCGCGCGGCACAAGTTTTTCAATTCGTGGTGCCGCACTCCGGGGTGCTTTCTTCCTTCTCGGGATCGATTCTGCATCAGCAGGGGCGCTGGGAGTTGGCGCTGCGGGATGAGGCCGGAGAAGTTCTCTACGGCGAGAGAAGGGCGGTGGTGGAGGTTCCAGCCTCCACCACTGGAGCGGGCTATCAATGCGCTTTTCTTCTGGAGGCGGGAGGAGGGGATGAGCGCGATGTGGTCGGCTTGCCTCGCGAACTGGCGACTGCGGGGGCTGCAGACTCTTTTGCCTCCGTGGACGTGCAGCTGGTGCATCATCTGGGGCCGGGAGAGCTCGTTGTGGGGGAGCTGCTCTCCACCGCCGACGGTCTCGACGGGGACGACTCCCTGAGCCTGACCTCTGACGTGGAAGGGATTTTGCATTTTACTGAGAAAGGGATTCACACGCTCACCTTCGAACTGCGGGGACGCGATGAAGAGGGCTTGGTGGTTTCCCGTAGCCAAGGTGTGGTTCGTTGTCTGGCGGGCTTGAGGGCCTCCTATTCCTTCGCGGAGTGGGCTGACAGCTACGAGCGGGCCCATCAGTTGGCGGCGGGGAGTTTGGCCGACCCGGCAGGGGATTGGAACGGGGACGGGCGGAGTCACCAATGGGACTACTTGATGGATGCGGCAGGGGCGAATCCGGTCACCGGTGCAAGCGCGTCTGTCTGTGCGCAACTTTCGCCGGACGGGGGGGAAGGGCGATTGATCTTTCTACGGGACCTCTACAAGGACCCCCTCGCGGGCCAGTCCCCGCGCCTGGTCTCGGAAGCCAGCCAGGACTTGGAGCTCTGGGCCACCATCGAACCGACCGCTCCGGGATATCCCTTGGAATTGTTCGAGACCGGAGCAGAGGAAGGGAATGCGCTTTCCAAGTTCATGATGAGAGCTTTGAAAAGGGAGACGCCGCCCTCGGGTCGCGATTTCTTCCGCCTGCGGGTCAAGTGAAACGCCAGAAAATCGCGTTTACTGTTGCAATTTTATTGCGTTAATCTAGGTCTCGGCGCGCATGAAAGCGTCATTTATCGCAGTGGTCCTGTTCCCGGTCTGGGTCTCATCGGTTTTTGCGGCCGCCCCGGCAAGTCGGGAGCGGGACCTCATTACCCAAGTTCACTGTGATGTCGTGAACGTGTCCTTTGGGGAGGGAACTCTCGCCCTAGGGAGTCAGGCCGATCTGGAGGGACAACTTGGCGTTCCTGTCGACCCTGAGGTGGGTCTTTTCAATGTGGAAGAGGCAGCGCGCACGCAAGTTCCCGGGGTGGCGAGTTATGCTTTTTTGGGAGAGGAGGGGAGCGATGTCTGGATTGCGCCTGAGAGCAATCCCAACGGGGCGCTCTTGTGGCCGGGGTTCAAAACCGAAGGGGTGCCTGCGGGAGTTCTTGACGAGAACGAAATCACTCTCCGCCTGCAAGCGGTGGAGGGCCCAGGGGAATTCCAGCTCTACCAAACCACGCCCTTTGGCGAGCCGGTTCGGCTCTTGAGCAGTGAGGGCACAGAGCTGAGAGAGTGGACCTTGCCCGCCGGGGTTCATGCTCATGCTTCGTGGGCCTTCACCGCCGCAGGGCGCTACACGCTCACCTTCCGGGCCTCGGCAAGGGTGGACGGCGCAGAAGTCTCCGCCACTCAGGATTACCACTTCCATGTGGGTGAGGTGCCTGAAGCGCTGCAAACTACTACTGATTTAGTGGTTTCCGCTCCCGAGATCACGCGAGGTAGTGAACTTTCTCTGACTGCGGCGGTGAGCCCCCTGGCGGCGGGATATGTCGAATTTTACGAAGGGACGAAGCTCCTGGGCCATGCCCCGGTGGTTTCGGGAACGGCTCTCTTTGCCACTTCCGAGCTCCTGTTGGGCGTGCGGCCCTTGAGCGCTCGCTTTGTGCCAGCGTGGCTTGACGAGGCCCTGCCTTCCCAGTCCGCGTCGGTGGCTGTCACGGTTCGCGATGAGAGTGGTGCGGTTTTCTCGCTTTCAGGTATTGCGGCTTCCTATTCTCCGGGAGAGACGGTGCGGGCGCAGGCCGATGGGTATGCCTTGGGAGAAAACGAAGAATTGCGTTGGCGGGCCCGTCATTCCGAAAGTGGAGAAACCACCTGGAGATTGATCTCGGGCACCGACCGTTGGGAGCAAGAGGTGGATGCCTCCTGGCAGGGGGTCTCCGTTTGGGCTCAAATTTATCACACCGGGGACAATGTGGTCGTCGCCGAGACGGCTCGGGTGGAGCTCGTGGTGCCCGGATGGATCGAAGCTCCGACCCTGACTTGGCTCAATGGTCCGGAGGTCTTCCTCGGGGATCAAGGGCTTGCTACCGTGAATGCTCCTGCGGGCCTGCAAGAAGGTGATGAACTGGTGGGGGCCTTCCGACAGGGAGGATTCTGGCTTCCGGAGTATGCTCGCCCCATCGTTGAGGGCCTCTCACTCACCCACAACACCTTGTTCAATTCCTCGGGACAAGTTCACATCCATGTCGTGCGGGAGGGCCAGGTGATAGCCATGTCCCAGCCGTATCCCACCAAGCATCTCCCTCGCGAGGTGTTGATCCAAGGGGCTCGGGGAATCTATCGCGAGGGCCAATCCTTGCGCGTCAGCGCGACGGTGTATCCCCCGAGTGAAGAGTTGACCTACACCTGGCGGTTCACGGATGGGGCCGGGAATCGAACGAGCGAGGAAGTGGTGCCCGATGAGGACGGGAACTTCGCTTTTGAACGCTCTTTGACCTTGGCGGATGATGGGGGAGAATTGCGGCTCTCGACCACCTTTCCCACGAGTCTCGGCTTTGAGAGTGGGGCGGGTCATGCCGCGATTGAAATTCATGTCTCCGATGCCGGGCCCGGTGAACAGTTGGTGGCCCTGGATAGTCTGGCTGACCACTATCATCAGGGAAATACAATTCATCTCAATCTCCAGGCAGAACCCTCCCTGGCGGAAAATGATGCCATCCATTGGGAATGGCGTTGGCCGGAAGGAAATTGGGCTCCTCTGCCGGGAATTGCTGGCGAGACGGGCTCCCTCGTGGCCGAGCAAGCTCTCTCGGGGGCAGAAGTGCGGGTTCGCGTTCTCTTGGCCGCGACTGGAGAGGAATTCGTCACCAATGGGGTGGTCATCGACGTTGATGACCACGGGGCTCCCCCCTTGCAGCAGCTGGCCCTGACCGGAGACGTCGCGGTCACCGCCGGGGACCTCGTGATATGGCAGGCTCAAGTGACCCCGGGCTCCCTTCTGGCAAGCTATCGCTGGGAAAGAAAGCTGGCCGGCGAGGGTGAGTTCACCATCCTGGCCGAAGAAACTGCCGCCACGCTGCAAAGGCTCGCGACTTTGGCTTTGGACGGAGCGCAGTTTCGCTTTGCGGTGATCAACCCGCTTGGGGAGGTGGCCTACGGCCCGTCCGAGGCGGGCACTCTTGCCGTTGCTCCCTTGCAGGTCACCAGACCCCAGCTCACCCTGACCGCTGGAGAGTCAGGATGGTCCTTGGGGATGGCCGTTCCCGACGCTGCTTCTTACCAGTTGCAGTTTTCTCGCAACCTGCAGGAAGGCTCGTGGCAAAATGTCGGGGAGACTTTCTCTGGCGGGGGGGACTGGCTTCTGCGGACTGTGCCCGCCGATTCGCCTCGCGGCTTCTACCGCCTCCGGGAAGTGACAGAGGGTTCTGCTTCGAAGCTCTGAGCGGCATACCCCGCTTTGAAAAAATGGAGCTCTCCACCTTGCCTGTCGGGTCATGGATGACCCTCGGAAAGTTGCCAAACCTATCTTTCCTCTTTCGATGATCCCCTGCACAGGGTAGGTGAAGAGAAAATGAAACGCTTTCTCTTGTTTCTACCCGAAATCCCATTCGCGTCAGGTTAAGGCTGTGAGGCCTGATTCTATGGGGGATTTGCGGGTTCGTCGGTCTCTTTTGAGGTGCCGCGGATCAGGACTAAAA
>NZ_JAENIO010000040.1 GCF_016595415.1 Roseibacillus ishigakijimensis
TTTAGTCCTGATCCGCGGCACCTCAAAAGAGACCGACGAACCCGCAAATCCCCCATAGAATCAGGCCTCACAGCCTTAACCTGACGCGAATGGGTATGCGGGTGCTGCACCAATTCGTTATCCGTCGCAGGGATGATGCTGATCGACGTGTCTATCGCTGTCTCTATCTTTTAGGAGTGGATTGATGATTGTCGTCTGCCAGACTTGCAAAGGGAGGCTTCACCAGGCTCGCCAGACATTGCCGGAGAACTTTGTCGCGCAGGAGGAATTTCGAGCCTTGGGCGGAGACGTGCTCAATGTCGTGGTGGCCTACAACTGCCCGGACGAGAGTGAGAACTGGCTGCAGGAGCGATATGAACACCTGATCCATGAGCGCAAGCTGGCCCTGATGGTTGTCCGGAATGAAGATCCTTATTTTCATATTCCACGGGTGAAGAATTTGGCGCATCGCTTGGGGATTCTCTTGGGAGGAGGTTACCTCCTCAATCTCGATATTGATAATTTTCTGACCGTGGGAGAGCTTTCGTTGTTGGCTGCGCTGGCGGAGATGGGGATTGGCTATCACGGATTTGGCAAATGGTTCGATGGCTCTTTCGGGCGCATCGGCTTGCCTGGGGAGTTGTTTTTAGCGGCGGGGGCCTACCCGGAGTATGCTGGCTATGCGGGTAAGCATGACCGGATTTTGGTGCAGGAGATGCGGCGACGGACGACTGTTCATCGCTATCCGCCCCGGAGGGAAGCCATTCAAAATGACAAGTCGGATACGGTGAAATACTCTCCATTGTCCAAAGAGGAATTTGTCGATCACCTGCAGGGCCGGACTCAGCAGCAGAGAACAGAGATTGCGACCTACTCTCTGCGAGGTGAACTTCGGTATGGATTTGGCCGTATGATGGTGGAGGTGTGAAAGAGTTGGCAAATGAAACCGAGTTATCGAGTGGCGGATCTGGTGAAGGGGTATTATGGCCGCAATGGCAATAATCGACCGGAGATTTATCGTGAGCATTATCCGGAGAGTTTCGGAGGTCGTTATGCGGAGCGAAGCCCGGGCTGGAAGGATGATTATGTGACCTTGCTTGAGATAGCGCGGGAGCATCCCGCATGGAGGGAAAACGAGCCCGACAAGGCCTGTGTGATGCATGTTCGCACCGGCGATGTCATTGAGAACTCCGTAGAGGTGGACCGACTTTGGCGGGAACCCTATTACGAAAAGGGCTCAACAGTGCGCATTCTCTACGTGATGCCGCAGGAGTATTTCTTGGAAGTGGTTGAAGAGCTGAAAGAGGATGGAATTCGTGAGGTGCAGATCATTTCTTCTTTGCATCCTCTGGGAAGATTCGAGGGAACGAAGTCGCAAGATTATCTGGGGCGGATTCGAGAGCTATTTGCCCAGCATAGTATCGAAACCTCGCTGGTGATGGATCGTTGGGCAGACGATGATATTGTCGAGGCCTGCAATGCAGGACTTTTTGTGCAAACGGGTGGGGGATATTCTCGACTGATCACTGCTCTGCGAGAGCGAAAAGCCGGGGAATGGCCCAGCCTTGTGCCAATTTATCCACGTCATCGACCACTTTAATGAAGGAACTCTTTCTCATCATGACGCGGGCAGAGGGGCCGGTGGGGGAGGCCCTGCGGAAGGTTTTGGCGCCCTTGGGAACGGTCGAGATCGTCGTGGATCAGGCTCCAGAGGAAGGGGAGGAGAGCAAGGGAATTGGCCTCTACTGGTATGAAAACGAACTACTAGCGGGTTACGAAGGACTGATGAGCAATACGAGTTATTTCCCGCTCTACACTGCCTGGTCGCGGGCCTTTTATCATTTGGCTCAGTGCGAGCGCGATTTCGAACGCGTGTGGCTGGTGGAGGATGATGTCGCGGGGGATGCGGCTTCTTTTTCCGCTCTGGTGCGGGAGACGGCCCGCCTGGACATCGACTATGCGGCGGAGGGAATCCTCTCCCGGGCGGAGCATCCGCAATGGTATTGGTGGCGGAACTATGGGTCCGAGTTTGCCGATCCTTACCGGGCCTTTCAGCCTCTGTGCTGCTTGAGCCGTGAAATGGTGACGGCCCTGCTGGCCGACCGGGAGAAGCGGGGCCGTTTTCTTTTTCACGAGTTTCATTTTCCGAGTCTCGCGGTGGAGCAGGGGGTTCGCATCATGGACTGGACGCAATCGCCTTTGGCTCGGCGGTGTTTTTCGGTATTCCGTTATCGTCCGCCGTTTTTGCCGGATGGTCCGGGTGTTTGCCACCCAGTGAAGGACGCCTCGGCGGCCATTGCTCATTGTCGATCAGTTTGGTAAGGGTAAAGCGGCTTTTTGCTTTCGCCTCCGTTGTTTCCAAAGGGGTTGCTCTGGATTGATGGTAGGGCGTGGTGGCCCGCCGTGCCGTGATTTTCCATTGCCCCTTCTCCCGTTTTTGCGAATGGGTTGGGGATTGTCCGCATTTCCTGAGGGACCACCAAGCCCGAGCCCGCCAGGTTTTTTCGTCCACTCGGAAAGATCGGTGAGCGTTCAGTGAATAGAATCGGCGGGGCGGGCCGCTCAGCCCTACCGGCGTGCTCGTCCCTGACGTTGTCATCGACAGGACACAAAAAACCCGCTCATCCGGCGACGAGCGCGCGGGAGCGGGTTTAGATGTTTTATCCTCTGTGACCACCAAGGCTACGATAAGCTGCGTTCCGAAGACTCAGCAGGTTGGGGACTCCGGGGACCGCGTCTGCCTTCCTGGAAAGGCTTGACATTCACATCCCTCGGGGCTGCCCCCATTGTTTTACATATCGGTCCGAGCTCGCATCCTTAATAGCGACCACAGGAGACGAAGGAGAGATTAGCCGGGACGCCGCATTCCGCAAATTGATTTTCGCGCCCGGAGAAGAATTTTTCTCGCTCTTAGTAGGGTTGTCCCCGGCGTTGCCGGAAGGCGGGGTCGTAGGGGTTGAATTCCAGGCGGGTGAATGCCCGGAGGTCAAAGGTCGCCTCGCCAAAGACTTGGGAGTAGCCGGTGATGGTGGTCGCGGTGAGGTCCGCAACCCGCAGGGTGAGGTGGCCGCCTTGGGGAAAGTAGGCTCGCACGTCTCCGGCGTAGATGCGGGGGCCTTCCCCTTCTCCTGGTGGGGTCACTTGAAAGGAGCGCAGGCGTTCGACCGGCACTGAGACGGGCACGTATTCGGTCTCGATGCGGAGCTTGCCATCCACAATGCTGGTGGCTTTGCCGATGATGGTGTCGCCGTTCTGGAGCTCGATCTGTTCTCCTGCCGCCGGGAGTTCTTCCCGGTTGGCCAGGAGAGGGTTCTGGCGGGGAAGCTCGCCATCCCAAGGGAGAATGCGGAAGTTGGAGACGATCACTTCCCGATCATTGAGGCTGCTGAGGTGAAACCAGTGGGTGTCGGTGAGGGGCTCGACATCGGTGGTGGAGGTGGCCAGTTTGCCATCCAGGGTGAGGGCGAGGGTGCCTTCCTGGCGGTCGAGATAAACCGCGACCTGGGTGGGGCCGTCTTGGGAGAACTCGTGTGGCTCTCCGAAGCGATCCGGGTTCAGGTTGTAGTGGCGACCGTTCTCGCGCTTGCGAAAGAGAATGAGATTGCGCTGCAGGGAGAGGGAGTAGCCGGTCTCGGGCATGTTGTCGGTGCCACTATCGGCGCAGAGATGGAGGCGCAGATAGGGGGGGTAATCGAGCTGCACGTCGAAGGTGATGAGATAGCGGTCGGGCAAATCCGGAAATTCGCGGGCCAGTCCGCCTTGTTCGCGGGAGACAAATTTGCGGTTTTCGATTTTCCAGGCCTGGCTGTCATCGCCCACTGCTTGCCATTCGGCGGGATCTCCCGGTCCGGTGAAGAGAGTTTGTCCGGCGTCATCGACCTCGATGGCGTCGAGCATGGCGCGGCGCAGTGAGAGCTCGCCGCCAAACCAGGTGCGGACCTTGACCGTTTCTTCGTCGAAATGGAGTAACTCGGCTTGCAGGGTATCGCTTTGCTCGTCGATATGGCTCTGGAAGGTCAAGGTGGCCAGGGGGGCGGCAGTCTGCTGGGGAGCGACCTCGGAGAAGAGCTGGATGCTGTCGATTTCTTTGGTGAAAAAGGGCAGGGGCTTTTTGGAAAAATGGGGGCTGTTCCAGAGCAGGGAGCCGTCGGCGGTCAAGCCGGCGGGAGATCCGGAGAGGGCGTCTCCGCCGGGAAAAGTGAGCGTGCTTTTGATCGGAACGGGGGCGGCCCCCAAGGCTGGTAGGGCCCAGAGCAAGCTGCAGGAGAGGAGGGGTGTGATCATGGCGTGGTCGGTTCGGGAAGAGATCGGATCTCGCGCACGAGTCCGGTAGGTAAAGTCAGCGGGCCCAAGAGAGGGTGACTGAGGGTGAAGCCATTCTCGTCGAGTGAAAAGCTCCCGGTGGTGAGCAGGCCCTCGTTGGCAATCTCGATGAGGTATTGCTTGTCTGTGGCTGGAGCGGGATTCTCTTCGGCGCGCCGGAAGTAGATGATGCGGGTCTCTTGCTCTGGAATGGCCACTGGCTCATCGACGAAGGGACTGGCCAAGAGGAAGGCGGCGGGGCTGTTCTCCCCGGTTGGGGCGGGGGCGTCGTCGCTGGGGCGGGATTCTTCTCCTCCGGATTCCCCGGCAGGGGTTTCCTCTTCCGGGGTCCGGGGTTCTTCTTCGGCAGCGGGCGGGGTTGGTCCGCGCAGGGTGAGCAATTGACCTGAGAGGCGGCGTCCATCGGCATCGATGAGGCTGTCTTGCCCGGCGGCGGGAGGCTCCTCAAAGAGCTCCATTTGGGAAACGGCGTCCCAACTGTAGACTTCCAGCTCGCTGAGATAGCAGGCTCCGCTGTTGGTCCGGTTGCGGGCGATGCTGAGGCCTTGTCCATGGGTGGGGGGGGCTTCATCGCGCATCTGGCGGATGAGGGTATCGTCCAAATAAAGGTCGAGGGTGTTGAGCAGGCGGTTGACCCGGATCTCGACGGTGACGGCGTTGTCGTCAAAAGCCTCCACATTATCGAGGGCCAGCAGGGTGCGGGTGTGGGGCCCTTCGTTGCTCTCCCGCCTCACCTGCACCCCACCGCTGTTAAGGGCGAGGTAGTAGCCATCCCGCTGTTCCTGTTCGTTGGGATAGTTGGCGAAGGAGATACGCAGCGAAGGCTCTTCCTGCCAGCGGAGCGAGAACTTGAGAATGAACTGGGGCCCTAGGTCGAGGAGACGGCTGATCTCGCCTGCTTCCAAAATCAAGAGGCCGTCCTCCTCTTCTTTCCCCAGAGACCAATCTTCCACGCCGGAGCCCATCCATTCGTCCAAGGGGCCGGGGCCGCGGTAGAGGAGCTGCTGCGGGCGGATGCCGAATCGCAGGGTGGCGACTCGATCGCGGGGAATGGAGAGGTCGTTCTCTCCCGGGAGCCGGTAGCGGAGATTGTGCTCATCAAGGGACAACAACTTTCCTGGTAAAATATCGCCATTGGCCAAAACGAGACGTTCGCTTTGTTCGCGGGCCTGGGCGGGGGGAGGGGTGAGCTCGAGTCGTTGCAGGGAGCTGGCGCGGAAGGCCACGGCCTCGGGCGAGCGGGGACTCGCCAGCAAGATGCCGTCTTCCGGGTCGATGCCCAGCAGCTTGCCCTCGAAGCGCTCGCTGTCCGTCAGGGTGAGGACTTCCGCCGGGGCCGTGAGGCAGGAAAGGAGAAGGAGGAGGGGTCTAAAATTCATCATCCCAGTTGTCGAATATGGAGCCAATCGGATCAAATTCCATCAAATACGCGTAGCTGAGGTCGAGAGTCAGATTGCCGAGGATGGGGTGGCTGCCGCGCAGGATGTCGGCGGAGCCTTTGCCGGGTGAAAGGGAAAGCAGGCCCTTGGGTTGCATACTGATGAGAACTTGTTCGTTCTCGCTCTCCGGTGCTTCTGCCAGATGTCCGGTGGCCAGGCGCAGATCCGCGACTTCAGCGGACGGGATTTGCAAGACTCCGTAGCGGGTATCGATGCGAAAGACCTCTTCTTCCATCGTCAAGACGCGCCCGGAGAGGCGGTCGGTGCCATTGGTGAGGAGGAGAATGTCGCGTTCCTCATTCTCCATGCTGCGGGCGGAATCGGGCATGCCATTCCAATCCGCGATCACCAGGTCGCTGAGCCGGAGTCGACCGCGGCTGCCGGCGGAAATGGCGAAGAAACGGTCGGCCTCGTCCAAAGGCTCGGCCAGGTCCTGCCACTCCGAGTGAAATTCGCCATTGATGTAGAGGGCGAGCACGCCTTCCGAGCGGTGGGCCCGCAGCTCGAAATGAGCTTGCTGATAATCATTCAAATCCAGTCGGTTTCCCGAGTTGAAGGTGGTCTTTTTGGCATTGCCCCGGGCATCGAAACTCAGGCGTTGCAGGCGGGAATAGCTGGAGAGCAGGGAGAGGAGGTAGCCCGAGCCGTAGGAATCGGAGTCGGAATTGCCGGGGCCCACTTCCATGATGTCTTCCATGGCGGGGCCTGCGGGTTCTTCCTCTACTGCCTCTTCGGCGTCTCCGACTTCTTCCGCGACGTCCTGTTCCTCGATGGCCCGGGCGGCATCGGGTACCCGGCGGACGCGGGCTTGTTCTTCGCGGGCGGGGCGCTGGAAGTCGGTGAAAAGGGCGATGTTTGCATTCAGCGGAGGTTGCCAAGCCAAGTGAAAGCGGATGGAAACGCGGTCGGGGAGAGGCACGTTCAGACGCAGGATGTCCTCGTTGTTGCTATACCAGGCGGCTCCTCCATGGTGCCAGCGTGCGGCGTCCGGGCCTTCGGGAGTTTCCTGTGGCGGGGGGCCGGGGGTTTGCCAGCCTTCTTCGTTGAAGGGACCGGCATAGCGGACGTGTCCTCCATGGCGATTGGGTTGCACCCAGCGGACATGCTCGCGGGGAATCGTCAACAAGCCCGCAAACTCGGTTTGCAGACTCAGCGAATCCTCACCCATGGCAATGAGTTCCCCGGGCACGAGGTCTCCATTGCTGAGGGCCAGGAGCCCCGCGCTGCGGATGGCTTGCGGCGCTTGCCCGCCATTGAGGCTGATTTTGCGCAGGTTGTCGGACTTGAAAGTGATGGTTTCGAGGGCTTCATCATTCTGCCAGCGCACCAGAGAGCCTTCATCGAGCCCTTGGTAGTCACCATGCAGGGTGTCACCATCTTTGAAGCGGATAAAATCGTCTCCGGCCTCCGCGGCAAAGGCCGGGGAGAGGAGAGCGTTGGCAAGGAAGAGAGAAAGGAACTTCACGGTCTATTTTTCGTAAATCGGCAGGAATCGGTAATTGAGGGCGAGGGAAAGGAGGGCGCAGGAGGTGGCATAGGCCTGCCCTTTGCTGTCGCTCCACGAGCCATCGGGATTTTGCGAGGCGCCCATGTAGCGAATGTTTTTGGCATTCCATTCTTCCCACAGTTCGCTATCGGCTTGGAAGAGGGCCTGTGACATGTAGTATTCGAAGTAGAAGGGATAGTGCCGGTCGCGGTAGTTCAGGTGGTTGGTGAGGTAGTTCACGCTACTGGCAAAGCCCTTGCCATCCTTGCGCTTGGCGAGGGAAAAGGAGGTCACGCCCACTGCGGTGAGGGTGGGCTTTTCTCCCGAGGAGGAGGTGTAGCCGATGCCCCCCTGATTGGAGCGACAGCGAGCGAGGTAGGCCAGCCCCTTGTCGATAGCCTCCTCCGGCACGGGGAGACCGGCATTGCGGGCTGCCAAAAGGGCCACCAGCTGGCAGCCGGTGACGGTGGTGTCGGCGTCGTGGCTTTCCGGAGTGTAGCGCCAGGCCTCCAGGCCATTGACCTTTTGGGCGGAAAGAATGAGGTCCACTGCCTGCGAAAGGGCGGGAGCGAGTCGGGGATCATTGACCACGCCGTAGGATTCTGCCAGGGCGAGCGTGGCAAAGCCATGATTATACATGCTATTGCCAATGTAGCCGTTGTTTTCGTTCTGGTTGGCCAGAAGATAATTCAGCGAGCGCGAAATGTTCTGGGCGTAGGGACCGTGGTTGGGGTCTTCTCCGTGAGCGAGGAAGGCGAGGGTGCAGAGGGCCACCACTCCTGGCTCCGCGCTGTAACGTCCTTCCCAAGAGCCATCGTTCAGCTGGGCACGCGAAAGAAAGCGCAAGCCCTTGGTATACATCGTTTCCACTTGGGGTGGGATGGGATTGGCTTCCCGGCGGGGCAAGCTCTGCCCGGCGAGGGGAAGCCCGGCCAGCCCCGCGAGCGAGAGTATCAAAAAGAGAGTTTTCATGGCTGGGAATCGTTGCGGTTGTAGGCGTCGAGCAATTTCTGAAACTCGCGGGGGAGACCGTTTCCGGAGGGGGCGCTGCCTTTGGGGATGACCCGCTCGCTGGTGGCTCCCTCGACCTCGCCTTCCACCCGCTCATTGGCGCGGTCGGATTCTCCGGTTTGCCCTTCTCCTCCCGTCTGGCCCGGCTGTTCGCCGTTTTGGGGTGGCCCGTTCTGGTCGCCCGGCTCTTTGCCCATCATTCTTTTCATCATGTCCAGCATGGCACCCATGCTTTCCTGCGATTCGGGAGAACTCTCGCCCGAGGACTGCTGCTTCTGTTGGGCGGCCGCGAGGATTTTTTCGATGATTTCGGTCTGGGCTGCCATCGTGCCGCCGCCGGTCTCGCCCTCCACCAATCCATCGGTCACTTCGGCCATGATGAATTCGACTTCTTCCAGCAGGGCGATGACTTTGAGGTCGGTTTGGCTTTCGACCAGCTCCATGACGTCGGCGGAGAGCTCATCCTGTTCGTAGGCCAGCTCTTCCGCTTGCGCGAGCACGCGCTCGGCGACGGTTTCGGCGGGTGCTTCGTCACGGCCTTCCTGCGCGGGGGCGAGAGCCGCCAGGCCCAGGGAAGCGGCCAAGAGTGCCGTGCTTGCGGGGAGAGGAATCTTCATAGAATTTGTCAGGGGAGTCTGGGGGTTGGCGGGAGGCCCGTGCGGCGTAGTTGCTCCACGGCCCGGGTGCGGGCTCGGATGTCTTGCTCGGATTGAATCATCCGCATCACTTTCAGCATAAACTCGAAATCCTGGTCTTCCATGGAGCCCCCGCCGCCGCCGCCTTCACCGCCGCCGCCGCCGTTCTGGTTTTGGCTGCCCTCCAGTTTTTCGGCCCATTCGCGCAATTGCCGGGCCCATTCCTTGGAAAACACGATACCCCGGAAGGTCAGATTGCTGGTGAGGCGTTCCCGATTGCGCTCCAGGGCTTCGTCGATGCGGGACTCCTGCATCTCGGTGAGGAGTTCTTGGTGGATGGCTTCCTCGGTGCGGGCAAAGAAGTGTCCCAAATCTTCCTGGATCCAGCGCACATCCGAGGCCGTGCGCTTCTGCTGCATGCCCAGTTCGCCCAAGAGCCGTTCCTCCACGGGGTCAATTTCCCGGGGGTCCAGGCCCACTAGCCGATCCAGTGAGTCGGCCAACGCGGAGGCGATGCCATCGTGTTCGCTGGCGGCGCGCTTGAGGCGGTTGACGAAGGTGGCGGCCTCGAAGTCGCGCTTGGCCTCATTGGCTTTTTCCAGGGTCTCCCGCATCTTCTGGAGGGCTTCCTCTTGCTTTTGGATGGCCTCCGCGAGGTCCTTCTTGGCCTGCTCCGGGGTGGAGCGCTGGTCCTGGGCCTGGCGCAATAGCTCTTCCACCTGAGGCAGGTCTTCCTGTGAGAGTTCGCCGAGCTGCTTGCGGGTTTCTGCCAGTTTCTGCAAGGTTTCCTTGTCGATTTCGCCATTGCGGAGGGCGTCGGCAAAGAGCTCTTCCACCGTCTCGTTCAGCTCTTCCATTTTCTCGATATTGGCTTGTTCCGCTGCCCGTTGTTTCTCTAGCCGTTCCTGGTTTTCCGGGGTCTGCAGCTCTTCGTCAGCCAGGCGCTCGAGGCGCTTGTTTTCGTCGAGATTGTTTTGCTCCTCGCGGGCAGCATCTTCCAGCTCGCCAATGGCGCGATCAAAGCGATCCTTGAGCATCTGGGCGTGCTCATCGCGGGTGAGGATGTAGATCTCGATGGTTTGGGAATAGCTGCGTCCGTGCTCGGGGTGGTAGTCCTCGCAGTAGGCCCGCAGGGTGAGCTTCTGCGGAGCAATATCGTAGACGAGGGGAGAGAACGCGGCGGGGGACACCAGCTGGGTTTCGGTCGGCCCTCCGCTGGCCAGCTCGAGCTCGCCTTGGGCCGGTTCGTCGGGACTGGGTTTGGTGAATTCGCCCTGCCACTCCAAGCCAAAGGATTTCAAGCCGTAATCATCCTGCGCGGTCACTTCGAATTCCACGGTTTCCTCCGGTAAAATGGCGAGCTGGCGCTGGGCTCCTTGCAGATAGACGGTGGCCCGCTCGTCCTGATGAGGCTCCAGGCGGAGACGGAAGCTCTCCGTGCCTGCGAGGCCGAGGTCATCCACCCAAGCGAGGCGGACTTCGCGGGGCACATCAGCCATCGCGAGGGCGGGGTGGGAGGCGCGGGCTCCCTCGATGCGCGCGGCGAGGGTCTCGCTGTCGCCTTCGCGGTCGGTATCCAAGGGGAGATCCCGCACGGTCAGGGTGCCCGCCGAGAGAGGGCGCGAGGCTTGCGTCTGGAGGGAAAGTGAGCTGCCGTGCAGGAGGGACAACGTGCCGGAGCGAATCTCGATTTGCCGATCCGGGCGCTGCAGGTAGGCGGGGAAAGTGAGGGTGCCGCCCACCGATTCCAAGGTCGGAGGCAGGGTGGGGATGACCCGCACGCGGGCCCGGGCGTCACCCGCCGCAAGGGTGATTTCGCCGGCTTCCTGTTGTCCGGGGAAGTCGAAATGGTAGTGGTCGTCCTCCCGGGCGGAATCGCGCCAACCTTGGGCACCGAGCCGGGCTCGGGCCTTGGCAGGCTGGTTTTCCGAGTCTTCGTGCAGGGGGACCTCAAGGGCGAAGGGCTCTCCCAGCGGAACCACGAGCCGGGCTGGCAAGCCGTCACCAAACTGGGTGAGTGTGTAGCGGGGGGTGTCGGAAAGGGGCATGAGCCAGCGTTGCAGGGCGTTGTAACCGGCTTTGGGCACGAACAAAAAGGCTCCCGCAGCCAGCAAGGCGAGGACAGCCACGGTGACGAGCCCCAGGCGGTTGCGGTTCTGCGGAAGGGCCTCCGCGAAGTCGCGCTTGGCTGCCGCTGCCGCCACATCCCGGGTGGCGGCCGCCCGCAGGGCCGGGGAGAAGGTGGCCGAACTCTCGTTCTGGCTCGAGAGCTCCAAGACCCCGAGCAAGCGATCACCGAGCCGGGGAAACTTGCGGGAAATGAGGCGGGCCAACTGATTTTCCCGCCGGTTCTTGAAAATCCAGCGATTCACCCAGTAGGGAGCGAAGAGGGCGAAGAAGGAGGTGCCCACCAGCAAAAGTGCCAGGCGCAACCAGCCGGGTGTGGAAAAGAGGCGGTCGAGAAGGAAAACGAGGAGAAAGGAAAAGAGCAGCCCGAAGACTCCGGCGAGGAAGGCCTCCATCAGTTTGGCGCGCCAGAGGTGGCGGCGGAAGTCCCGCAATTGCCGATGCAACTCCGGCGGAATGTCGCGGGCGGCGGGGTGGTTGGGGTCAGGAGTCGATTTCATCGGCACTTCGATTCGGGACAGGTTCGCAGAGAAGCAAAGCGTGCGCCAGCGGGAAAATTGTCCCATTCATGCCGCTGGTTTGCCCCTTGCGGGTTTCCTACGGCCCAAGGTGGCACCGCTTGTCGATTTTGCAGTTTGAAAAAGCGTAATGGGGGAGATTCTTCGTCAGGCCCGCATGAAAAAGCTCCGGAAGGCGGACCCTCCGGAGCTTTGAGAAAGCCTCTCTCAGATTAACCGGCTCAGTTCTCCTCTACGACGAAGAATTTCTTCTCCTCCGTTTGGTTGGGGACAGTGATGCTGGTGGTTTCACCGTCATTGGGAATGCCCTGGGCGACGACGGTCCAGTCCGCGATGGGGGTGTCGAGAGTGCTGGAGGCTTTCACATTGAAGGATGTGCCAGCCACGGCTCCCGAATTCCAAGTCAGGTCGACGCTGTCGCCGTTCCGGCTGATGGCGGTGATCTCGAGGTTGCTATCAACCACGATCACGGGGGGCGCGGTCAAGTCGTAGAGATCGCCCACGGTCTTGCCGTTGTTCTCCCCTTCATTGTAGATAGTGAGGATATCTTCAGCGGAGAGGGCGACGGGGAAGATGGCGGCATCGTCGATGAGACCGTCCAAGTCGCGGGTTCCCTGGTTGACATCGATGCCGATGGTCCAGCCTTCGCCGGTGAGGGCGGTGGGATAGGCTGCGGTGCCAGTGGCTCCGGCAACTCCGTTGGTGTAAGTGATCACTTCGTTGGTCGTGCCATTGAAGGTCATCGCAACATGATACCACTGCAGGGTGCCAAATTGACCGCTGGAGGGACCGGGATTGTTGATTCCTTCGGAAGCTCCCCCGGCGCTGGTGGGCACCCGGTTGTCGGTGTTCGCGTTGTTTCCTTCGATATTGAGACCCCAGTTCTCATTGCCGGTGGGCCCTTCGCCCCGGGTGGTGAGGATGCCCTTGTAGCCCGTGTTGCCGCTGCGCACATGGATCCAGGCCATCACGGTGAGGGAGGTCGCTCCCTTCAGGCCTTGCAGGGTCTGGGCCTGGAACCATTTGTCTCCGGAGCTGGCTCCGTCGATGTCGGCGGCGTTGCCGAACTTGCCAGGAACCCAGAGGGCGGGGCCGTTGGACTCGGCATCGTTGCGGTTGACCCACTCGCGGGCGATGCTGCCGGTGGGCTCGTCGAGGGCCCAGTAGGCTACGGGCTTGACGGCAGGCACAGCGGAACTGTCGTTGGGATCACTGGGCGGGGTGGCGGCCAGTTCGATGCGGTCGGCCACGCCGTCGCCATCCGAGTCGGCGTCGCTCCCGTCAGTGGGCCCGAAGCCGTGGGACTCGCCATCAAGGAGACCGTTTACTTCATCAAAGTCATTGAGAGTATCACCATCAGTATCAGCAAGCAGTGGGTCGGTGTCGCCCTCCACCTCGGTCAAGTCATCGAGACCATCACCATCGGTATCCGCCACCAGGGGATTGGTGAAATAGTCGAGGACTTCTTCGACATTGGTCAGCAGATCGCCATCGGGATCGCCATCGTCGCCTTGGGCTCCGTCCCCGTTGTTGGGGTCCAGCCGGTTGTCGATTTCCTCCTTGTCGGTCATGCTGTCCGAATCCGAATAAATCTCATTCGGATCGGTGGCATCGTGGTCGGTGTAGGGCGCTCCGTCGATGGCTCCCACGAGGACGCCGTCTTTGAAGGGATTGAGTCGACCGAGGACTTCGTCGCCATCGCTGAGGCCGTCTTCATCGCTGTCGGCCAAGTTCGGGTCAGTGCTCTCCGAGCCAAAAGAGGTGTTGGCGGTGCCGTTGACCTCCTCGCCGTCGTTGAGGCCGTCCCCGTCCGAGTCCCCATTTTGCGGATCGGTCGCTTCGTAGGGGCTGGAAATGCTGGTGGGGTCGATCTCCGCCAGATTGCCCAAGCCATCGTTATCGGGGTCGCCATCGTCACCGTGTTCGCCGGTGGCATCGTTGGGGTTGAGGAAGTTTTCGATTTCTTCCAGATCGGTCAAGCTATCGCCATCGGTCGACGCCTTATTCGGGTTGGTGGGGTCGTGCCCGGTGTAGGGACCGCCCAGCGGGGTGTCGTCGAGAACATTGTTCACGAAGGGGTTGAGTGCTCCAGTGACTTCGCGTCCATCCGGCACGCCATCGTCATCGGAGTCTGAGTCATTGGGGTCGGTAGGAGCACCGCCATTGCCCACGCCGACGAAGTTCCCGCTGGCATCGAAGGGGTTCATTGCTCCGGAAATCTCGTCTTCGTCGAGAATGCCATCGCAATCGGTATCGCCGGGTCGTCCGGTGATTCCGCAACCGAGGAGGCCTTCTTGGTAAATCTGGGCAATCCGGGTTTCGTCCAGCACTTCGTCATACACGGCGACATCGTCCACCGTGCCATTGATTTCGCGCCCGCCGCAGCAGGCATCATCGCTCAAGCGCCATTCCCCGGCGGAGACGATTTTGCCGATCGCTTGCGTCGCGGTGTCTTCCACCTCGCCATTGACATACACGATGCGCTCGCCGGTGGTGCCGTCCCAAGTGAAGGCCACGTGGTGCCATTCTTGGTCGGGGAGGTCCGTTAAATTGTTGGAGGCTTGTCCATTGACGCGGACATCGAGGCGCCGGGGACCGCTGGAATTGCGGAACGCCATTCCCCAGTTTTGGGCGGTGAGATCGGCGATTCCGTCGTCATCGTTGTCGAAGGTGACTTGGCGAGCCATGAAGAGGCCCGTGTAGCCGCCACTGTTGTCGTTGTCCGCCTCGAGCTTGAACCACATCGACATGGTGACCGCGGAGGCTCCATCGAGACCCTCAAGGTCCATGAAAAAGTGCTCGCTGCCGTTACCGCCATCTTCATCGTTCATGCGCAGGGCCCCGTCGATAAGGCCGGTGACGCGGAGATCCGCTCCGGCATCACCCCTCCAGGAACCGTTGCTATTGACGGTCGCTCCGGACCCGGTGTCGGTGATAGTGCCCTGGGTGGTGTCGTCGAGGGAGTAGTAGTGGACAAGGTCCGCTTGAGTGGTCGCGAGCGTGGCTCCGAGGATGAGTCCCGTGCACACGAGTGGGACCTGTGGGTGTTTTTGTTTCATGGTTTTGGTTAAAATGAATGGCCTTTGCCGGTGAAACTCTTTCTCGGAGGTAAGTCGATAAGCGCAAGGGTCTCCCGTGAGGGAACAGAATGCGCGGAATGGGTTGACAATACTTCCCGGGGAAGGTCTCAACAGGAACACTGCCGGGAGGAGTGTTGTTTGGACTTCTTTTCTCTCTTTTTTGACGAGGGGGAGAGGGTGAGAAGGGATTCTTTCTCGACGCAGAGGCTCAGAGACGCGGAGCTTCGCAGAGTTTTTTGTGAAGAATTCTCTCTGTGTTGCTCTGAGTCTCAGCGGCTCTGTGACGAAGAGGGTGGTCGCGTGAGGTGAGAAGGGATTCTTTCTCGACGCAGAGACTCAGAGATGCGGAGCTTCGCAGAGTTTTTTATGAAGAATTCTCTCTGTGTTGCTCTGAGTCTCAGCGGCTCTGTGACGAAGAGGGTGATCGCGTGAGGTGAGAAGGGACTCTTTCTCGACGTGGAGGATCACGGAGTCTGTGGACAAAAAAACGGGCGCCTTCCCGGAGGAAGAGCGCCCGCTTGTTGCGAGAGAAGGGGTGTCAAATCGCGTTCGGCTCAGTTGCCTTCAATGACATAGAACATCCGTTGGCCGGTCTGATTGGGCAAGGTGATGGTGGCCTCGTCCATGTCGTTGGGGAGTCCTGTAGTGACGATGTCCCACTCCGCGATAGGAGTCGACAAGTCGGCGGACGAGCGAATGGTGAAGGAGCTCACGTTGGGCAAGTTCACTCCGCCTTTCCAAGCGATGGTCACTTGGTCCGCGTCCGCGTCGTAGTTGCAGGAGACGATCTCGATTCCTGCCGTCTCGACCACGGGAGCGGTTAATTCGTAGATGTCAGCGATGGTTTCGCCGTTTTCTCCGCGATCATAGATGGCTTGAATCTCCTCGGGGGAGAGAGCCACATTGAAGAGCGCGGCGTCGTCGATGAGACCGTCGAGGTCGCGGGTGCTGGAGTTGATATCCATCCCGATGTTCCAACCCAGGCCGGTCAGGGTCATGGGATAGGATTGGGTGGAAGTCGCGCTGGGCACTCCGTTGATGTAGGCAACGAGCGCATCGGCCGCGCTGTCGTAGGTCATTGCGACGTGATACCAGGTCACGGTGGCGAACTCGCCTGCCGTGGGGGTGTGGTCGAGACCAACGGAGCCGCCGGTGCCGCTAGTGGGCACGCGGTTGTCGGTTTGCTTGTTGTTGCCTTCGATGTTCAGCCCCCAGTTTTCATTGCCGGTCAGGCCTTCTCCGCGCGTGGTCAAGATGCCGCGATAGCCGGTGTTGCCATTTTTCACGTAGATCCAAGCCGAGACGGTCAAGTCGGTAGCACCATTCAGGCCCGCGATCTGGGGCGCGGCCAACCATTGATCGGCTGCGCTGGCTCCCTGAATGTCGACCGCGTTGTTGAATTTGCCCGAGGTCCAGAGGGGCGCATTGGTGGCCACCGCGTCGTGGCGTTTGATCCACTCGATGGCGGTGTTGGTATCTCCTGTTTCGTCCATGGGCCAGTAGGCCACGGGCTTCACTGCGGGGAAGCTTGCCGCATCCTGGGGATCGGTGGCCGGCTCGCTGCGCAGCTCGATGGCATCGGGGAAGCCATCGCCATCGGAGTCGACTGCGGTCGGGTCGGTGGCGCTGAAGCCGTGGCCCTCACCGTCGATTTGTGAATTGAGCTCATCGAAGTCAGTGATGCTGTCGCCGTCGGTGTCCGCCAAGAGGGGGTCGGTGCCTTCGGTGTCTTCCTCGCCGTCCGTCAAGCCGTCGCCGTCGGTGTCGGCATTGCGGGGGTCGGTGCCATTGTCGAGCACTTCCACCACGTTGGTGATGCCGTCGCCATCGGGATCGCCATCGTTGCCATTGTCGCCGGTGTCGGAGTTGGGATCGAGCTTGTTGTCGATCTCCTCCTTGTCGGTCATGTCGTCTCCGTCGGAGTATTCGTCGTTCGGGTTGGTGGCATCGTGGTCGGTGTAGGGGGTCTCGCCCGGGTCGGCGATCAAGACACCATCTTTGAAGGGATTGAGCGCTCCAGTCACTTCCTCCCAGTCGCTGAGTCCATCATCGTCACTGTCGGCGGCGGTCGGATTGGTGGCTTCGTTGCCAAAGGCGGTATTCAAGCTGCCACTGAGCTCTTCAGAGTCACTCAGGCCATCGCCGTCCGTGTCGGCGTTCTGCGGATCGGTCTCTTCATCGAATTCCTCCAGATTGCTCAGGGCGTCTTCATCGGGATCTCCCGTGTTTCCGTTGTCACCGGTTGAATCGTTGGGATCGAGGAAGTTCTCCATCTCCCACAGGTCGGGCAGGCTGTCGCCATCGGTCGAGTCGTCGTTTGGATCGGTGGGATCGTGTCCAACATAGGGGCCGCCAGCCGGTTCGTCGCTCAGGGTGTTGTTGACGAAGGGGTTGAGGAGTCCGAAAACTTCTTCCAAATCGGTCGCGCCATCGTTGTCGCTGTCGGCGGCATTGGGGTCGGTGGGTGCGCCATTGCTGCCTGCGCCGACGAGATTGCCGCTGGCGTCAAAGGGGTTGCGGGAGCCAGAGGTCTCTTGTTCATCAGTCAGACCGTCACCGTCGGAGTCTGGCAGCACGCCGACTCCAGATTGGCCGTTGGTGTAGATGGCTTCGATCGCAGCTGCGTCCAAGACCTCGTCCCAGATGGCGACATCGTCCACCGAGCCATTGATCTCGCGTCCTCCACAACAGGCGTCGTCGCTGAGGCGCCATTCTCCAGCGGCGATGATCTTTCCTGTGTTGACGGTGCTCGTATCTTCGACTTCACCGTTCACGTAGACGACACGCTCGCCAGTGCTTCCGTCCCAAGTGAAGGCGACGTGGTGCCATTCGTTGTCGGGGAGATCGGTGGAGTGAGAGGAGGCGGCACCATTGACGCGCACATCGAGGCGGCGAGGTCCACTGGAGTTGCGAAAGGCCAAGCCCCAGTTTTGATTCTCTTTATCTGCCGTTTCGTCTCCGGTGCTGTCGAAATCGACTTCCCGGCTCATGAATAAACCTGTGTAGCCTCCGGCGTTGTCGTTGTCGCTCTCCAGCTTGAACCACATCGAGACCGTGGCTGCCGTTGCGCCATCGAGTCCGGCAGGGGTGAGGCGGTAGTGTTCTTGGCCGTTACCTCCGTCCTCGTCATTCATGCGGATGGCTCCGCCCATCTGGCCGGTGGTGGGGACATCGGCTCCGACGTCACCTGCCCAAGTGCCATTGGAAGCTGCTTCGGCGGCTGAGCCGGAGTCCAAGGCAATGCCGGGAGTGGCACCATTGAAGTTGTAATAGTGAACGAGGTCGGCCGAGGCGGACATTGCGGTCGTTAGGATGGCTCCGGTGCAAATGAGCGGGAGCGATTGCGCTTTCATGGTCATGTTTCTGTATAGAGCTAGGGTGTGCTTTTCAGGGGGTCCTTCCCAGGTTCCAGTTATCGGTGCAGGCACCGCCGGAGGGGGTTCACCCAGCTTCACTGCCGGCGGGGGCGGCGATTGGACCAAATAGTTTGTCGAGCTTCGCCTTTTCCAGCGAGGCCCCTTACTGCCATCGCATTTTCCGGGATCAGGAAAAATAATTGGAAAAAAGGCGTCCAATCTCGCGAGGGGGGTGCAGTTACATTGTAGTTCGAAGGTTCCCCTTCGGATCAAAACCCTATCATTCGAAAATTTACTATGATGACATCCAATCGTTTAGAACAAAGAGAGGCCGAGGGCGGGTTCTCTTTGGTGGTGACGGTCACTCTCATGATTCTCTTGTCTCTGATTGCGGTCGGATTGTTGACCCTGTCGTCTTCGACGATTCGGAGCACGCAAGCCGGGATGGCCCGCCTGGAGGCGGAGAGCAATGCTCGTCTGGCCCTCATGCTGGCGATTGGCGAGCTGCAGACGACCATTGGTCGCGACCAGGCCATCACCGGGCCGGCCGGAATTTTTGACGGTTCTTTGGAGACGAACAATCATTACACCGGCGCTTGGGAAGCCCGCCAAAATCCGCGCGACGCCAATTCCGAAGACGGGCTCGGCCGCCGCATCAACTATGATAGCCAGGATTCCTTCCTGGGTTGGCTCGTTTCCAATGCGGTGGGCAATCGCCAGGACAGCGTGTCGCTCTTCCAGCAGGGCGGAGTGCGAAACCCGGTCAAGATGGTGGGTTCCGGCACGGTGGGTTCGGATGAAGACAAGTTCGTCTCGGCTGGCCGGGTCCCTTTGCAAAGGGAGTCCCAAGTCGGAGGTCAGGCTGGCAATCGCACCAACGGGAGCCTCGCCTGGTGGGTGAGCGAGAATGCCACCAAGGTTTCACTGGGAGTGCGCGATGAGAAGACCTTGTTGGCTGATGGTGCTGGAGTGCGGCCCAAGTTGAGCGTCGGTGATGATCTGGCCCGCACCGGGGTTCCGGGAGTTTTCGGTCTCGACGCCATTGAGGAATTCAATTGGGAGTCCAATTCGGAAAGCACCAACAAGGCCTACACCTTTGCCACCGCTTCGTTGGCCTCCGACATCGCCCCTGAAGTTCTCAAGGATTATTACCACGATGTCGCTCTCGGCTCGCGCTCTCTGCTAACCAATGTCACCACCGGCGGCTTGAAGAAAGACCTCAGTTTGTTCTTCGAAGGGGAGCCCGAGTCCGGTGATTGGGAGGGCACGGTATTGGAAGGTAATGCCCCCAAGGGACCCTACGGGCTGGATTCTCTCAGTCCTCACAATGAATATGACACCGGGCATTGGAAGACGCTGCGCCAGCACTATGCCATCCATAAAAACGACCGTCGCTCTGGCAACCGCGATTTGTTGGCGGGTGACCTTTCCCTGAAGGCGGTCGATGACTTCAACCCGCCATCCGGCCTGAAGCATCCCTATCCCTCCTGGAATCATCAACGCAAGTTGCTCACTCCGGTCATCCAGCGGGTCTGCTACATCCTCTCCATCGGGGTGCAGGATGCCACCCAAGGCCGGGTGAACGAGGAGCGGCTCAATCAAATTACTCCCCGGCTCAAGCAGTTCGACAAGGAGATCAACAAGTATATCGTGACCTTCCACGCCTATCCTGCCGTGGTTTTGTGGAATCCCTACAACGTGCCCATGGAGTGTCCGGGATTCTCGGTCGGGAACATGGGCATGTCCTTGGAGCATGCCGTCAATGTCTTCGGGCGGGAAGTGGACTACCAATGGATCGATCACAGTTATCAGGGCAATTCCGCCCAATGGAATGTCATTGGGATGACCGTGGATGAGTCCTTCACCATGGAGCCGGGTGAAGCCAAGATGTTCTTTGGCACGGATGAGGTCTATCGCACCACCAGCCAGTTCTACACCCGGGGAGAGTCGGTTCGCAGCATTTCCAGCATCGATTTCGACCCCCGGCCCAACAAAAACTACTTCTCGGCGGGAATCGTCAAGAATGGAGTCATCGGCGACACCTACAACGCGGGTGATGCCAATTTTCCTGGCGAGAACCTTCTCAGTGGGATGTATGTGAGTGCCATGGACCAGATCAATGTTACGACCAACGTCTTCACCCCACAGGGTTCGAAGAACTCCGGTCCGCGCGCGGATTACGATGGTTTGGTCTATTACGCGACCTATTCTTCCCTCGATGTCCGCATGATTATGCGCAGCTTCCCCAGTGGTTGGCGCACCACCCCGCTGTGGTGGACGCAGTGGGCGGGCGGCGGAGGCAACCGGCCCCGCGCTTCCAAGTGGTCTGCCAAGGTCAGTTGGCGGAACGATCAGGGCACCGCAACCTCCGATCAGGGAGTCCTGAATTCTCAGTTTAACATTGCCGACTTGGCCAGTGGGCGGAAGGTGCCCTTCATGCTGGTGGATCTCCGTCTCAAGTCCACGGATGGTGATCTAGACGAAAAGAATCCCAACGTGACCTGGCTGCACAACGTGCCCCATCATTCCTATGCCGGAATCTCGGGGCAAGGCACCTCCGGAGTGACCGAGAGCCAGGCTGGGAACCTCGATACAGCGTTGCACTCGCGCCCCTACACCGTGGTTTACACTCCAGTGCAGACCGCCGACGAGGCCTGGACCCAGTTGCAGCTCGACAGCGTCGATGGGGAAGTGCGTCCCTTCATGGGCAATAGCTATTGGCCTGGCGGTCAGCACAAGGCCATCGCCACCGAGATCCCCTTCGCCCCCCTGCAATCCATCGCCCAGCTTCAGCACGTGGCCCAAGTGCCCATCGATGCCACCCGCTGGTCGAATTTGAGCCTGCAAAACTACGCCATCGGCAATTCCTTCGCCAATCCCCACGTCCCCAGCGACGCCATTAGCAAGGAAGGCTGGCGTGTTTGGCTCGACTCCCGCGTCGACAATGCGGACAGCCGGACCAGCATGCTGCCCGACCTCGATGGCAAGAAATGGCATGAGACCACCAACGGTCAGGGCCCTCCGACCGAGCACTTCAAGCCCACCAAGCACCTCGACCGTAGCTACGTGGCCAACACCCTGCTCTGGGATGACTTCTTCTTCTCGGGCTTTGCCGACTATGATGGCGAAGTCCTCAGCGACCTCGATGTGGAATCGATCCAGAAAGATGACTTGATGGAAGAATTCTTCGACGGTGAGAAGCAATTGCCCAATCCGCGTCTTCTTCCCGTGCGGGGAAACAAGGAGCCCCGTGAGTTGGCGGAGGAACTCGAGGAACAGGATGGCTACCAGAAGGCGGCCGCTTATCTCGAAATGGAAGGTGGTTTCAATGTGAACTCGACCTCCAAAACCGCTTGGAAAGCCTTCCTCGCATCCAACCTCCAGAAGGGCCAGCCGACCTTGAACGTAGGACGGCGCACTACCGTCAATGGCGAGTCGGAGCTGAGCAGTCTCGACAACTACATCATCAGTCGCTACTCCCTGGCGGCGGGAGGCCCGCAGCGGGGCACTGCCAGCGATGCCGAGAGCTGGGCAGGCTATCGGGTGGTCAGCGAGCAGGAGCTCGACGAGCTGGCCGAGGAAATCGTGGTGGAGGTCAAGAAGCGTGGCCCCTTCCGCTCGGTGGCCGAGTTCGTCAATCGTCGCTTGGACCGCTCCAATCCTGAATTGGCAGTGAAGGGCGCCTTGCAAGCAGCCCTCGATCGCTCCCTGAACAAGCAGCTGGATGGCGACCGCATTAGCTCGGGCGAAATCAAGGGCACCGACTATGAGTTCGCGGAGGCGGCCCTCGTTTCCCGCCATGCGGGCACTCCCACCTATGTAATGCAGGGCGACCTTTTGCAGTCCTTGGGTTCGATGATTCAAGTGCGCTCCGACACCTTCACCATTCGCGCCTATGGCGAGTCTTCCAACGGAGAAGCGCAGGCCTGGTGCGAAGCCACCGTGCAACGGGGGATCGATTGGGTTGACCCCGCGAACGACCCCGAGGATTCTACTGAAGAGTTGAACGACTTGAACGAGCGCTTCGGCCGCCGTCTCCGGCTCGTTTCCTTCCGCTGGCTCGCCCCTTCGGAGGTGTGAGGTCGTCAAAGACGGCAAAGATTATCATTTATGAAAAGACCACTTATCATTTTGGCCCAGTTGGCCTTCTTCGCTCTCGCAGGAGGGGCCGCCTGGGCCCAGGAAGAAGCGGCTCGCAAGATCACCTATCGCATCACCGGCTTTGGCAGCGGCGTGCAGTCGCTCGCCAACCAGCCCGGGGGCGAGAGCTTCCAGTTCTCGGACCGCAATGTCTCCAATCCGTTGGAGGCAAATTTGCGGGATCAGCTATTCCTCGATTTCTACGGAGAGGGAGCTGCTGCCGGAGAAGCGCCGCTTTTTTCCGTGAAAGTGCCTGCGGGCACCAAGGAGGCCTTGGTCCTCGTGTCCCGGCAGGGAGAGGATTTGGCGGGCAAGGTTCTCGACTTGCAAGCCCTCGGGCTGCAGGGCGGGGGACAATACTTTTTCAACATGCTCTCCGTGCCCATCATGGTCGAGTGTGGGGAGGGAGCCCGGCCCGTGGTTATTGGTCCTGGAGGACAAGAGAAAGTGGACCCGCCTGGTGATGACAAGGTCCTTCAGACCCTGTCCTATGCCGATGACAAGCAACGGAAGGTGAAATTCAGCAGCAGCGTTTACTTCAAGGATTCCACCGCGCGCAAGCTCGTCTTTTGCGTCGCCGAGAAAGGAGCCCGGCTGCCCAAGGCGATTCCCATCGCGATCTACGACCGCGAGGAGAATTCTTAAAAGAGAGGCCACTCGGCTGTAGAATCAGCAACCGTCTTCGCTTACTCAGCTGGAGGCGGTTTTTTTTTGCTTTGGTGTCACCGATGCCCCCCAGTCCGGGATGGGGGGAACCATCATCCAGAGGGGGGGCATCCGTGCCAGCATGTCCAGGAAAGTTGTCGCTACGCAGGTTGTGGCAAAGCTCGTGGCCCTACCGCTAACAACGCTGTCATGAGTAGAGGAGAGGGTCGGTTTTTTGGCAATTCCCCTAATAAGGCGTAGTCAAATGAACACCTATCGGTCAGCAAGAAAGAGCCACGGCAAAGAGGCCGACCCGGCCCCGCACACGGAAGGCCCGATAGATGGAGGTCGTGTATTGGTGCACGGTGTGGACGCTGAGGGAGAGTTCTTCCGCAATCTCCTTCTCGTTGTAGCCGCGTAACAGCAGCGAGAGAGTTTCTCGTTCCCGGGGAGAGAGCACCTTGGTCGAGGGAGGAAGGAGGCCGCGCACAAAGAAGAGGCGGCGCTGGAGCATCCCCGTGCCCGCGATGGCGAGGTAGGCCAGGCGACGGGCCCGCTCGTCAAACAGGCCTTGCTCCGCAGTCCGGTCGAGCACAAAGTAGGACTCGCAGTCCTTGCTGACATGGAAGACAGCCTGCATGCGCTCGGCCACCCCGTAGATGGGCTGCAGGTATTCGCGCAACACCCAGTATTCTTCCCATTCTTCGTCGGAGATGACGTCTTGTCGCAGATGAATGCGCGTTTTGCCAGCATTGCGGGCCCCGTGTTGGGTGAGGTGGTCAAAGCCATGTTCCCGGATCTTCTCCAGAAAGAATTTGGTCACTTTGTCTTGTTCTTCCTCACTGAGTTGATGAAGAGGTTTGTAAAGATCAACCACCCACCATTTGTCGAAAACTTTGACAGAGAAGACATCGCAGGGGGTGAGGCCCCGCTGCGCGGCATACCATTGGCAGTCACAGGCCCCAATCAAATCGCGTAAACCAATCATGAAATGTTTGAGCGCCGCCTGACTTCCCAAGCTTAACTTGTCATTGGTGCTTTGCCAAAGTTCGGCCAATCGGCGTTCATCATCGGGCGTAATCAGTTCGGAGGAGGTGGGCGAGGACATGGCGTTGTTGTGGGGTGCAAAGGAGAGAAACGATCAAAACACTTCTTTTCTAACAGAATTTGCTCACGAGAGCAATGAAATCTCGTTAGGATTGCTTTTGGGCCCCTGCTGTTGGCCGGGGCGTTTCCGCCGAGGGGGGGAGCCACCGGACACTTTGGGATTGCCGGAACAGTTGGCAGACGGACGGAGGACAAAAAAAAGCCCTCCTCCCGGAGAACCGGGGGAGGGGTAAGAGGGGTGCTTTGTTTCTTTTACAAGCGTTCCAGAATAGCGTCGGTGATCTCAGCGGTATTGGCCAGCTTTTCGCCCGCCGCCTTGCTGTGGATATCGCCGGTGCGGAAGCCATCCGCGATGGTCCGGGCCACGGCGGCATCGATGGCGTCGGCGGCCTCGATGGCGCCGAGGGAGTAGCGCAGCAGCATGGACAGGGAGAGAATCTGCGCGATGGGGTTGGCGATTCCTTGGCCGGCAATATCGGGTGCCGAGCCCCCGGAGGGCTCATACATGCCGAAGCTGAGGCCTTCTTCGTTGATTTCGGCCAAGGAGGCGGAAGGCAGCATGCCCAGGGACCCCGAAATCATGGCCATCTCATCGGAGAGAATGTCGCCGAAGAGATTGCCCGTCACGATGACATCGAACTCGGGCGCGCGGCGGATGAGCTGCATGGCGGCATTGTCCACATAGAGATGGTCCACGGTCACGTCGGGATAGTGGGTGGCCACCTCCTCGATCACTTCCCGCCACAGCACGGAGACCGCGAGGACGTTGGCTTTATCGACCGAGGTCAGGCGCTTTTTGCGACCTTGGGCGGCTTTGAACGCGACGTGGGCGATGCGCTCGATCTCGGAGCGCCGGTAGACCATGGTGTCGAGCGCAGCTTCTTCCCCTTCCCGCTCTTCGCGGCCCTTGGGGGTGCCGAAGTAGATGCCGCCGGTGAGCTCGCGCACACAGAGGACGTCAAAACCCGCTGGAATGAGCTCGTTCTTTACGGGAGAAGCATCGATGAGCTGGGGCAGGCAGACGCCGGGGCGAAGGTTGGCGAAGAGACCGAAGTGTTTGCGCAAGGGCAGTAGCGCACCGCGTTCAGGCTGGGTGTCGGGGGGCAGGTTTTCCCACTTGGGGCCGCCGACGGAGCCGAAGAGAATGGCATCGGCCGCTTCGCAGGCCGCCAGGGTCTCGGCCGGGAGGGGGGAGCCACTGTCGTCGATGGCCGCGCCCCCGACCAGATGGGTGGAGGCTTCGACTTGGAGGGAGAATTTTTCCGCAACGGAATCCAGAACGCGCAGGGCCTGGTCCATCACTTCGGGACCAATGCCATCGCCGGGCAAGACTGCAATTTTGTGTGCCATGTGGCGAGAGGGCATGCCACGCCCGCGCGACGAGGTCAAGGCGCGGACGCAGTGAAGAAGGCGGGGGTCAGTTGAGCTTCAGGCGCTCGTCCTCGGCCAGGAGAGTGGCCAGATTCTCCCAGCCATTTTCAGTCTGGAGGTTGAAGACGTGCAGGTAAACGGTGACCACTTTGGGATCGAACATCTCCAGGAGACGGTCCACGGTGGTCTTCAGCTTTTCATCGTCCAGCGTTTCGGGCAGATCGCCGATCACCTGGCCATTGCCATCGTGCTCGATTTCCATGCGGTCGCAAAAGGTGCGCAAGAGGTCTTGCTTGCCCTTCATGAACCATACCTGCAGAAGGTGCTCGCCCACCAGGTCCTGAGTTTTCAGCTTCAGGATTTTGTGCATGAAAGTGATCTGCTCCGCGACCGACTTTTTCTGCAAGAAGACCAGGCGCAGGTTGCGGGCTTGTCCCAGGGACTGCAGGGTGGATTTGTAGAGGTTGCGTTCTTCCTCGCGCATCCAGCGGAAGAGGTCTTCAACGACGGCGGGATCGACTTCTTGGTAAATTTGGTGAGCTTTCACAGGTAGTTGCGTGAGGAGGGAACGTGCTTTCCCCTCGCCCCCGATGCAAGCGCGAAACGCCCGGTGGGGCAAGGATGGGAATTTCGTCGGTGACCAAGGGACCAATTGCCCGGGCCGGTAGGGCGGAGCGGCCCGCTCCCCGCCCACTCTGTCCATTGAACGCTTATCGATCTTTTCGAGTGGACGGGAGTTCTGCCGGACTCGGGCTAGATCGTCTCTCAAGAAGTCCGGACAAGCCCAAGCTATTCTACCGTTCCATCGGGGCGGCTATCTCGGATGGACAAAATTTTTTGGCGAAAGGGGAGACAGATTGCGGTTCAGGTGGCATTGATAGGGGTGACGAGGTGATGAAGCGCACGCGAAATCTAGCCCAAGAGTGGAAGGAGTGGCTGGCCCGAGAGGGCGGTCGGCTCCTGATGTATGCCCGGCAGCGGACAGGGTCTCTGGAAGAGGCGGAGGATGTGCTGCAGGATTCCCTCATCCGGCTCTGGGGCTATCAAAAAGAAAGGGGCTATTGTCCCCCGGATGTGCCGCTGGCCTTCTCCGTGCTGCGTCTGGTCGCGATGGACGCCGGGCGCAAGAAAGGTCGCCGCAAGAAGCGCGACGAGAAGGTCATCCAGTTGCACGACTATGACGAGCATTGGCTGGACCCGACCTTGGAGGATGACGAGGAGGCTCTCTTGCTGCGGCGGGCGGTGGAGGGACTGAGCGACAAGCTTCGTGAGGTGGTCACTCTGAAAGCTTGGTCTGGACTCACCTTTGCTGAAATCGGAGCCATTTTGAAAATTTCCCACAACACGGCAGCTTCACGCTATCGATATGCGCTGGAACTTCTGCAGCGTGAGTTGAACCACTTGAAGGAGGAACGTCATGCCTGAGTCCATGGGAATAAAAGAGATTGAAGCCGGGCTGGAGCGGCTCATGCCGAGGGGGCTGGGGAATGAAACTCTGGAGGACTTGGAAGTCCTCATTGATGAGATGGCAGAGGAAGCTCCCGCCAGCTTGTCCGCGGGACGACCCTACCGCTGGTCGCTTTCGCTCGGATTTGCTGCCGCCCTCCTGCTCTCTGTGGGGGGGATGGCGTGGCATTTTTCCGCTCGCGAGGGAGAGAGCCGGATGCGGGCCGCCGTTTCTGCTGATGGGGAGGCACTGGAGGCCTTCGCTCCCGCAACGGGCATCGAGCTCCTTGCCCAGCAAACGTGGATTGAGTCGGGTTCCGAGCTCGGAATCCAGCCCTTGAGCGAGACCGGGGAGGCTCGGCGCGCGTGGTCTTACTCTGGAGTTGAGGAAGAGCGCGTTCTGCATCAGGGGACGGGATACGAGGTCATCATACAACGCGAGTTCGATGCCGAGCTCTATGCCGCCAGTAGTCTCTGATGAAACGATTTTTTCTTCTATTCGTGCTGCTCACAGTCGCTCTCGGAGCCGAACGGCATGAGGATCGGCGGCGGGGGCCCCGCGAGCACAAGGGGCCTTGGCTGGGGGTCGACCTGCGGTGGCTGGAGGAATCGACAGCGGCCCAGTTGACCAACGTGCCCAAGGGGTTCGGGCTCTTGGTGGACGAGGTGGAGCCCGATTCGCCGGCTGAGGCGGCGGGCTTGCAAGCTCACGATGTCCTCTGGAAGCTCGATGATCAGCTTTTAGCCAACAAGTGGCAGCTCTACGCGCTCATGAAGCATACCGGGGTGGGTAACGAGGCCCAGCTCACGGTCTCGCGGCGGGGAGAGAATATCAATTTGGCGGTTACTTTCGCGACTCGGCCCGAGCGTCACGATGAGATTGTGAAAGCGGCCAAGGAGGTGCTCATGCCGCCCATTCCCGGCGATGTCGTGCGGCATTTTGATCTGGGGAAACGTTCCGGATTCATCGCCGAGGGAGAGGTCACGGTCAGCTTGACGGAAGTGCTCGATGGCTATCTCTACGTCATCAGCGACGGGGAAGAGGTGCGGCAGAAAGGCACCTTGGATGGGCCGGAGCCGAAGGATTGGCCTAAGGACCTTGATGAGTCCACCCGGCGCAAGCTGACGGCTCTTTTCCAAACCCTGCAAAATGCCGAGGAGAGGGATGAGCACAATCCGCGGGTGCCCCGGGTGCGGCGGGTGCCCGTGCCGGAAGAAAGCACAAAAAAGTGACTTTTTCGGGCAAAGGATCAGAAAGAGACGAAAAACCTTTGCCAATTGCGCGCTGTCTTCTCAAGGTTCGCCCGATGCATCCTGATGTCGCGAAACTCGTAGAGGCGGGTCGAATTAACGAAGCTGTTGGAAACCGTTTAAATGAGTTGGCTCCCGGGGCCTTTTGTTTGCACAAAAGCTGGGGAGCCGGAAAAGTCACCGACTGGGATTTGTTCGGCGGCAAAGTGACGATTGATTTCGAGCGGGCCCGGGAACCCCAGACCATGGGGCTGAAGCTGGCCATCCAGAAGACCGAGCCCTTGGAGGCGGATGACTTCCGGGCCGAGCGGGTGGCCAAGATGGGGGAATTGCGGGCCTTGGCGGCAAATGATCCGGCCGAACTCATCGTGCGCATGCTGCAGAGTCATGGCGGGAGCTTGAAGCCCGATGCGGTGGACAAAGAGCTTTGCGGCACCGTTGTGCCCGAAGAAGATTACAAAAAGTGGTGGGACAAGGCCAAGAAGATTGCCCGCGAGGGAGGACGGGTGGTTGTGCCTTCCAAGCGCACCGAGCCGCTGGTGCTCCGGGACGAGAATATGAGTCCCCTGGAGTCGCTGGTGGAAGAGTTTCGCGCCGCGCGCGACCTCAAGACCAAGATCAACGTGCTCGATTCCCTCAAGAATGAGACCGACGGGCTGAAGGAAGAAGGGGAGACCCTCCAGGGGATCGCCAATGACATCGATGAATCGGTCAAAAAAGGAATCCGGCTCAACCTGGGCCAGGCACTCGACTTGCTGGCTTGTCGCGACGAATTGTTTGAAGTGGTGGAAGGCCAGGAGCTGGCCGATGGCTCCCTGCGCATCCAAGACGCCCTTCTCCTTTCCGACGGGGATGTGGCCGAGGAAGTGACCTCGCTCGCGGCGGCTCGGCAGCGGCGAATTTACGAGGCTTTTCCCGCCGCTTATGGCGACGAATGGCTCACCAAGCTGATGAGTGTTTTCGAGAAGGTGGGCACCCGGGGCGTCAATGAGATTGCCAAAATGCTGCTCGCCAAAGGCCAATTCGAGCCTCTGCTCAAGCACATCAAAAAAGGGATTTCCCTGCGCACTCTCAGTGGCGAGGCCCTGATGTGGATTTGCCGGGAGCGCACCGGCAATGCGGAAGAGGTCTTCTCCACCGATGTAGGCTTCGCCATGTTATCAGTCATCGAGGCTGGCGCAGTGGATGATGGCCCCCGCAAGGGCACGCGCCTGCAGAACCTGCTCATGGATGACAAAAAGCTCATTGCCGACCTCTTGAAAGGAGTGGATGTCAATGAAGCCCGGAACTTCGCCCGCAAGCTCTTGCAGAGCCCAGCCCTTGCCGAGCTGGACCGCAAGTCGCTGATGGCCCGCGTGATCAAGGCTCATCCGGAGACCCAGGACCTGGTGACGGGTGAGGCCAAAGAGGAGAAGGACGAAACCATCGTCGTGTCTTGGGAAAGTCTCAAGAAGCGGAAGGCGGAGTTCGAAGACCTGGTCACCAATCAGATTCCCCAGAACCTCAAGGACAAGAAGCTGGCGGCCTCCTATGGCGATTTGCGGGAGAACTTCGAGTATCACGCCGCCAAACAAAAGGAAGCGGTCCTCAATCGCCAGCGCATGGAGATGGAGAAGGAGATCGAGCTCGCGCAGGGAACGGACTTTGCCAAACCTGACACCTCGGCCGTGACCATTGGCACCATCGTGACCCTGGAGGTCGCTGGGCGGGAGAAGAGCTACACCATCCTCGGTGCTTGGGACTCCGTGCCCGAGAAGAACGTCGTCTCCTATCTCTCCGAAGTCGGGCGGGTGCTCATTGGCAAAAAAGTGGGCGAAACCGTAGCCGTGAAAGATTTGGAAAGCGAAGTGCTGGAAACCTGCACCATCAAATCAATTGAAGCCTACAACAAAGGCTGAAATTCATTCTCATACCCCGAAAAAACACACCCAAAAAAGTTATGTCTGAAACGACAATCACATCAGTAGTAGGACGCGAGATCATCGACTCTCGCGGCAATCCAACCGTGGAAGCGGAAATCACCCTCGCCAACGGAGCCTATGGTCGCGCGGCCGTGCCCAGCGGCGCGAGCACCGGTGAGCACGAGGCTTGGGAACTCCGTGACGGAGACAAGTCCCGCTATCTCGGCAAAGGGGTTTTGAAAGCTGTTGAAAGCATCAACGAGAAAATCGCCGATGCCATCGTGGGGCTTGATGCCGTGGACCAGACTGAAGTCGACGCCGCGATGTTGGCTCTCGACGGCAGCAAGAACAAGAAGGAGCTGGGAGCGAACGCCATTCTCGGTGTCTCCCTGGCCACCGCGCACGCCGCCGCAGCTGGCATCGACATCCCTCTCTACCAATACTTGGGCGGTCCCAATGCGAAGGTCTTGCCCATGCCCATGATGAACATCATCAATGGCGGCTCTCACTCCGATGCCCCCATCGATTTCCAGGAATTCATGATCGTCCCCGTGGGGGCTCCCACTTTCCGGGAATCCCTGCGTTACGGGGCCGAGGTTTTCCATTCCCTGAAGAAGGTTCTCCACGATCGTGGTCTCTCCACAGCGGTGGGTGACGAGGGTGGCTTCGCTCCCAAGCTGGAGAGCGCCGACGATGCTCTCGCGGTCATTTCCCAGGCTGCGGAAGCGGCTGGCTACAAGATGGGTGACGATATCTGCATCGCCCTTGATGTTGCTTCTTCGGAGTTCTTCAACAAGGAGAAGGGCAAATACGTTTTCCACAAGTCCGACAATTCCGAGAAAACGGCCGAAGAGCTCGTGGCTTACTATGCCGAGCTGAAGAAGAAATACCCCATCATCTCCATCGAGGATGGTTGTGACGAGAACGACTGGGACGGTTGGAAGATTCTTACCGAGAAGTTGGGCCAGACCACTCAGTTGGTGGGCGACGATCTCTTCGTGACCAATGTGGACTTCCTCCAGAAGGGTATCGACTTGGGCGTGGGCAATTCCATCCTGGTGAAAGTGAATCAGATTGGTTCTCTCACCGAGACCCTGGACGCCATCGAGTTGGCGAAGGAAAACAGCTACACCGCAGTGGTTTCCCACCGCTCCGGGGAAACTGAGGATTCCACCATTGCCGATATCGCGGTGGCGACCAATGCCGGCCAGATCAAGACCGGTTCCATGAGCCGTTCCGACCGGATTGCGAAATACAATCAACTTCTCCGCATTGAAGAAGCTCTGGGCGACAACGCGGTCTTCGGTGGTAAGCTCAAGGTGAAGCCCTGAGGCGGACCTGCCAGCATTTGCTGAGCCTTTTCCTTTTCCATGAACCTCGTCCGGCCTCGCTGGACGGGGTTTTTTCTGCCAGGGCACCAGGGCCTCCGCTCCCAGGGGAAGGGTCTCGTGCGGGGGCGCAAAAAAAGCCGCTGGAAGAAGCTTCCAGCGGCCGTCTTACGAAAAAAAATCAGATAGGAAGGGCTTCAGGCGTCGCTGCCGTCCTCGTCGCCAGTGCCTTGCACTTCGAGGCGGAGGAAGACGTTCACTTCGCTGTGGAGCTTGATGTCCACTTCGTGCTCGCCAGTGGTCTTGATGGGCTTGTCGAGCTTGATCGCGGTGCGGTCGATTTCGATGCCGGATTCTTCCAGCTTCTTGTGGATGTCCATGCTGGTCACGGAGCCGAAGGATTTGCCACCAGCGCCGGTCTCGAGGGTGAAGACGGGCTTCAGCTTTTTGATGCGGGCGGAAAGCTTCTCCGCTTCGTTGAGCTCTTCAGTCTCACGCTTGGCGCGGGCCGCAGTCAATTCTTCCAAGTGTTTTTTGTTTTCCTCGGTCGCTTCGTAAGCCTTGCCCTGGGGGACGAGGTAGTTGCGAGCGAATCCGGATTTGACTTTCACAACGTCGGCTTCAGCGCCGAGATTGTGGATTTTGGTGCGGAGAATGACTTCGGTAGTGGCCATGATGAGAAAAGTTGAAGGGCGCAGGGTTTAGTGACTGGCCCCGACCTCGTCAAGGATTTTGCAGGGTCATTTTTGAAGAAAATGCGCTGGCGGGTGGGGGGAGGGGAAAATGAGGGGTGAAAAAGGTGGCTTTTTCGAGTTGGCATCGGTCAGGATAAGGGATGAGTTTTGTGCAGGAATTATTGCGGGACCTGGGTGGGCCCGTGGCGAAAGAGCTGGGCCAGCGGGAGGGGATGAGCGAGGATCAGTCCAAGAGCTTGTTGGAAGGGCTGGCTCCGGTGGTGTTGGGCGGGCTGAAGCGGCGGCAAGAGCAAGGAGTGGATGTCGAGTCTCTCGCCCGCCAGCTGGGTGCCCGCGAGGAGGGGGTGGACCAGCCCGGCAGTTTTTTCGATGGTCCGGCCGAGGCGGACTTGAAGGAAATGGGGGGGCTGGACCAGGCCAAGCAAGAGCAGGCGGCGCAGGCGCTGGCGCAGAAAGCCGGAATCGGGGTGGATTTGGCCAAGAAGGTCTTGCCGGTGCTCATTCCGGTGGTGCTTTCCTACCTGATGCGGAAGGGCAGCCAGGACGGGGCAACTCCGGACCGGAGATCCGGGATGAGTGCGATTCTCGATCGCGATGGGGATGGCAAAATCATTGATGACCTCGCCGGGATGGTGCTCGCCGGGCATGCCGGGGGGCGGGGCAAAGGCGGGTTGCTGGCGATGATTCTCGCCTTTTTCACCGGCCGCAAGTGAGCCGAGCTCCCGCTAGCGGGTGGAGTAATTGAGCGCGTGTTGCTTCATCTGGGTGGCCATCAGGTTGAGGGCATTGGCCCGGGTGGGCGCCAAGTGCTCCTTGAGGCCGGTCTGATCGACGAAGGACATGTCTGCCTGCAGGATGTCATCCGCTTTTTGTCCATCGAGGACGCGCACGAAGAGGGCGATCATTCCCTTGGTGATCAGGCTATCGGAGTCGGCCTGGTAATGCACGAGGCCGTCTTGGAAGGAGGAATCGAGCCAGACTTGGGATTGGCAGCCCTTGATGAGCCGATCTTCGGTCTGAAGTTCGGCGGGAAGGGGAGGCAGCTTTTTTCCCAAATCGATGACGTATTGGTAACGTTCGGTCCAGTCGGGGAAGAGATTGAGTTCGTCGAGCAGGCGTTGTTGGTTTTCAGCAATAGTCACAGGGCAAGGGAAGGGGTCGTCTCCGGGCGGACTGAACACCAGCCCGGGCCGGAACTCAAAGTTTTTTCTTCTCGCGCGGGCTAGCGGAGCATGAGGGCGGCCTTCTTGACTGCGGCCACCAGGGCATCCACTTCCGCGTGGGTATTGTAGGCGGCAAAGGAAGCACGGACCGTGCCGGTGATGCCGAAGCGGCCCATGAGGGGTTGGCAGCAATGATGGCCGGTCCGGACCGCGACCCCCATCTGATCGACGAGGGTGCCGAGGTCGTAGGGGTGGACGCCGGCGATAGTGAAGGAGAGGGAGCCGACGCGGTTGGCGGGGCCATAGAAGGTCAGGCCTTCGATTTCCCGCAAGCCCCGGGCGGCGGCTTCGATGAGATTCTGTTCATGGGCGGCCAGGGCGGGGAAATCCAGCTCGTGCAACCAATCGAGGGCTGCGGCGAGGGCGATGCTGCCCTCGATGTTGGGCGTGCCGGCCTCGTAGCGGAAGGGGAGGTCGTTGTAGGTCGATTTTTCGTAGGTGACTTCCTTAATCATCTCGCCACCACCGCGCCAGGGGGGCAGGGCTTCCAGGGTGTGGCTCTTTCCATAGAGGACTCCGATGCCGGTGGGGGCGTAAACCTTGTGTCCGGAGAAGACGTAGAAATCGCAGTCCAGAGCTTGCAAATCGACGGCCTGGTGGGCGATGCCTTGGGCTCCGTCGACGAGGGTGAGGGCACCAAGCTCGCGAGCGGCGGGGAGAAACTTCTCCAAGGGCACGGGGGTGCCGAAGGCGTTGGAAATCTGGGTGAGGGCCACCAGGCGGGTGCGAGGGCAGAGGAGGGCGTGGTAAGCGTCTTCGTCCAAGGTGCCATCATCGAGGACGGGAATCACGCGCAGCACGGCTCCGGTGCGCTCGGCCAGCATCTGCCAGGGCACGATGTTGGAATGGTGCTCAAGACCTGAGAAAAGGATTTCATCTCCTTCCTGAAGAGAGGAGGTCAGAATGTGGGCTACGAGATTGATGCCGTCCGTGGTGCCCGAGGTGAAGATAATCTCGTCGGACGAAGCGGCGTGGAGGTGGTGGGCGACGGTCTCGCGGGCGGCTTCGTGGGCTGCGGTGGCCCGCTGGGAAAGGTGATGGGTGCCGCGATGGATGTTGGCATTCAGGCTTTCGTAGTAGTTTCGCGAGCAGTCCAGCACGGCGCGGGGCTTTTGCACGGTTGCGGCATTGTCGAGATAGACCAGGAGCTGGCCGTGGACCTCGCTGGCGAGGATGGGAAACTGATCACGGATGGAAAGCGGGTCGAAGGACATGGACGGGTGGAAGGGCGTTGGCGCGGCCGCAAACTAGGGGAGGAGGCGGCGGGGTGCAAGGGGCGCGAGCCGAAGGGGGCTTTTTTCACCTCATTCCCATAAGAAAGGGCGCCTCCCTGCGGGGAGACGCCCTTTTTTGGATTGCCCGGGAAAGGGTGAAAAGTGCGTTGAGGGACGGCTTCAAAGGAGTGACTGCCAGCCGCTCGGAAGATTGGACGTTTTTTTCTTCTTTTTTCGTGAATCTGACTTTTCGGGGTGATTTTTGGCAAAATTCTCCAAAATGAGGAGGCTCTGCAATGACTGGCGACGGGGAGCGTATGGGCCGGTATGAAATCACATTTTCTTGGTCTGGGAGTTCTTGTTCTTTTCGCCGGAGGATTTGCCGCCGGGCAAGCCGAGCCGGCGTTGGCCCCCGGTGAGCCTTTCGACTATCCTTCACAGGCCTTCTATCCCGAGCGCTGGGAGGCCAAGGGACTCACTATGCCTCTGGTGCCTTGGAAGGGGGAGGAGGTGACCGTGCTCACCACCGATACGGAGTTGGATGGCCAGGTGATGGCGGAGTTCATCGCTCGTCTCGATGAGGGATGGCGCTTGTATGGCGAGCTTACGGGCGGCACTCCGCGGCCCTTCAAACAACATGAGGGGCAGGTGACTATTGTGGCCTTGCCGGCCAACGATCTCTCCTGTGGCTATGGCTGTGGCTACGTGGGGTCGACCGGGATTGAGATGACCCATTTTTACGAGGGCCATTACCCCGGCTTGCAAAAGGAGGCCCGCAATGTGCCCCATGCCTATTTCTACGAGATGGGCCGGAACTACTATGTCTTCGGCAGCCGCCACTCCTGCTTTGTCACCGGCTTTGCGGTCTTCATGCGCTACGTCTGTGTGGAGACGCTGGATTTGGTTGATCGCGACGAGGCCACCAAGGAGACGATTCTGGCGGCGATCGATGGCTACGAGAAGAGTGATTTGGGATTTGTGGAGGCCTTCACGGTGCAGGGTGGGCTGGCCGAGAAGGTGAATCGCCTGAAGGATGCGCAGGGCCGGGCGATCGGTCCCACCGACCAGCCAGTGATGTATGCCTCGCTGATGATGAGGCTGCGCCGGGACTACGGAGGCAATGACTGGGTGGCCCGCTTTTTCCGTCAATTGGAGACCGTTCCCGGCGAGCGGGCGCGCAGCGAGGCCGCGGCCCGGCGGCAGTGTGTGTCTTGGTTGGTGTGTGCCTCTCTGGCTGCCGGGGAGGATCTCAGTCCGCTTTTTTGTGATCGTTATCGCCTTCCCCTCTCGGAGCAGGGTCGGGCTGTTCTGGCTGGTGTGCAATGGGATAAGGATGGATTGACTGCGGGGGAAGTCATTGCCCGCTTGCCAAAGGAAGACCAACAGGGGGCAAAGTAGCCCGGGGGCGGCAGTGAGGGGGGGACAAGCTCATGAAGTCCACGATTCTCTTTTTTCTTCTTTCGCCCCTCACTCTTGTTCCACTTTCCGCCCAGTTTCAGGTCGGTTCCGAGAGCTATCCCACCTTGGCGGAGGTCCGCGATCAGGTGCGGGCTTTGCCCAAAGATGAGCCGGTCACGATTACAGTGGCGGCGGGGCGCTATGAGTTGACGGAGCCGGTCCGGTTCACGGCTGCAGACAGTGGTCGTCCGGAGGCCCCCATCACCTACCGCGCGGAGGGGGAGGTTGTTTTTGACGGTTCGGTGCCTCTCTCGCTGCAGGGCTGGGAGACGGTGGCGGGGGAGGAAGAGTTGGCCCGCCTGAGTGAAGCGGCCCGGGGGCAGGTGGTGAAAGTCGCGGTGCGCGAGGAGCAGGCGCACCAGCTGTTGCGTCAGGCCTCGCCCTCCCGCACGCTGGTCATGCAGGATGCGGAGCTCCTGCGCCTGTCGCGTTTTCCCAATGTCGGCTTTGCCCATGCCAAGGAACTCCTGGAGGCTGATGAGGGCACCCGCTTCCAGATCAAGCCAGTGATGGGGACCTGGGAAGAGCCCAAGGGCCCGCTCTTTACCCTGCGGGAGGAGCCTGCTGGAACCTGGCAGCAGTGGGCGCGCGAGGTCGAGTCGACCCGCCGGGTGATGGCCTCCGGCTACCTCAGTGCGCAATGGTATCGCTCCAGCCAGCGGTTGCGCTCGGTGGATGCGGAGACGGGGGCCATCCGTTTCGTGCAGCAGACTCGCTATGGGCTGGAGGAGATGGTGCATCAGTTCCAGTCCCGGCAGGCCTTCTACCATTTGCTCTGCGAGATCGATGAGCCGGGGGAGTGGTATTACGATCACGAGAGCCGGGAATTCTACTTTTGGCCGGTGGCTCCTGTCGGCGAGGAGACGCGTCTGTCTTTCAGTGCGGGGGAGGGGTTTTTGCATCTGGACGGGGCCAGTCATCTGCGCTTCGAGGGCTTTTCGGCCCGGGGCTTTGCCCAGGGAGAGATCGTGCGTATTTCCGGCGGGGAGGACAACGAGGTCCGCGCGGGTCAGTTCTTCCAATCGACGGCCACTGCTCTCTCGGTGGCAGGCAAAAACAACCGGGTGCGGGGCTGTGATGTCTTCGATGTCACTCGTTTTGCCCGTCTGGCTGGCGGGGTGGCCAGCTCCGCGGAGATCACGCCGGGCGGCAATGTCATTGCCAATTGTCACTTCTACCTTGATGCCTTGGCCGGGGCTTCGCCCAGTGTGGGCATCAGCGGGGTGGGGCAAATTTTCCGGAACAACCTCATCCACAATATTCCTGGTCAGGCAGTGGTCTTCCGTGGCAATGACCACCTCATCGAGCGCAACGAGTTTTTCAATATCGGCTTCGAGGAAGGCGATGGGGCGACGATCTATACCGGAGCCGAATTCTGGGGCTACGGGGTCAAGCTGCGGCACAACTTCCTTCACCACATCATGTCGACCGATGGTCTGATGACGCGCTCAGGCATCATGCTCGATGACCACCACTCGGGCACGGAGGTTCTGGAAAACATCTTTTACAAAACAGGCCATGGCTCCCTCGCCATCAACGGCGGAACGGGGTTGACCGTGCATGGCAACATCTTCTTGAACGGCAATCATGGCGTGTGGGTGCGCATCATTGGCGATGTGAAAGGACGCATTGCGAACCTGGCAAAGTTCGAGACTGGTGAGCTGAAGCGCGGTGACAAGCATGATTACATCTGGCGCACCGAGCAGGTAGTGGGGGAAAACGGCTGGAATAAAGAGCCTTGGACCAAGTATCCCACCTTTGCCAAAGTGATGAATCAGCCCAATGAACGGCGTTTTTTCCCCATCGAGATCGATGTGCGCGATACCTTGGGAGCGAATATGAGCGAAGGCCTCACTTATCGCCACCCGCAAATCCCGGCCGAGTGGTTGACCTTCCACGGCACGCGGGAGATTGATCCTCAGCAAGTGTTCCAGAATCCCGAGGCCCTCGACTTCCGCTACCGCGCGGAGAGTGCGGAGGGGATGCCCGCGATCCCGTTCCCGGAAATTGGCCTGGTGCTGGATGATAGCCGCAGGGCCATGCCGGAAAAAGCCGCCTACCGCCAGGTGGTGCGCGAGCACTTCCGTGGCCGTCCTTCCTGCGACCGTCGGGCCAAGTATGACTTCGACAAGGTCAATGAGACGATTTACTGGAACAGTGGTCGGGTGCTGCAAGAGCTGCCCCTCAGCCACTAGGGGCCGCTAGCGGGGCTTGCTTTTGAGGGCTTCGAAGACGGGCGGCGGCACGTAGCGCTGCACCGTCTTTTCCCACCCCAGTGGGCCAATCAGGCTTTCCACCATGCTGGAGGAGACCTGAGCCAGCTCGCGGGGCGGCATCAGGAAGCAGGTGGTGATGGTGGGGGCGAGGTCGTTGTTGATGTGGCGCATCACGCGCTCGTATTCGTAATCGCCGGGGGAGCGGATGCCGCGCAGGATGTAGGCCGCACCTTTTTCCGCCGCGTAGTCGACCAGATAGCGATTGTCGAAGTGCTCGATGGTGAGGTGTTCGTGGGGGGGG
>NZ_JAENIO010000041.1 GCF_016595415.1 Roseibacillus ishigakijimensis
GGGGGGGGTGGAGGCCCGCAGCAGGTCGAGGCGCTCGGCCACCGAAAAGGTGTAGCTCTTGGAGGGATTGGTCCCGATGGCCACGATGAGCCGATCGAAGAGGGCCAGCCCCTGCTCAATCATCCAGAGATGGCCATTGGTGGGCGGGTCGAAGGAGCCAGCGTAGACTGCGGTTCTCATAGGGTCATATGCTCACGATTGCCGGAGGGAAAACAGCTTTTCTTTCGGTTGCATTCCCGGGAAAGAGGGCGAGGGTTTGCCATCATGCTTTGACTCATCAACCAAGCTTGCAAGACCCGGTCGGGTCGCTTCGTTGTCATCCTTATCGCCGCTCTCGCCCTGGCGGGCCTCATTCTCTGGAAGAATTCGGGCTAAAACCTCTTCCCTCAGGCAAACTGTTTGAGGAAGCGGGTGTCGTTCTCAATCAGGAGGCGGATGTCCTTGATGCCCCACTTGATCATCGCCAGGCGGTCCAGCCCCATGCCAAAGGCAAAGCCGGTGACCTTCGCGGGTGAGAAGGCTTCGTCGCCCCGGGATTGGCAGATGGCCTCAAAAACGGCCGGGTCGACGATGCCACAGCCCGCAACTTCGATCCACTTGGGCTCGCGGCCTTTGACGTGCAGCTTGATGTCGATCTCGAAGGAAGGCTCGGTGAAAGGGAAGAAGTGCGGGCGGAACTGGAGCTCGGTATCGGCGCCAAAGAGCTCTTGGAAGAAGTAGACCAGTGTGCCTTTGAGGTCGGCCAAAGAGACGTCCTCCGCCACGTAGAGGCCTTCCAATTGGTTGAAGACGGAGAGGTGGGTGGCGTCTATCTCGTCGCGGCGGTAAGCAGAGCCCGGGGCCATGATGCGCACGGGCGGGGTCTGGCTCTCCATGGTGCGCACTTGCACCGAGGAGGTGTGGGTGCGCAAGAGCTTGCCGGAGTCGAAGTAGAAAGTGTCTTTCTCGTTGCGCGCGGGGTGGTCACCGGGGGTGTTGAGGGCATCAAAGCAGTGGAATTCGTCCTCAATCTCGGGGCCTTCCGCGAGGGCGAAACCCATGCGGCGGAGGATCTGGATGGCGTCGTCCTTGATGCGGGTGAGGGGGTGGAGCCCTCCGGTGTGAATGCCCCGCGCGGGCAAGGTGAGGTCGATGCCAGCGATCGCCTCCCGGTCGGCGGCGTCCTGTAGAAGAGCCTGCTTTTCTTCCAGAGCGGCCGTGATGGCTCCCCGCACGGTGTTCAGGCCTTGACCAAAGGCGGGTTTTTCCTCCTTGGGCAGGGACTTCATCAAGGCTGAGGCTGCTGAGAGCCGTCCTTTTTTGCCCAAAAAGTCGATCTTGGCTTGTTCGAGGCTGGGGCCATCGGAGGCAGACTCGATGGCGGCGAGGGCGGCGGACTGGATTTCGGCGAGATCGGAATTCATCGGACGGGCCGAGGGATGGCGTAAGTCGCGAAAAGAATCAAGCGGCAAGGCGTCATTCTTCCCGTCGGTCGTTTCGTCCCCGTGGCCATCAGTGGCGTCGCGTTGGAATCAGGCTATGGGGTCGGGGCAAACTTCCCGCCGTCCGCACTGCAGGCAGGGCTCGCCGAGATAGAGTTCGTCAATCCAGGCCAGTAAGGGGTCGAGGTGGGCGGGTTCGTCCGTGAGGAAGCCAGCCTCAAAATTGCGGCGCGTGGGACTCTTGGCCCCTAGGCCGGCTCCGGTGAGGTTGGCGGAGCCCAGAAAGGCGAGTTTGCCATCAATGACGATGGCTTTGGTGTGGATGCGGGGGCAGAGAATGCGCTCGAAGCCTTCTTGCTCCAGTAGCGCGGGATAGCGGTCGAAGTCTTCGCGGAATCGCGGCCCGGGTTCTTTGGCATGAAAGAGGCGCACCGCCACCCCGGCTTCCACCAGGTCAGCGAGCAGGGAGAGAAAGGGCACGTAGTGCGGCCCCCGTTTGATGTGGAGATCCTTGAGGTCGGCGGTGACGATCCACAGGAAGCGCCGCGCGGTGGGGATGAGCTCCTCCACCACCCGATGGTAGATTTGTTCGTTGAGGAGGAGTTCGGTCACGGGCGGGGTCAGCCTTTGTAATATTCCAAGGTGCGCCCGGCGTAGGGCTTGGTCTTGGCAATGAGAGCATCCCGTTCCTCCGCCGCCATGCCCCGGAAGTTCTTCAGATAGCCAATGTTTTCCTTCACTTGGGCGGGCTGTTCACAGCCGGAAATGAGGGAGACAATGGGCAGGGAATAGGCGTAGTGGTGCATGTCTTTCACCGTCAGCCCGAGGTCTTCCGTCAGGGAGGGGAGATCGGGATTGTCCGCCTTCTGCCGATTCCAGAAGGGGTGGGTGCCGACCATGGTGCCGCAGCCCAGCGTCTTCATGGCAAAGATGGCGTAATCGTCTTTGATGAGCTCGGGCAGCACGTTCACGATAAAGGAATCGTAGTGCGGATCAACTAAATTCATAGGCATGAGGCAGGTGTCCAGTTTGACCTCGCGTTCGCGCAGTCGCTTGAGCATGTGCAGGTGGGCCTTGAAGGAGGTGTGCCCGGTGAAGCCCAGATAGCGGGTTTTTCCTTCCTCCCGGGCTTTGAGGAATTCGTCCAGCACGCCGTTCTTCAGGCGGTTGTCGACATCTTCCGGGGAGTGAATGGAATGGATCTGCCAGAGGTCCACGTGGTCGGTCTTCATTGCCCGCAGGGATTGTTCCAGCTGTTTGCGGACATCGGCTGCCGTCTTGCTGGTGGACTTGGTGGTCAGGAAAATGTGCTCTCGATATTTAGGGGTGAGGAATTTGCCGTAGAGTTCTTCCGATTCTCCATTGCCGTAGCTGCGGGCGTTGTCGAAGCTCCGCACGCCCACCTCGATGGCGGTCTCGATGATGCGCTGGGCCTCCGTGCCCGAGGCCGCCTTCTGGCAATGGGAGCCACCCAAGGTGAAGGCGGTAATGTGCTCCCCGGCTCTTCCCAGCTTGCGCGTGGGCAGCAGTGCTCCCAATGGATCGGAGCTGCTTTCCCCCCGGGCGAGGGAACCAGCGGCGGCGGAGGCGGCCAGCGTGCGCAAGAAAGAACGGCGATCGGTCATGATCGGAAACTAGCACAAGAGCGGGGGGAGGGGGAGCGCTTTTCTCGCGCCGGGATGGGCTAGCTTTTTCGCAAAATCGGATCCAATTCCTGTTCCAGAGCGAGGGCGGCCTCCTCGCTGAGAGGAGTTCCCTTCTCGGTCAGGATGTAGAAGGCATCCAGGGCCACTCCTTTCTCGGTGCAAATGCGTGCGTGAGTGATGGCAAACTGATGCTTCTCCAGGCAGAAAAGGATGTCGTGCAACAGGGCCAGGCGGTCCACGGCCTGCACCTCCAGAACCGTGTAAACGGGGTCGATGTCGTTGCGGACCAGAGCGCGGGTGGGGACGGAGAATTCCGTAATGGGCCCCTCCTCAAGATAGTTCTTGGGCTTTTCCAGATACTTGGAAGGATCGTATCCCCCGGGGCCGGAGATCTCGTAGAGAGTAGTGACGAAGGAGAGCTGGTGGATCTTGTCGGCAACGGCTTCGTCGTCCTCGGTGGTCACCCGAAAGAGGTCGAGCACCAGCCCGTCCTCGCGCGTGTAGACATCGGCGGATAGAATGCTGATGCGGTGGGCGGCGAGGGCACAGGCAATGCGCCGCAGCAGGCCGGGCTGGTTCTCCCCCACCACAATGAGCTCCGTATAGCCATCCTTGGGATGCTCCAGCCAGCGCACCGCGCACTCGAAGTGGGTGTCTGGGCGGCGTTCCCGCCGATCCCAATACTGGCCGATGGCCCGCAGATGGTGGCGGATGGAGCGGGCATTGCGAAAGCGGAAGTAGCGCTTCGGCATCTGCTCAAAGTGCCCCTCGATGAGGTGCGCGTAGCGCGCGGCGAGCCGCTTGGCCACCTTCTCCCGCATCTCCACCAGCTCCCGGCGGGCGGCGGCATCATACTCGGCCTCGCCCTGGATGAGGAAGGAACGCGTCGCCCGGTAGAGTTGTAGCATGAGGGTTTCCTTCCAGCTCGACCACGCTTCCTCATTGGTGCCATTGGCATCGGCAAAGGTGAAGAGCAAGAGCGTGTCCAGATTGTGCTTGGTCTTCATCTGGGCCGCAAAGTCGGCAATCACCTCCGGGTCGGAAAGGTCCTTGCGGGTGGCGGTGGTGAAGAGGGCCAGGTGCTGATCGACGAGAAAGATGATTAGCTTGCGTCGTTCGCCCTTGATGACCATCCGGCGGCAGACCCGGTCGGTGAGGATGGCCGACCCATCGATGTGCTCCTCCACCCCCATGGCCCGTCCGGAGTCGTGCATCAGTATCGCCAGATAGAGCGCGTAGGGGTCCTGATGATTGATGAAGATATCGCGGTAGAGGACGTGGGCGGGGTCGTCCGAGTCAATGAGCGCATCGAGCTGGTCCACGCAACGGAGGGTGTGCTCGTCGGCGGTGTAGCGGTGGAAGAACTCGTGTTGGACGAGAAATTCCATTTTGCCGAATTCAGGCAAAAACAGGCCCAGCACTCCCACTCGGTGCATCAGGCGCAGGGTCGTTCCCACCTTTCCCTTCTGCTGGAGAATGGTCCGGAAGGTGGCCCGGTTGGTCTTGGCCAGGCGGAAGGGATGATCGATGAGGTGCCGGTGGGCCTTGATGAGCTTGCGCAAATCCGGAGAGGGCGTCAGGTCGAATTTCTGACACAGCCGGAAGAGGGAGAGCAGATTGCTGGCGTCTTCCAGAAAGACCGTGGGAGACTTGGCAAAGAGCCGCCCTTCCTGCGCATAGAAATGATCGAAGGTGCGGTCGGGCTTGCTGGCGGAGGGTTTGCCGAAAATGTTCTTGGGATGAATCTTGGCCTCCAGCTCGGCAATCTCAAAAATAGTCTCGGTGTGCTGGCGGATGCGCCGGGCATGCCGGTAGTAATCCCGCATGAGTGCCTCGATTCGCTTGAGCTGGTTGCGGCTGGTGTAGCCCAGGAAGTCCGAGACCGGCCCTTGGCGGCGCAGGGTCAGCACATCGGCATTGGGCCCCTCGCGATAGTGCAGGTCGTTGCGCACCCGGATGAGAAATTCGAAGCCCTCGATCATCTCCTCACTCGCGTTCTGCGAGAGAATGCCCCGCTTCCGCAAATCGTCGAGGTCCCGCGTCTTGTAGAGGGCGTCGGAGATCCAGAGCAGATTGTGGTAGTCCCGCAGCGCACCGGGCGACTCCTTGACGTTGGGCTCCTGGAGAAAAACCGTATCCGAATAGTTCTGGTAGCGCTCGATGAGGTCCGCCCGCCGATCGGCGAGGAAGGCCGTAAGCCGCTTCTCGATGACTTCCTTGCGAAAGCGCTGACGGAAGGTCTGGAAAAGCGCACCATCCCCGGCAATGAAGCGGGAATCGAAGAGCGTGGTCCGGGTGTGGGAATCATTTTCTCCTTCACTGATGCACTCGCGCACCGAGCGACAAGCTTGCCCGACCTTGAAGCCCAGATCCCAAAGAGGGTAGAGCACGGCATCGATAAAGTCCTTCTCATTGCGATTCAGCTTGGGAGCGGCCTTGGGGAGGAGGAAGAGGATGTCCAGATCAGAGCCGGGATTGAGATAGCCGCGTCCATAGCCCCCATTGGCCACCAGAGCCACCTTGCTCTTGGGGTGCTTCTCATCCGCCATTGCGAAGAGCCGCTTCATCAACTGGTCAATCACAGCCACCCGGGCCGCCGCATTGGCCAAGCCGGATTGCCCTCCCTGATGCTCCTCCTCCAACATTTTCTCCGCGTCGGCGAGATAGGCTTTCAGGGTCTTCAGCCTTTCCAGCGGGGACGCCTGGTTGAGTTCGCTGGCGGAGGGCAGGGCGGGAGGCAGGGAAGTGGTAGTCACGAATCAGAATTGTTAGAAGGTCACAGCAAGCCAGACGCCAGCGAAGACGTCGTCGGCCACCCCCTCTTGCAAGCCCAGGGAGGTGCCCACGAAGGGAGTGATGGAAAGATAGGAATTGAGATTGTAGGTCAGGGAAAGACGGGTGTGCAGGTCATTGAGTCCGTCGCGCTCGTAGTAGCTGGAAACCGCGCTGATTCCCCCGTGGGCCGAGAGAAAGAGCTCGTCGCCAAAGGGATGGGACCAAGCCAGCGAGAAGGCATGATAGCTGCCCTCCGCGCCGAAGTCGTAATGACTCTCCCAAGCCAAGTCCCAATCCTCGGCAAAGAACCATTGCGCCTGCAGCCCGGCATCGAGCCCGTCCTCAAAGAGGCTCCCGGAGTAGGCCCGGTAGTCCAGAGAGGCCGACAGGCTGACCTCCTCCCAGTCGCGTCGCAGGCTCAGGCCAAAGGCGGACTCGGAAAAGTTGTCACTGGACTCCGCTAGATGCCACGCCGCCAGGCCGAGGGAGAATTGGTCACTGAGCGTCACCTCCGTTTCGAGTTGCCCCTCCAGCGTGACCTCGGCGAGCTCGAAGCCCCGGTAGAGGTAAGAACTGCGGAGGCCGGTGAGAGACTCTACCCCCAGAGGCAGATGTGGATTCCTGGCCGCGAGCAGAGGCGCGAGGCCGAGAGGCAGGAGCAAAAAAGCGCGGGCAAACACAGGCAAGAGCATGGGAAGAATCGGTCTTCGGGTCAATGGTTCCCTGTGTGTCATTCCCTCCCTCCCCAGGCTGGCCAGGGCCACAGCAGCCAATGGCAAGGGGGGCTGCCCAGCGCAGGCAAGCATCCCCTCCACCTGCTCGCCCAGAGAGCAGAAAAGAACTTCGGAGCGGGCAGTGAGGAGCAGGGGGGATGACGCCCTCGCGGGCCGGGTCCATCCGCAAGAGCCCGGGGAAGAGAAGGTAGCCACAAGAGCGAAAGAGTTCTCGCCTTCCTGTTGTCATGACAGCTGGTTTCGCTGCTGATTCAGGGGGAGAGGTCCGAAGTGATAGCGGGGAGGCGCAGGGGAAGGGGGGATTTCTTATTTTTTGGAAGACCCCATGGCTAGGGGGCGTTAGGGTGCGGCCATGAGGAAATCCGACAGTTCTTCCGCGCCGTCTTCGTCCCGGCGGTATTTCGGTCTTTTTGCGGGCTTGGCCTTGTTGCTTCTGGTGACGGGCGCGGTGTGGTATTTCGTGGTGGTGCGTCCGGCGGAGGCGGCAGCCCAGTCTACCCTGAGCCGGGTGGAGAATTTCTTGGGGGGGCTCTTGGGAGGGGGAGCGAAGGTGACTCGCTTGGATTCGTCTTCGCTGCTAGCTGTCAATGAAGTGGGGGAACTCGCGCTCATGGAATTCGACCTGAAGGTGAACAAGGAGATCGAGAGTGAAGCGGTGGTCTTGGGGCCGGTGACCAGTACCAAACGCCTCCGGATGGAAGGGCGCTTCAAGGTCAAGATAGGCTACGACATCGAGGAGGGAATCACGGTGGGCTACGATGAGGAGGGGCGGGCTGTGATTGCGGGAATCGGGGAGCCCCAGGTGTTGTCGGCAGAGATGATTTCGGTGAATACCATTGAGGACAAGAGTGGGATCTGGAACAAGGTCGACGAGCGGGATCGGGATGGCCTCGTCAACCAGCTGCGTCTGCAGGCCATCCGGGATGTGCAGGAAAGTGGGATGCTGGAGCAGCTCAATAGCCTGATGGCGCAGAATATGAAGGCCCTGCTCGGAGTTGATGATTTGGTGGTGGCGGACGAATTGCTTTCCCCTGTTGTTCCTTAGTTTGTGATGCAGCCCATTGATTTTATCGAGCTGTTGGCGGTGGTTTCCTCGGCTTGCTTTGGCATTTTGCTGGCGGCCCGCAGTGGGATGGATTTGACGGGAATCTTCGCGGTGGCCTTTGCGGCGGCCTTTGGAGGAGGCACTCTCCGCGATCTTTTCCTGGCCCGGCAGCCCCTCTTTTGGATGGAGTCGCCCCATTATCCGGTCATCGTTTTTTTCCTTTGTTTGCTATCGGTGATCTTGCCGCGGGTGGTGATTCGGCTGGAACCTCATCTGGTCGTGCCCGATTCCATTGGTGCGGGTTCCTTCACCATGGCGGGAGCGGCCATTGCCATCGATAGTGGGACCACCCTTTTTCTGTCCGCGCTCTTTGGGGTGATGACGGGGACCTTCGGTGCAGTCATTGCGGAGATCATTTGCAATCGTTTGCCTGCGACCTTTCGCCCGGGCAGCCCGCTCAATATCACCTGCTGCTTTGTGGGGGCGTGGATATTTCTCCTCGCTTACCAGTGGGGTATGCCGCGCCCGGGCGCGATGGTGGTGGGCTTTCTGGTGGTGACTGTTTTCCGCTTCTTGGCCGTGCGCAACTACTGGACCTTGGGGCCGCTCAACCGCTTTTCCCAAGAGTTCATTATTGAGAGCAACGATGAGGACCGCTGAGGGGCCTAATCTTTGGATGACTTGGGGTCGAGGGCGTCGCGGAGGCCGTCGCCCAGGAAGTTGAAGGCGAAAAGGGTCAGGGAAAAGATGATGGCCGGAATGGCCAGCACGACGGGGTAGGTTTCCAGGAAGTTGGCTCCTTCTTTAATGAGAATGCCCCAAGAGGAGTTGGGGGGCTCGATGCCGAGTCCGATGAAGGAGAGGGTGGCTTCGTAAAGAATGAAGCTTGGGATGGTGAGGGTCGCGTAGATGATGACCGGGCCGAGCATATTGGGCAAAATATGGCGGAAAAGAATGCGGCGGTGGGGAAGTCCGAGGGAGCGGGCGGCCTCGACAAATTCCTGGCGCCGGAGGGAGGCGGCGGCTGTGCGCACAATGCGGCCCATGGTCAACCAGCCAAAGGCGGCGATTGCGAGGATGAGAGGCACGAGATTGGCGAAGCGGAGCACGAGCTCGGGGCTGAGCCGCCAATTCACCACCAGCCATTCGGCAATGAGATCGGTGCGGGCCGAGATGAGTTCGCGGAAAAGAATGACGATGATGAGGAAGGGCATGGCGAGGAGCCCGTCCACAATACGCATCATGATGGCCTCGGTGCGGCCACCGACGTAGCCGGCGATGCCTCCGTAAATAATGCCGAGAGTGACCGTCAAAAGGGTGGAAAGAATGGCGACGAGAAGGGAAATCTGGCCGCCTTCCAGCACGCGCATGAGCATGCTGCGCCCGAGCTGGTCGGTACCGAGGAGGCTGCCGGCTGAACCGGGAGCTGCAAAGCGGTTGGCGAGGTTCTGCTCGTTGGCATCATGGCCGAAAGCGCCCAGAATGGGAGTGACGATGAAGCAGGCGGTAAGGATAAGGATGACCACGATGCCCCCGAGCATGGCCAGTTTGTTTTTCTTCAGTCGGATGAAGGCGTCGGACCAGAGGCTGCTGCCTTTTTCGACCACTGGCGGCACGGTGGGATTGGCGGAAAGAGAAGCTGACATGAGAGAGTGGGCGCGAGCGGTTTAAGCACTGCGAAGTTTGGGGTCCATGAAGATGAGGGCAAGGTCGGAGAGCAAATTGGCGATGCCCATCAGGATGCCGTAGAAAAGCACGAGTGCGAGAACGAGATTGTAATCCTTGGCGGTGATCCCGGTGACAAAGTGTTGGCCCATGCCGGGAACGAGGAAAATGTTTTCCACCACGAAGGAGCCCGTGATGATGGCTGCAAAGGCGGGGCCCAGAAAGGTCACCGCTGGCATGAGCGCCGGACGGAGGGCGTGCTTGAGGATGATTTGCAGGGCGGGCACTCCTTTGGCTCGGGCGGTGCGGATGTAATCCTGGGAAAGGACGTCGAGCATTCCCCCGCGGGTGAGGCGGGCGAGATAGGCGGCAATGCCGGTGGAGAGGGTGATGGCTGGTAGGATGATGTCGGACGGCCGCGACCATCCCGCCACATTGAGCCAGTCCAGCGGCTTGGCCAAATTGATTTGGAAGATGGGCCCCAGCACAAAGGCGACCACGCAGATGCCGGCCATGGCGAGAAACATGGCCAGATAGTCGAGCGATTTATTGTGATTGAGAGCGGCGATGATGCCCAGTGGGACGCCGGCGCAAATCCCCAAGAGGAGAGAAACCGTGCCGAGAAGAACGGAGACAGGAAATGATTGGGCGATCATCTCCGAGACCTTGCGGCCCTTCATGGAGAGGGAGTCGCCGAAGTCCCCGCGAGTGAGAATATTTCCCCAGTAGCGGAGGTATTGCACCGGGAGGGGCTTATCGAGGCCGTAGTATGCTTCCAAGGCGGCTTGTTCTTCCGGCGAGGTCGCTTTTTCGCTGGCGAAGGGATTGCCTGGAATGGCCCGCACGGCAAAGAAGGTGAAGGTCACGAGCAGAAAAACGACCACCACGGTCTGGGTCAGGCGAGAGAGAATGGTCTTGAGCATAGCCGGCAGGGAAGGGAGTCTGAAGGGGTCGGAGAAGGAAAATGATGTCCCGTCATCACGGAACTGCTGGTGTTTTCACCAAGGCTACGGGCAAAGTCAAGGCGGGCGGCCGCCATCAGGAAATTCTTCTACTTTCCACGCTGGGGCCGGGGGGCAATGATCGCCGCAGACCGGGCTCGCCCCGTGATTTGCCTCTAAAAAGACCGTGAGGCGCACAAAGGGAAATTCTCCTTTAGCGGCCTCATCGTGGGCAATCCATCGTCTGGGCTGATTCCCTCCGGAATAAGCTTAACGCTCAAAGGGGAGCGGGGGGAGGGGCGGCACGTCACCATCGAGATCGAAATTCTGCTCGATGCGCATAGGCTCTTTGTCTTCTCCGCCCTCCGGATCGGCGGGGACTGCCGGGTTGCCGACTCCATCATTTTTGCGGAAGGGGTTGTCGCTGGGGAAGCTCGATTCGATGTCTTCCGGTTTCTTGAATTGCTCTTCGGCGTAGGCTCCTTTGCGCCAGACGAAGGAGAAAGCTTTGGTCACTTTGCCGTCGGAGTCGTAGAACCAATACATGCGGCGGATGGGCACCTCCTTGCCGGTCTTGGGATCGATTTGGGGAACGCGCGCGTCATAGGTGTTCTCGGCCATCAGCTCGCCAGTCTCGCGGTGGTAGCCGTAACCGACTTTGTAAAGTAGGTTCTCTTTGCCGTCGAAGATTTTGCAGGACAGGGGATTGCCGCGTTTGTCCATGCGGTAAATGGTGGTGGTGAGAACCGCTTCTTTCCCGCCGCGGATGTTGGAATAGCGGCGCTTGACGAGAGTCTTTTCGTCATTGGAGCGACGATATTCGGTATTGGTGTTGTCGGGGTGGCGCATCACGCGCACATTGTGGCTCACTTCTTCCCAGACTTCTTCCGTCTCCGCGCCCCAGCAGCAACAGCTGGCCAACAATTGGAAGAGAGCGATGAGGGTGAGAAAAAGAAATGGTCTCGACATGGGGAGCACGCTAGAGACTCTTCCGCGTGAGGTCAAAACAGAAATACGGAGACCCTTGGCAGGCCGGGCGGCATCGCTTTGATTTCCGGAAGGGGGCGCTGGTGATGGGTATTCTCAACGTGACCCCGGATTCTTTTTCGGATGGGGGCAAGTGGAGTCGCCGCGACTCGGCGGTGGTCCGGGCGCGTGCCCTGGTGGCCGAGGGGGCCGATCTGATCGATGTGGGTGGGGAATCGACCCGACCGGGGTCGGATGCGGTCGCTTTGGAAGAAGAGTTGGAGCGGGTGGTGCCGGTGATTGAGGCCTTGGCCCGGGAGGAGGAGGTGCCCCTCTCTGTCGATACCTGCAAGCCTGAGGTGGCCCGGCAGGCCCTGGCTGCCGGAGCCAGTGTGGTGAATGATATTTCCGGTCTCCGGGACCCGGAAATGGTCCGGCTGTGTGCGCAGAGCGACTGTGGCGTCGTAGTCATGCACATGAAGGGGGTGCCCAAGACCATGCAGGCGGCTCCGTTTTATGAAGACGTGGTGGCCGAGGTGCGGGATTATTTTGTGGAGAGACTGCGCACGCTGGAGGCGGCTGGCATTGCCCGGGAGCGTCTCTGCTGGGACCCGGGGATCGGCTTTGGCAAGCGTTTGCAGGATAATTTGGCCCTGCTGCACGCGACGGGCGAATTTACGATCGGAGGCTGCCCGGTGATGATGGGGCTGTCGCGGAAGAGCTTTTTGGGGGAATTGTTGGGGGAAAAAGAGCTTTCGGCGCGCGATTGGGCGACTGTGGGTTTGACCGCTTGGACGCGCGAACGCGGTGCCCTCATTCACCGGGTGCATGAGGTGCGGCCCAATCGGGAGGCCCTGCGCTTCACAGAGGCACTCCTTGATTAGGCCGGGTGGGGGAGGGTGCTGCTAGTCCTGCGAGCGACCCAATTCGATGGAGCGATTGGTGGCGGCGCGCACGGCCTCAATGACCGCGCTTCGGAAGCCGTTTTTCTCCAGCACGGTGATGCCGGTGATGGTGGTGCCGCCCGGGGACGTCACCATATCCTTGAGCATGCCGGGGTGGAGCCCGCTTTCTTGCACCATGGCTGCCGCGCCCAAGAGGGATTGCGAAGCCAACTCCAGGGCCTTGTCGCGGGGCAGGCCGCTGGCGACGGCTCCATCGGCCAGGGCTTCGATCATGAGGTAGGCGAAGCCGGGGCCTGAGCCCGAGAGCCCGGTGACCGCGTCCATCAGTTTCTCCGGCACTTCCACCACTTTGCCCACCGAGCCGAAGAGCTTGGTCACAAAGTCGATGTCCGCTTGGGTGGCATTCGAGCCGGGGGAGAAGGCGGCCGCGCCCTTTCCGACTAGGGCGGGCGTGTTGGGCATGGCGCGGATCACCCGGGCATGGCTGAAAATAAAGTTCTCGATGGAGGAGATGGTGACCCCGGCGGCCACCGAAATGAGAAGGATGCGGTTGGGATCGGTGCCGAAGGTAGCAATTTCGCGCAGCACTTCTGGAACATCGGCGGGCTTGGTGCACAAGAGGATGGTGTCGCAGGTGGTCACCACCTCGCGCAGGGTCGAGGCTCCCGAGACCCCGTGGTCTTGAACCAGTTTGTCGACTGCGGCAGATTCGATATCATAAGCGACCACGTCTTCGGCATTGACCGCCTTTGCTTCCATTGCGCCAATAACGAGAGCGCGTCCCATTCGTCCACTTCCAATAAGTCCTAATTTCATATCTCTTGGAGGATGAATTCGGATGGGCCGGACTGTCGAGGGGTTTTGGGGGTCATTTGAAAATTTTTTTCTGTCGGGCCTCGTCAAGGGAATGAGCCCGCAAAAGACGATTTTTTTCGACATATTCGCAAAAAGGGTCATTTCCGGCTTGCCACTGGGTCAGACTCTGGTATTCACCTCCGCCCCTCGCACGGCAAAACGCGGTGCGTTAGCTTTTTTAGTCACCACGATATGGCACGTATTTTTGGCATTGAAATTCCCAATGAGAAGCGGATCGAAGCTTCTCTTCCGTATATTTACGGCATTGGGCGGAACACAGCTTCGAAGATTCTCGAGCAGGCGGGTGTGGATCCTGATTTGCGCACTGGGGAGCTTTCGGAGGAGCAGCTTGTGCGTATCGCGCAGGTGATTCAGACGGAAAGCATCGTCATTGAGGGTGATTTGCGTCGTGAGAAGCAAGCCGCACTCAAGCGTCTCTCTTCCATCAATTGTAATCGTGGACTCCGTCACCGTCGCGGCATGCCTGTTCGTGGTCAGCGGACCAAGACCAATGCCCGCACCCGCAAAGGGAAGAAGAGAACCGTTGGTGCCAAGAAGTAAGAACTTGATAAGAAATTAGGAGATGTCAGACGAAGATAACAAGCCCGCTGAAGAGGAGAAGGTAGACGCCCCCGTCGCTGCGGAAGAAAAGGCGCCCGAATCGGCCGAAAAAGAAGCGGCTCCTGCTGCTAGCAACGAAGAAGCTCCCAAAGAGGAAGTCAAGGCGGAGGGTTCCGCCGAGGAAGCTGAAAGCAAGCCTGCTCCCAAGAAGGATATCTTCGCTGAGATCATGGGCGAGGACCCGGCCGAAGCGCTGAAGGTCCACAAAGCCAAGAAGAACAAGAATATTTCCAAGGGGATCGTCCACGTAAAGGCGACCTTCAACAACACTGTGGTGACTGTGACCGACGAGGTGGGCAACACCATCGGCTGGTCCAGCGCGGGTAAAATGGGCTTCAAAGGCTCCCGGAAAAGCACCGCCTATGCCGCTCAGGTTGTTTCCCAGGACGCTTGCCGTCAGGCTATGTCCCACGGCTTGAAATCCGCCGAAGTGCGCGTGAAGGGCCCTGGTGCCGGTCGCGAATCTGCGGTTCGTGCCATCCAAACCCTCGGCATTGACGTGGGCACCATTGAGGACGTGACTCCCATTCCGCACAACGGTTGCCGTCCCAAGAAAGCCCGTCGCGTATAACCTCCAAACGAAGAAAATTTTAGAACATGGCTCGTTACACAGGACCTAGAGAAAGAATCAGCCGCCGTTTCGGAGTGGCACTTTTTGGCCCCTCCAAGGCGCTTGAGCGCCGCAACTACCCTCCCGGTCAGCACGGTGCCCGTGCCGGTCGCCGCAAAAAGTCCGACTACTCCATCGCTCTCGGTGAGAAGCAGAAGTTGAAGTATATGTATGGTCTGCTGGAGAAGCAGTTCCGTGCTTACTACGAAAAAGCGGCTGCCCAGCGTGGTATTACCGGTGACTTGATTCTTCAGCAGCTTGAGTCCCGCCTCGACAACGTCGTTTTCCGCCTTGGTTTCGGCAACAGCCGTCAGGCCGCCCGCCAGATGGTCAATCACGGCCACATTCTGGTCAATGGTCAGCGAGTGGACGTTCCCAGCTATCAGGTGCGCCCCGGTGACCAGATCAAGGTCGGCCCCAAGGCTGCTTCCCAGCAGTTGGCGATGCGTAGCCTCGACCTCACCCAGTCCATTCCGTTGAAAGACTGGTTGACCATCGACCGCGAGAAGCTGGAAGCCACTGTGGCCCGCCTTCCCGAGCCCGCCGACATCGACTCCATCGTCGAAGTGCAGCGCGTGGTGGAACTTTACTCCCGCTAAAGCTCGACCGCCTATTCCTTTTCAAAGAAACCGACTGGAGTTTGCCCGGTCGGTTTTTTGTGCCCTGGGACTGTCGGATGAGGACGAGAAAAAGCCCGTCTTTCCCTTTAAAGGGAAGAAGACGGGCTGGCGGGTTAAAGGTTTTTTTGGGGGGAGAAAAGAGGTCAGGACTGGCGGCGGCGGGAATTCGCCAGAAGCAGACCGAGAGCGACTAGACCCAGGGAGCTGGGCTCGGGGACTCCGTTGAGACGGAGGGTTTCCACTTGTGCGCTGCTCAAAAAGGAGTCGTAAATGAAGACCTCATCCATATCGCCGACGAAGTATTCCCCGAAACTGGGATTGCCTCCGAGCAAGGTCGTGGTCCCGCTATCGTTGGTGAAGCTGGTTGCCAAGGTGAAGACTTGATCTCCCACGTGGAGGCGCATGAGGTTGTTGCCTTGATCATAGGCGGCGGCCACGAAGGTCCACTCTCCGGGCGTGACGGCGACACCACTGTTGTGGACCCCGTGCGAGCTTCCTCCGTAGGCTCCGTAGGAAGTGGTGGTGGTTCCGCTTAGCCCCAGGCGATTGTCGATGACAAGGCTGCGATCGTAACCACCGTTATCGTGGGAGAGGATGGTTTGGATGGGAGTGCTGCTTGAGGGGCGCACCCAAGCTCCCCAGGTCAATTGCGGAAAATCGCCGGGAGCGAGGGAAACCGGCATCTGCAAGGAGGAGCCGGAAGAAAAAGTGGCTCCACTGCCGGAGGTGCCCTCCGCGAGCGAAGTGACCCCTGCGCTGACCACGGCCGCGCCGGGATGGGAACCTTCGCTCTCTCCCAAATTACCGGGATTCTCGAAGTCGAAATAATAAATCAAGGCGCCAGGAGCGGAGCTGATCAAAGCCAGAAAAGTGCTAACAGGAAGGAGGGTGCGGGTGAGAGGGGACATCTTGTGCGAGAATTTGGACTCCCGCTGCTATTGCTAAAAATAGCTACAAAGTCAACTTTAGATGTCTATTTGAATTCCTATAAATTCAAGGTTCGGAATTCTCCTCAATGCGAGGCAATGACCTCGATCAAAGTGAGATAGGTCGATCCTTCCTCGCTGCGGTAGTGGAACCGCGCGAGGGCCACCGGTTCGCCTTCTGCGTCGAGAAGGGATTGCTCCCAGTGCGGGCCATCGCGGCGGAGATGTTTCTTGTTGCGCGCTTCCGGGTCGAGCCGCAGGTGGGCGTGATGAGCAAAGAAATCGTCGAAGGCGAGGTCGAGGGATTCGCGCGTCCATTCGCGATCGTCGCCATCGCGGGCCTCGATGGCTTGGAGGGCATCGTCCATGCGATTGTCCGAGACCGCCTTGAGAAAAGTCCAGATGCACTGGTGGGCCGAGGGGGGGCGGGGCTTATCGCTGGGGGCGGGAAGTTCCTTTTTCTCGGCGGTCACCTGTGGGCCGTCCTTGAGGGCCTGCCATTCGTCCAGCAGGGAAGAGTCGGTCTGGCGGACGAGTTGCTCGAGATAGTCTTCAGCCTCCTGAAGGTCGTCGTTTTTGAAGGAGGGGGGCACGGTCTGGGAGAGAACCTTGTAGACCTCGGAGAGATGGCGGAGAAGGATGGCTTCGGATTTTTCTAGCTTGTAGGTCTTGATGTAGTCCTCGAAGCTGCTGTAGGTCTCGTAGATTTCCCGCACCACCGATTTGGGCCGGATGTTTTCCGCCGCCAGATAGGGATGGCCAGCCGCGTAATCATTGAAAGTCTGGTAGATGAAATCCGCGCCAGGCTTGGGGTATTCAATTTTCTCCAGCTCCTCCATGCGTTGGTCGAAGTTGAGTCCATCCTCCTTCATCTCGGCCATGGCTTCGTCCTTGGCTCGCCGGATCTGGGCTTTGAGCACTTGGTCGGGATTTTCCAGAATGGCCTCGACCATGGAAATGACATTGAGGGCATACTTCGGATCCTCAACGTCGAGCTTGGGCAGGGTGTCGAGGAGGTAGAGGCCGAGGGCCTGGTTGAGAGAGAAGTCCTGCTGCAGGTCGATATTGAGCCGCACCTTGGCCGGGCCCTGGCGTTCTTCCGGAGGGATGATCTCGAGAATTTTTCCCCGCACGAGATTGAAGAAGAGCTTGCGGGCGGTGATGCGGTGCTTCTTTTTGCGAGCCTCGCTTTCGTGGCTGCGGTCGATGAGCGCGCGGAGAGCGGCGCAGCCGTCTTCATCGCGCCGGGAGAGGACGTGGAGAATGAGGGAAAGGGTGACTTTGAAGGAGGATTGCAGAGGTTCGGGCTGGGAATTCTGCAACTTGAGGTAAGTGTTTTCGTCCCAGTGCACGTAGCCCCGTTCAGGCGGCGTCTTTTTGACGACCTTCTTTTTTTTCTTGGGATTTTCCGCTGCCTTGGCCTCCAGCTTGAGGTTCTCGATGATGTGTTCGGGCGCCTGCGCGATGACGTAGCCGATGTCGTCAAAGCCCCGTCGTCCCGCCCGGCCGGCGATTTGCTTGAAGTCGCGCACGGGGAGGATGCCGGTGCCCTTGCCGTCATATTTGCAGAGTTGGGTGAAGACCACGGTCCGGATGGGCACGTTCACACCCACGCCCAGGGTGTCGGTGCCGCAGATGACCTTGAGCAATCCCCGCTGGGTGAGCTTTTCCACCAGCAGGCGGTATTTGGGCAGCAATCCGGCGTGGTGGAGGCCGACGCCGTGGCGGAGGAAGCGGGCCATCTCCTTGCCATAGGGCGAGCGAAAGTCCCCGTCGATGAGCACTTCCGCGATTTCCTTCTTCTCCTCTTTACTACAGAAATTCTGGGAAAGCAGGTTTTGGGCGGTGCGGGCGGCGGCCAGCTGGGTGAAGTGGACCAGATAGATGGGCGCGCGGCGGGCTTCCACCAGTTCCGCGATTTTTTCCTCCAGAATGGTGGTGGAGTATTCGAATTCCAGGGGAACGGGCCGTTGCTCGGACTGAATGAGGGCGGTGGGAGCTCCAGTGAGGGTTTCCAGTTCTTCAATGAAAAACTCCGGATCGCCAATGGTGGCCGACATGAGGAGGAAGCGGCATTGGGGGAGGGAAAGGAGGGGAATCTGCCAGGCCCAGCCGCGCGAGTGGTCGGAGTAGTAGTGGAACTCGTCAATGATGACATCGTCCACCGGGGCGCGGGCCCCGTCGCGGAGAGCGAGATTGGCGAGGATCTCGGCGGTGCAGCAGATGATGGGGGCGTCGGGATTAACAGTGGCGTCACCAGTCACCAGACCGACGTTTTCGGGGCCGAAGTCCTTGCAGAGAGAAAGAAACTTCTCGTTGGCGAGGGCCTTGATGGGGACGGTGTAGTAGCTGGTCCGGCCCAGGCAGAGACCGCGGTAGTGGAGGGCGGCGGCGACGAGCGATTTTCCCGAGCCGGTGGGGGTGTTGAGGATGACATTCTTGCCCTCGAAGAGCTCCAGGATGGCGTTTTCCTGGTGGTCGTAGGGCTCGATGCCGGCCTCGATGAGATAGGCGAGAAAGTTCTCGAGCGCTTCTTCGGAGCTGAGGGGCGAGTCGGGTTTGGTGAGTGTGGGCACGGGAAAGGGTCGGGTTTGCTTAGAGTTCTTCCTCCTCGCCTTCCCATTCGCCATCATCGCCCGGGATGGGGGGCAGGAGGTCTTCGCGCAGCAGAAGCATCTCGATGGAGAGGTCGGGGAGGACATCGGTTTTGGTCCTCAGGAGAACGTTGGCCAGAGGCACCAAGCGGTCGAGTTCGGCAATGGTGGCGTGGACCATGGAGGCAATGATGTCGGCGTCGTATTTTTCCTTTTCGAAAATATTGGTGATGCGGAAGACGAGCAACTGGCGGTCGAAATCGTATTCGAAGCCGCCTAGGGTGAGCTGCTTGTTGGCCCGCATAACGAGTTCCAGAAAGGCCGCCAAGTGAGTGTCTTCCGGCCGGAGGGGCGTTTCCCCTACGATGGCGAGGGCATTGATGTTGGTGAAGCTCTGGGCCAGCAGGTGCACGCGGGTGTGGTGGGCCTCGAACTGGGTTTGGAGGACTTCGCGGCCTTCGATGACTTCGTGTTGCCAACCGTTTTGGCCGAAGGCCTCCACGACGGACTGGAACTGGATGGACGGAGCGGGCATGGGGGAGAAAGAAACCGGAGGCGACCGCTTCGCGCAAGGGTTATTCCGGCGCGGTCGTGTCGTCCGCGCTCGTGGTCTCTGCTCCGGACTCCTTCCCTTCTTCTCCAAAGCGCTCGGCCATCCGGCCCTCAATGGCCCGGGTGAGGAGAAGGCGCGATTCGGCCGTCAGGGGCCCGAGGGAGATGACGGCTCCGGCGGTCTTTTTCTCGTCAAAATGCAGGGTCAGGGTCTTGTCCTTGATCTCGGCACGATGAAATTCGGCCCAAGACCAGAGCCGGTAATTTTTGGTGGGGCGAATGAAGGGAAAGAACTCAATGCCCACCGGGCTGAGGATGAGGAAGGCGTGTTTGGCGCAGTGCCGGGAGAGCCAGAAGAAACCGCCCCCTACCGCCAGCAGAGGGAGGGTCCAGAGCCCATGCACGGGCGAGCGGTGGCCATAGAGGTGGGGCGCCACGAAGGTGAAGGCCACCGCCAGCGCGATCGCACCCAGGAGGGCAAAGGAGCGGGCCTGTCCGGTGCGGGTGAAGCGAATCTCTTTTTCCGGCTCGGCGACCATCTTACTCGGTTGTTTCTTCGGCGGGTTCTTCCAAGGTCAGGGCAAGGAATTCCTGGATGGTGTCGGCGGGGATGTGGGAGCGCATCAGGGTCTCGCCCACCAGAATGGCATTGGCCCCGTATTGGAGCACCTCGAAGGCGTCCTGAGGATTGCGAATGCCGGACTCCGAAACGAGGATGACGTTGTCGGGCGCTTCTTCCGCCAGGCGCTCGGTGGTTTTTAGATCGGTTTCGAAGGTCTTGAGATTGCGGTTGTTGATACCGAGAAGGTCGATACCATCGAGGTCGAGGGCGCGCTCCATCTCGGGGAGGTTGTGCACTTCCACCAGCACGTCCAGCTGCAGGGAGCGCGCGGTGTCGTAGAGCCGGACCAAGTCGTCTTGCTCCAGGGCCGCGACGATGAGGAGGATGGCGTCCGCCCCTGCGATGATGGCTTCGTGAATTTGCAACTCGTGGATCGTGAAATCCTTGCGCAGCAGGGGACAACTGGGCTTTTCGGAAATTTTACTCAAGTAGGAGAGTGAGCCCTGGAAATACTTTTCGTCGGTCAGGATGGACATGCAGGAGGCTCCGCCGTCGAGGTAGCGTTCGGCCTGCCGGATGGGATCGAAGTCGGGATCGATGATTCCGGCGGAAGGAGAGGCCTTTTTGACCTCCGCGATGACTCCCAGCTGATGGGGGCCCCGGTCGAGCGCGGTGCGGAATCCCCGGAAATCGTTTCGTTGCAGGGCAGCCGCTTTCAGGATGTCAGCTTTGGGGAGGAGAGCCTCCACTTCGGTTCGTTTGTGGGCGATGATTTCGGCGAGTTTGTCCATGATGGGGCGTGGAGAGGGTTCTGGGACAAAGTGAGCGTCAGGTCGAGCGACTTTTTGTCATGAAAAGAGTAATTTTCTCTTGCGGCCCGGAGGCGGTTTTGTATGCTGCGCGCCCCCGAGGGGAAAAGCGGGTGTAGCTCAGTGGTAGAGCGCAACCTTGCCAAGGTTGATGTCGTGAGTTCGAATCTCATCACCCGCTCCACTTTTCCCCTCATTCTGACAGGTAACCCGAACGCACCCCTTCCTGTCTGAGAGCGAGAAGGGGCTTTTTTTTGCCGATAAGCCCGGCGTGCGGGGGGCGGGGGTTGTGCGCCAGATAATTGCCGCTCTGTTTGCCGCTCTCCTGTTTCTTGCCATTTGGCCGCATTTGGGCGCAGGAATGAAAAAACCCGCCGGACCACTGGCCAGACGGGTTTTTGAAGAAAAGAAGGACGGATTTTCCTTAGACCAGCATCAGTGCCGGGCTTTCGATGAGCTTTTTCACCTCGGCGAGGAAGCGGGCTCCCACTGCTCCGTCAACCACGCGGTGGTCGCAGGAGAGACCGAGGTTGAGGCGGAGGCCGGGCTTGATTTCGTCACCCACCACCACGGGTTTTTTGACGATGTTGCCTACCGAGAGAATGGCTGCTTGCGGGGGATTGACGATGGCATCGAAGGAGTCAATTCCGTAAGAACCGAGGTTGGAGATGGTGATGGTGCCGCCATCGAATTCATCGGGACGCAATTTCTTGTCCCGTGAGCGCGCAGCCAGGTCTTTGATTTCGCGGGAAATTTGCAAGAGGCTCTTGCTTTCCGCCTTTTTGACCACCGGGGTGACGAGGCCGTCCTCTACGGCAACCGCTACGGCGATGCCCACCGAGGAGTATTGGATGATGTGATCACCGGCAAAGGAGGCGTTCACTTCCGGCACGGCCATCGAGGCATTGATAAGCGCCTTCACGATGAAGTCGTTGATGGTGTATTTATTACCGGTTGTCTCTGCAGATTGCTCGTTGATTTGCTTGCGCAGGGCCATGAGGGGAGCGGCGTCCACTTCCACATGAAGGTAGAAGTGGGGGATGGTCTGCTTGGAGGTGAGGAGGCGGTCGGCAATGATGCGACGCAGCGAGCTCAACTCAATGCGTTGATCTTCGCCAGAGGCGACGGGATTGATCGCTTGCGGTGTGGGCGCGGGAGTGGCTGCCGGGCTGGCGGACTGGGTAGGGGCCGCGGAACCTCCTCCGCTGGCGGCGGCTTCCACGTCCTTCTTGATGATGCGGCCACCGGGGCCGGAGCCTTTGAGTCCACTCAAATCCACTCCTTCGCTTTCCGCGATTTTGCGCGCCAGCGGGGAGACCCGCAGGCGTTCCCCATCGGCGTTTGTCGGCGCGGCCGGGGTTTGGGAGCTGCTTGCCGGAGCAGGGGCTTCTTCCTTCTTCTCCTCAGCGGGAGCTTCTTCTTCTTTCTTCTCGGCACTGGCTTCTTCGCTGGAGCCGCTGTCGGACGAGCTCTCGCCATCTCCGCCCAGAATGCCAATGACCGCTCCCACGGCGGCTTTTTCGCCTTCTTGCACGAGAATTTTCGTCAGGACTCCTTCGTCGAAGACTTCCATGGCCATGGTGGCTTTATCGGTTTCGATTTCTGCGATTTCGTCGCCGATTTCGACCGATTCTCCTTCTTTTTTGAGCCAGCGCAGGATGGTGCCCTCCGTCATGGTGTCGGAGAGTTTGGGCATTTCGAGTTCAGAAGCCATTTTGTTTGTGGGATATTGTGGTTAAAAAGCGATTTGGTGAACGAGAAGTAGCACCGACCTGCCCGAGAGTCCAGAATCCTCGGGTGAGAATCCAGACTAGAATTTGCGAAATTCTGCCAGCGCAGCCGCGATGGCGGCGAGATGGGCTGCGATGCGGGTTTCCAAGGTGACGGCATGGGTGGGGGTTTCGAAGGTCAGGGAGAGCGGGCAACCACGCTCGCCGAGGTGAAGGGCCTCGGGAAAGCCTCCTGCCTCGCGGGCGAATTCTTCTTTATCCGGCATTTCCTCCAGAAAGAACCAGCCCGGGCCCGAGCTTTCCCGTTCGTCGATGATGGGGCCGGGCTCGAGGGGGAGGAGCGTCTTGATTTCGGTGAAGACGGCATCGCGCACACTGGGATTTCCCGCCAGCTGGATTTCGTAGAAATAGAAGCCGGTGGCGTCGTAGTCCTCGTGGAGACTGATGAAGAGGTCGGGCACCGGTTGGCGGCTGAGCCATTCCCGTTGCGCTGCCACTTCCGCTGATTGGCCGTGGAGGTAGTCACGGTTCAGGTCGAGGCCATCGCGGTTTTCCCGGCTGCCCCGGGCCAAGCCGCTGGGATTCATCAGGGGTGTGAGGAGCCAGTGAAGGTCGGCGGCGGGTCCATTCTCAAGAAATTCCAAGGCGGCCAGGGGGCTGGCGGGCTCGTCGCCATGAATCCCCGCCGAGAGATGGACCACCGGTCCGGGGGCCAGCCGGGTGAAGGCAGGGAGGTCGGGCAGGAGCGCCTCGAATTCGAAGTCTTGTCGGGCGGCCGCGCTGCGAAAGCGGGCGAGGAGGTCCTGGGGATCGAGTGGCATGAGCGGGCGGGAGAGTAGTTCTCTTCTCCGCCTTGGGCAAGGTCGTCGCACCTCTTTCAAGAAGAGGGCTGTCGCTGCCGATGTTTGCAGCGGAGAAGGAAGCGGGCCAGCAGAATGGGAGTCATCTCAGTTCGAGGCTGCTGCTTTTCTCCGTTTGGCCCACGCGATGAGTGGTTCCAGCAATTTTCCCACCACCCGCAGTTGTTTGCCGCGCAGGCCGAACTTGTTTCGACTGTCTTGATTGGCTCCTTTTTCCACCAGGAGGGCGGCAAGGTCGTGTCGTCCGAACATGCTGGCAAAGTGATAGGGAGTCTGGCCTCCGCCCTGATCGGCATCGACTTCGGCTCCGTGAGCGAGGAGAGCCGCCGCGATCTCGCGGTAGCCCTTGAAGGCGACTCCTCCCAAGGGGGTTTGCCCGCGGTCGTTCCGGCGGTCAACCTCCGCGCCACGGTCCAGCAGGGCCCGGGTGGTTTCCAAGTGGCCATTGTAGGCCGCCAGCATGAGGAGAGAGTTGCCCTTTTCGTCTGCGAGATTGAGGGGCAAGCCGACCGCCAGCATGGAGATCAGTTCGTCCGTTTGCCCGGTGCGGGCCAAGTCGAGGGCATGTTGCTGCAATTCTGCGTAACGCGCTTCTTCAGCGGGAGAGATTGATTCAGTCATCGGTATCTGAGGGATGGGTGGGGAAAAAAGGGCCCCGTGTCGCGGTGGGGCTTCACGGGGCCCGGGGAAAGAAGGGGACTCAGGCCCCCATTTGGTCGGCATCGTCGGCTCCGGGTTCGGTGCCGGTCATCTGGTTCTGGCCGGCCAGAGCGGCGCGCACCCCGGCTCCATAGGCAGGGTCGGCCCGGTCGAAGTGGACCAGCTGGCGGTCGATGATTTCCTGGGGCACTCCGGCCATCGCTTCTGCGATATTTTGGAAGAGGCGCTCTTGCTCGCCGGCACTCATCAGGCGGAAGAGGTTGCCCGGTTGCGTGTAGTCGTCATTGCCCTCGCGGTGGTCGTAGCGGTCGGCATCGCCGGAAATCTGCAAGGGGGGCTCTGCGAAACGGCTGTCCTCGACCGGTCCTCCCATGGTGTTGGGCTCGTAGTAAGCATCGGAACCGTGGGGAGGCAGGAAGTTCATCTGGCCGTCGGCATGGTAGGTATTGACGGGCGACTTCGGGCGATTGACCGGGAGGGCTTCATACCAAGTGCCCACCCGGTAGCGATGGGCGTCGGCATAGGAAAAGATGCGGGCCTGCAGCATTTTGTCGGGCGAGAAGCTGATGCCGGGCACGATGTTGGAGGGACTGAAGGCGCTTTGCTCGATTTCCTGAAAGTAGTTCTCGGGATTGCGATTGAGCTCCAGCACACCCACGTCAATGAGCGGGTAGTCGCCATGGGGCCAGACTTTGGTGACGTCGAAGGGGTTGTAAGGCACCTTCTCGGCGTCTTTTTCAGGCATGACCTGGATTTTGAAATCCCAGAGCGGGTAGTTTCCCTTCTCAATGTTTTCGTAAAGGTCGCGCTGGGAGGACTCGCGGTCCTTGGCGATGATGGCCTCTCCTTCGCTGTTGGTGAGGCATTCGATGCCTTGGCGGGTCTTGAAGTGGAACTTGACCCAAAAGCGCTCGCCCTTGGCATTGATGAAGGAGTAGGTGTGCGAACCATAACCATTGGTGTGGCGGTAGCTTTTCGGCAGCCCTCGGTCCGACATCAGGATGGTGACCTGGTGCAGGGATTCCGGGCTCAAGCTCCAGAAGTCCCACATCGCGGTAGCCGAGCGCATGTGGGTGCGCGGGTGGCGCTTCTGGGTGTGGATGAAGTCCGGAAACTTCATCGGATCGCGCACAAAAAAGACCGGAGTGTTGTTGCCGACCATGTCCCAGTTGCCCTCGTTGGTGTAGAACTTCAGGGCCCAGCCCCGCACATCGCGCTCGGCATCGGCCGCGCCGCGTTCGCCGGCCACAGTGGAGAAGCGCAGGAGGCAGTCCGTCTCTTTTCCGATTTCGCTGAAAATGTCGGCCTTGCTGTATTGGGTGATGTCGTGGGTGATGGTCAGCTTGCCAAAGGCACCCGAGCCCTTGGCGTGGACAGTGCGCTCGGGAATGCGCTCGCGGTTCTGATGGGCCAGCTTTTCAATCAACTGGTAATCCTGCATCAAGAGCGGGCCGCGAGGTCCTGCGGTCATGGAATTCTGGTTGTCGGCAATGGGATTGCCGCCGGTGGTCGTCATTTGCTTGTCTGCCATAATTGCTTGATAGGGTCACCGGGCAGACTAGCGAAAAAAGCCCTTCAGAAAAGTTTATTGCGTAAATACAAGCCATAGCTTTATCCTATTTCTCATGGAATTCCGGCAGCTGGAGTATTTTGCCCATATCGTCGAGCAAGGCAGCTTCACCGCCGCCGCCCGCAAGTGCTCTTTGGCCCAACCTTCCCTCAGTGCTCAGATCCAGAAGTTGGAGGAGGAATTGGGTGAGCCCCTCCTGCTTCGCCGTGCTCGTGGTATTGCGCTGACCACCAGTGGGCAAGCGGTCTATGAACAAGCGAAGGTTCTCCTCGCCGGGCGCAATCGCCTGCTGGCCTCGTTCCAAAACCGGGAGGAAGCCCGCAGGGGGGAGGTCACCCTGGGCCTCATCCCCACCATCGCGCCCTATTTGCTGGGCCACTTGCTGGGGGCCTTTCGGGAGGAATTCCCCAACATCCGGGTGCAAGTGCGGGAGGCCCAGACCGCCCAGCTGGTGGAGTGGGTGGTCAATGAAGAGGTCGACTTTGCCGTCATCAGCGATTTGGCGCAAAACGTTCTCAAGCGTCGTGCCCTGCACCTGCGGGCCCTCTTTCGCGAGCCCCTCCTTCTTGCCGTGCCGGGCTCCCACCCCCTGGCCAACCGGCGGCAGGCGACGCTCAAGTTGGGCGAGGTGCCCAAGGACGAGCTGCTCTTGCTGGGAGAGGGGCATTGCTTCCGCGACCAGGCCCTTGCGCTGTGCCAGCTGGAAGACGCTCCCCAGCAACCCATTCGTTGCGAACAGCTGGTGACGCTGATGTCGCTGGTTTCTTCCGGTCTGGGGGTGGCTTTTGTGCCGCAAATGTTCCGCGAGCACCAGCCCACCCCGGGGGTGAGCTACCTGCGCCTCAAGGATCCCGTGCCCCACCGGGCCATCAACATCCTCAAACGCCGGGGCAAAAAGCTCAAACCCAGCGCCGACTGCCTCCACAAGGCCCTGGGCAGGTGGGAGGAGCGAAGTTTTTGACTTCACTCTCTTCGATTATTACAATTTGACTATATAAAAAGCTATTTCAAATCGTGCAGCGAGCTGTTGTTTGGCGATTTTGTGGAGTCCTTTTCCCGGGAGCCTTTGTTTCCAGTATGAGGGTGAATTACCTTTTTCTTTTATAAAAAATTCCCGACATGGCGAGTAGCATGAGAAGAGAGCTGGTGGGTTCTGGGACGAGAGTAGGGGAAAATTGTAAATTTCGGATCATCGAATCAACCGCTCCGTTAATAGCCGGGGACGGGCTGGATGTCATGATTTCGATGGCTCCAATATTAGAGAAATCTGCACCTGTTCCTGCCGTGACTGCGAAGTCCGAAAATGAAGGAGAATAGGTTACGTCAGAGACTGGCAATGAAAATGGTTGGTAAATGGTGTAAGTTGAGTGATTGGAGGCATCCGAATAAAAAACAATATCCCATTGCACGTTGTCCGCACCGTCGGAAGTGAATTCAAATAAAAGGCCAGAGTAGAGGTTAGCGAGATCGACCCCTCCCAAGCCGATGGGGTTCAAGGCTGTGCTCCCATCTTCCCCGTCCCAAGTCCATATCGCTAGGGTAGCAGAGCCGGAGGCCGCATTAGATTCAAGGCGGAGAGGCTCGGCGTCTGTTCTTGTCCACATGTTGTTGCCTGCGCTGATTCCTCCGGCCAATATCTCGATATACATATCTCGTTCCCCGCCCAAGATGTCTGCGGACTGCACAAACAACGAATTGCTTGAACCTGTGGATACGGTCACTTCCGCTGTTTCGGCAGTATCCCAAATGGCATTCTGGCTATGAGCCATTGTGCTTAGGCTGCATAATAGGAGGAGCGGGTTTCCTGAGTAAAATGATCGAAGAGAGGTTTTCATTTTTTGTATTAGGGGTATGTTCTCTGGTTGACGGGTCCGTTCAGTGAAACGGAAATCCACATTCATTACCTAGCATGTAACAACGACCGGGAAAACAAAAATTATGAGTTGTTGCTGCGATTGAGGTCGGGATTCGTTTGATGAGGTTCTTGGTTTTATTTTAATTTATTGGTAGTTAATGGTGTATGTTTTAGTTAGGGTTTTCTGTGAAGAGTTCTCATTGGACACGCTAGAGGGCTGCGTGTTTAACGCCCACTCTAGATTCTCTCCGGTCGAATGAGGCTGATTGTCTCGGATTCGGGATTCCAATTCCCGAGTTGTCAGTCAGTTGCGATGTTGGTGTTCCTTGCCTTTCGCTTTGAACTTGAAATCCCCAATCTCGATCAGTCTTCGAAGAGCAAGGCTCATTTTCTTAATGTTTTTTGGTCGGGAAAGGGGAGGGGGCGGCCGGTGGCTCGCTCGATCACCGGTTTGGGATTCCAGTCCTCTCCCTCTTGCCCCAACCAAGCGGAGAGGTCTGCGGCGAGTTCCCGCGCAATGGCGCGGTTCCCGGCGGTGGGCGCGTCAGCGGTAGCGAGGAGATCCTTCTTCTCGCTCAGGTCTTCGTCGAGATTGAAAAGTTGCCACGGTTGCTCCAGCACGGGGAGGCCCTCTTCGCGATCGACCTTGCTGCGGGGATTTCCCTGATAGAGGAGGTCATAGTGATAGAGGAGTTTGTAAGTGGCCCCCCGGGTGCGCTTGATCACGGCGTTCAGGGGGCGGGAGCGGTGGTCGAGATAGCCGGGGAAATGGTAAAAAATCGGCTCGCGGGCGCGCGGAGTTTTTGCTGGCCCGCTGAGATGACGGGCCAAGGAGATGCCGTCAAAGGTGAGGTCTTCCTTGAGCTTGGCCCCCGCCAGCTCAAGGAGAGTGGGATAAAAGTCCACCGCATGCACGAGGGTGTCGCTCTGCTCCCCGGAGGGAATGGTGCCGGGCTGACGGATGATGAGAGGCACGCGAATGCCCCCCTCCCAATGTGATCCTTTCCGGTGGCGAAGGGGCTGGTTGGCAGTGGGGCCGACATGCCCCCCGTTGTCGGAGCAGAAGATGACGACCGTATTTTTGGTGAGGGAATCATCCTTCCGTCCATCGCCATTGGGGTCCTCCAAGGCGTCGAGAAGTCGCCCCACGGTTTGGTCCAGTCCTTCCACCAGGGCGGCGTAGGAGGCGTCCTGATGGGCTCCCGTCAGGGGGAGAGACTGGTATTTCTGCGACAGGTCTCGGCGGGGCTGAATGGGAGTGTGGACGGCATAGAGATGGAATTGGAGGTAGAAGGGATCGGCCGCTCGTTCACTTTTGCCATGACTTTGCAGAAAGCTCGCCGCAGCATCGGCCATGGCATCGGTGAGGTGTTTGCCCTTGCCCACCAGAGCACCGGGATCGTTGGCGCGGGCTTGGGGAAAGAGGTCGGGGCGAGCCAAGGCCCGCCGATGGAGGGGGTTCTTCTGCGGTCCCTGGAGGACCTGCTCCACATAGGACTCGCTATAGGGCTGGGCAAAGGGATTGAGGCCAGGTCCCACGGTCGGGTGAAAGCCGTTTTCCCCGGCGGTGTAGCTGCGGGGATGGCCGCTCTGGTGGCCGCCGAAGTTGAAGTCAAAGCCCTGCTCCTCCGGCAGGGTGGCCGCTCCGCCCTCGTGACCCCCGATGTGATATTTGCCAAAATGCGCGGTGACATAGCCAGCCTCGGAAAGTGCTTCCGCCAAGGTGTGGTGACTCGCGGGCACATCCTCGTTCTGCTCCGGTCCCAGCAAGGGAGGCTGGCCAATACCGCGATTGAGACTTTGCACATTGTAGACCCCGTTCCCGGATCGTGCGGGGTATTGCCCCGAGAAAATGGCCGCCCGCGTGGGGGCACAATTCGGCTGCACATAGCAGTGGGTGAAGGAAAGACCCTCCTCCGCCAAACGCGCCAGATTTGGCGTTTGATAGGAGGTTGAGCCGTAGTCGACCCCAGCGAGGACGTTGGGTCCCTTGCCGCCCGTGCGAAGGTCAGTCCACCCCAGGTCATCCGCTAGAATAAAGACCAGATTGGGACGGGGAGAGGCGGAGAGGGTGACCAGACCGAGACCGAGCAGGACGAACACGAATTTCATGACTCCCGGGAGGGAACCACTCCCGGGCTCGCCTGTCGATTCTGTAGAATGATTCTTTTCTTTTGGAAATTGGCTTTGCACTCAGTCCTTTTGGAGCGAAGCCAATTTTTCAAAGTAGTCGGGGAAGGTTTTAGCCGTGCAGCCGGGGTCGAGAATGGTCACCGGGGTGTCGGAGAGAGCCACCAGCGAGAAGCACATCGCAATGCGGTGGTCATCGTAGGTTTCAATCTCGGCATGCCGCAGTTCCCTCCCGGGGGTGATGGTGATGAAGTCGGGCCCTTCCTCCACGGTCGCGCCCACTTTGCGCAGCTCGGCGGACATCGCGGCCAAGCGATCGGTTTCTTTCACCCGCCAGTTTTCGATGTTGCGGATGGTGGTAGTTCCTTCCGCAAAAAGGGCGGTGGTGGCGATGGTCATGGCCGCGTCCGGGATGTGGTTCAGGTCTAGATCAACGGCCTTGAGAGGCCCCTTGCGGCTCACTGCCACGTGGTCGGGAGCGTAGGTGACTTCCGCACCCATTTCGCCCAAGACATGGGCGAAGGCGGTGTCGCCCTGCAGCGAATTTTCCCCGATGCCATACACTTTCACCGTGCCGCCCTTGATGGCTGCGGCGGCGAGAAAGTAGGAGGCGGAAGAGGCGTCTCCCTCGACGAGGAAGGTGCCGGGCGAGCGGTAGTGTTGGCCTCCAGCGATACGAAAAGTCTCGTAATTCTCGTGAGTGACCGTCACCCCGAAGGCCTCGATGAGGGCGAGGGTGATGTCGATGTAGGGCTTGGAAACCAGCGTTCCTACGATGTCTATCGTGACGTCCCCGTCCATCAGTGGGGCGGCCATGAGGAGGGCGGTGAGGAACTGGGAGGAGACCGAGCCATCAATGCGGGCGCGGCCTCCGGGTAAGGTTTTCCCGGTGATTTGCAAGGGGGGGTAGCCTTCGTTTTTCAGGCAAGTGACCTCGGCGCCCAGTTCACGCAAGCCCTCCAAGAGATGGCCGATCGGGCGTTCCTCCATACGGGGTTCACCGGTGAGGGTGACCGTGACGGGGGAGAGGGCGAGGGCGGCGGTGAGGGGGCGCATGGCGGTGCCGGCATTCCCCAGAAAGAGTTCCAGTGCTTCCTCTTTTTGGAAAGGGCCCGCCAGACCCTGGAGGTGACAGGTCGTGCCCTCGTTTTCTTGGTGAAAGTCGACCCCGAGAGCTTCCAAGGCATTGAGCATATGACGGGTGTCGTCACTGCGGAGCAGGTTGGTGAGGGTGGTCTTTCCTTCGGCAAGGGCTGCGAGGAGGAGGGCTCGGTTCGAGATGCTTTTGGATCCGGGCAGGGTGATTTCCCCCTCGATGCGGGAGATGGGCTGCAGGGTGAGCGGTGGAGTCATGGTGGAACGTTCAGAGGGAGGGGGCAAGGAGCTTGGCGGCCAGCGTGAGGTCGCCCGGATAGGTGATTTTCGGATTCGGCCCGGGATTGGGAATCAGTTTGACGGCATGGCCGAGATGCTGCAAGGCCGAGACTTCGTCGGTGATGTGGAGGCCGTCGCTACGAACTTGCTCGTAGGCCGCTTGCAAGAGCCGCAGGCGAAAGCATTGAGGAGTCTCCATGGCCCAGAGGGAGTCCCGGCTCACCGCTTCCTGCACGAAGTCATCTCCATCGGCTCGCTTCAGGGTCTCCGTCACTGGATGGGCCAGCGAGGCCGCCCCGTGCACGGCGGCGGCATCGAGCGCGAGAGAGATCGCTTCCGCGCTGATGAGGGGACGGGCGCCATCGTGGATCGCAACCAGAGAGCACTCTGCCGGAAGCAGGGCCAGCCCACTGGCGACGGAGTCCTGCCGCTCCGCCCCTCCTTCCGCCCGCACGACGGGTATCGCCGCCGTGGTCAGATCGAGGGCGGCGAAGCGCTTTTGATCCGTGACCACCACCACGTGGGAGATTTCGGCATGACTGGCAAAGGCAGCCACGGAATGGGCGAGGACGCTGCTCCCCGCCAACGGAGCCATCAACTTGTCGAAGCCCATGCGACGAGAACTCCCGGAGGCGACGATGATGGCAGCGGTCATGGCGGGGCAGGGTGAAAAAAGGTCAGGCCAACTTGTTTTGCACCGCTTGCGAAAGCGTTTTGCCGTCCGCCCGGCCTTCGGTCTTCTCCTGCAAGACCTTCATCACCTTGCCCATCTCGGCCCGGCTGGTGGCACCCGTCTCGGCGATGGCTTCCGCCACCGCTTGGTCGATCTCCTCCTGGGTGAGGGCGGCGGGCAGGTAGCCCTCCAATACCGCGATTTCCGATTTCTCCTTTTCGGCCAATTCGGTGCGTCCGGCTTGCTCGAATTGGGTGATGGAGTCCTGGCGCTGCTTGATTTGTTTGCGGATCACGGCGGTGACCTCGCTGTCGTCGAGGACGGCATCGGCTCCGCCCTTCTCAATGGCGCTGTTTTTAAGGGCCGATTTGAGGGCGCGCAGAGTGCCCAGAGTGACGGTGTCCTTGGCCCGCATGGCGGACTTGATGTCTTCAGTGATTTGCTCGGAAAGCGTTGCCATGGCGGCAGTGTGCAGGGATGGAGGCGGGAGAAAAGCCTTTTTGGCAAACAAAAAAACAGGGACCGGAAAGGCCCCTGTTGGTAAGTGTGCGAGTGCTTGTCGAGCGAGCCAAGCCCGCTCAGTGGTCCATCGGGTTCTCCCCGGTGGCAGCCCCCAGAGCAGCCGATTCGGCAGGGAGGAAGCGCTTGAAGCGAGTCTTGTCGATGGCCTTCATGTAAGCTTCTTCGGGAGCAATCATGCCCGCCTGCAGCTTTTGCCAGATGGCCTCGTCCATGAACTGCATGCCTTCTTCCTTACCCTGGGTGATCACGTCGTAGAGCTTCTGCGTCTTCCCTTCCCGGATAATGGCGGAAACCGCCGAGTTGGAGAACATGATCTCATTCACCGCCGTCCGGCCCGGTTTGTCCACGCGCTTGCAGAGCAGCTGGGCTACGATCCCTTTGATGGAAGCGGCCAGCATGGTGCGCACCTGCGATTGCTGGTCGGCGGGGAAGACGTCCACGACCCGGTCGATGGTCTTGCGGGCGTTGTTGGTGTGTAGGGTTCCAAAGACGAGCAGACCGGTTTCCGCAGCCGTCAGGGCCAGCGAGATGGTCTCCAAGTCCCGCATCTCACCCACCAGCACGATGTCGGCATCCTCCCGCAGGGCCGCGCGCAGACCATCAGCGAAGCTGGGCGTCTGGATGGGCACCTCCCGCTGGGTGATGATGGAGCGCTTGTTGCTGTGAACGAACTCGATGGGCTCCTCCACGGTGATGATGTGGCGGTTGAAGTTCGTGTTGATGTAGTCGAGGAGAGCCGCCAAGGTGGTGGATTTACCGGAGCCGGTGGGACCGGTGACGAGGACCAGGCCCGAGCGCATGTGCCCGAACTCCTTGATCACGGGAGGAAGGTTGAGGTCCTCCAGAGTCGCAATCTCGGTCGGGATGAGCCGGAACACCGCTGCCAGACCGTGCTGCTGCTGCAGGTAGTTGCAGCGGAAGCGGGAGACTTCGTCCATCTCGTAGGCGAAGTCCAGGTCTCCTTTTTCCAAGTATTCTTCGAAAGCCTTGGGATCACAGATTTCCGCGAGCATGTTCTTGAAGCTCTCGCCTTCGAGAACGGGTTCCCCCTCAATGGGAGAGACCGCGCCGTGCACCCGGATCTTGGGTGGCTGTCCTTCGGAAAGGTGGAGATCGGAGCCTTTGGCTTCGACCAGAGCTGTGAAAAGTCGATCAATTTCGGCCATGGGAAAGTCAGTTTAAAGAGTGAGGAAAGGTGAGAATTAGGATTTGAAGAAGGCGCGCATCTGGGCCTTGTCTTCGCAGCGGAACAAGGTTTCTTCCTGCGAAATGATGCCCTGGGTGTAGAGATTGCGCAGGGATTCATCCATCGTGATCATGCCGACATTCTTACCGGTCTGCATGATGCCGGGCAGCATGAAGGTCTTGCCATCGCGGATGGTGGCACCCACCGCCGCCGTATTCACGAGGAGCTCGAGCGCGAGGGCCCGGCCCGTGCCGTCCATCTTGGGGACGAGCTGCTGGGAGACAATGCCGCGGAGAGACTCCGAAACCATCACCCGAATTTGGTCCCGCTGGTCGGTGGGGAAGACGTCCAGCACCCGGTCCAGCGTCCGGGGCGCGTTGCCCGTATGCAGAGTAGCAAGCACCAGGTGACCGGTCTCCGCTGCCGTGAGGGCGAGCTGAATGGTCTCCAGGTTCCGCATCTCTCCCACCATGATGACGTCCGGGTCCTCCCGCAGCGCGCCCCGCAGGGCCCGGCCAAAGGACTCGGTGTGACTGTGCACTTCCCGCTGGTTGACGTGGCAGCCGGCCGAGTCAAAAACGTATTCGATGGGGTCTTCCAGAGTGAGAATATGATCCTCCCGGTCGTGATTGATGAAGTTCACCAGCGAAGCCATCGAGGTCGACTTGCCGGAACCCACCGAGCCCGTCACGAGGATGAGCCCGTTCTGGTAACGGGTGAGGGGGATGAGGTGCTCCTCTGGCAAACCGCACTCCGCCATCGTCCGGATTTTGGTGGAAATGATGCGGAAAACCAGCTCCAGACCCAAGCGCTGGCGAACCACCGATGCCCGGAAACGCCCGAAATCGTTGGCATAGGCAAAGTCGACATCTCCCTTCTCCGCCAGGCGGGCCTTCTCCTTTTCTCCAAGGAAAGACATCGCCAGGCGCTCGGTATCCTCTGCAGTGAGAGGCGGATGGTCATCCCAAATCGGAGAAAGGGTGCCAAATCGCCGCCACGCGGGTGGGTAAGCAGTCGGAAGGTGGACATCGGAGCATTCATACTCCATGCCAATCTTGAGGTATTCGTCAACGTGGGCCAGAACCTGGTGTTCGGACATAAAATAGGATGATTAAGGGTTGGTGTGTGTTCGTTATTGGACACCGGAGAGACGGGGGACGGCAAGAATCTTTGTCGATTTTTCCATGTGTTTACTTTCGCATCCACTTGCGTGCATGTTCGGTTAACCAAACCCGCACGAGGGGTTGTGCGGTGGAGAGAAAAAAGGCAAAAAGTTGTGCTTTAATTGTGCTTTCGGCAGGACTGTTTTTTGCTTTTTTTCGCTTTTTCCGAGGTTTGACCAGCAAGACCAACAGGCAGGTGATGCCGCCCGTAATCATGAGAGTGCGGGCTGGCCGTCCTTGCAGGGATTGAGGAAGTTTCTCAGCCAATTGCAAGAGGTCCTTGGACTTCCCGAGCACCTGCTTGGCATCGGGAACCTTGATTAGATTTCGGTATCCCGCCAGCTGGCGGACTAGCTCTTGCTTGTGGGATTGTGTTCGTGGATCCATTCGCGGTCGCGTTCGAGTTCTGCGCGGGAGTATTCGAAAAGGGGGCTTTTCGGCTTGCGCGTGATCTTTGCCTTCATGGCTTTAATGATGACAATGTGAAGTCCTGCCGTGCCGAGGGCGATCACCTCCCAGCCGAGAAATTCATTTTTGGTGAGCAAAAAAAGCGCCTTTCCCAGAAGCGAGATGACGGCGGCCAGCACCAGCACATAGGCGCTGAGGCCGCAGATCACCACCGCCACCAGCGGGCCCATCTTGCCCTGCAAATGCACCAGCGCCTCTTGGGTCTCCAAGGAGATCAGCTGCAGGCGCGTCCGCACATATGCCGACAAGCCCTTGGGAAACGAGATCTCAGGCTCGTTGCCAGATTCGTTCATGGGGGAGGAGCAGGATTAGCGACGAATGACCAGACCAGCCAGGAAGCCGACCACGGCAGCGGCAATGACAGTCTGCGTCGGGTGCTGGCGAATCAAGTCTTCCGCATCGGCGTGGAATTCCCGCATCTTCAGCCGCGTGTCCTGCAGCTGTTCGGTGGCCGCACTGCGGATGTGCTGCACATTCTCGCCCGCATGCTCGCGGAAGTGCTCGGTGCGCTTGCTGGCTGTTTCCCGCAATTCCTTGGCTTTTTCCGCTGCGGATTCCTTCAGCAGGCGGGCCTTTTCTTCCGCCGTGTGGGCCAGCTCACGGGCGCGCTCGCCACCGGCGGCAGCAGCTGCCCGCAGCTCGTCGGCGGCTTTTTGATTGGGGGTATGGTCGGGGGTATTGGCAAATGGTTCGCTCATAATCGGATTTCTCGTTTCGTTCTCTCTAAAGGTGGCAGCGGCAAGCAAAGGGCGCAAGTCACAAGTCCGTTTGCAAATTGGGCCCCCGCCTCGGAGTCGTCCTCTCCTTTTCTTCCTTTTCAGGCCGGATCTTCCCCGCCGCTGTCCCCATTGCCACTGTTGCTGCCGGAGGGCTCCGCGTCCCCGTTGTCGCTGTCGCCCCCACTGTTGCCATCGCCGTCGCCCGGCTCCCCGGGGTCGGGAGTGCGGCGGGGCCCGTGCCCCCGGTCGATGATGCGGGAGGAGGCCAGATAGGCTTCCACAAACTCCGCTCCCTCCACCGTGCCATCGAATTGATAAATCAGATCCTCCAGGCCCGCAAAGAGAGCCGCTACCTCCCGGGTGCGGCTCTGTAGCTCCGCCGTCAGCACCGATCGGTCCGCGATGGCATCCTGGGGGCGCACGATGTAATTTTCGAAGTCATCGGCCTCCTTCTCCAGCATCGCTTGCGCCTGGGGTGTGATGCCGTAGGCGTCCGCCTCAGCCGTGGCATCGGGGTCGCTCAAGAGATTGGCGAGGTCGCTAATCACAGTAGGCGGGCCCGTTGCAGCAGAGCCTCATCCCGCATCCGCCGCCAACCGCTCAGGGGGAGGTCATAGCGTGCCGCCATCGTCTCATCACTCTTGTCCTTGCAGAAGAGCACCAGGGCCCGCGCCACGCGGAAGGCCAATTGCTCCAGCTCATCCTTCTCCCGGGCCTTGTCCTTGGTCGTCCCCGTTGTCGGGGCCGATTGCCGGGCTGCCAACTCGGCCAGACTGCGCGTCGCCTCCCGCGCGGCCGTCACCTTGGTGGCAAAGATTTGCGGCGGCTGGTTCTCCCAAATGGCGCGATGCCCTTCCTGATCGAGGCATCCTAACCGCGCACGGTAACTGTCGATGTGGTTCGCTATATAGTCATTCATTTTTCTGGGGGGGTATGATTAAGGATTTAATAAATGACTGAAAATGAGAGTCAGGGGAAGAGAAAAGTGTTCCTTTGGTCTCGGGAGGTGTGGAGGGGGCTTTAGAGCTTTGGCCTTGATTCCAAAACTGAGGCGGCGACACTATCCCCGCTCCAAGCCCAAGAGCGAGCATCGCTTTGCCTTGATTCCAAAACTGAGGCGGCGACACTCCCGCTCACCCCCTACAATGTCATTAGCGCGCTTTGCCTTGATTCCAAAACTGAGGCGGCGACACTCGTCACGCCCCTGCCGGCAACAGAGGACGAGCTTTGCCTTGATTCCAAAACTGAGGCGGCGACACTGGGTAATTACCGTGTGACCAACAAGACCCGGCTTTGCCTTGATTCCAAAACTGAGGCGGCGACACTTGGCTGGCTCAATCTCTACCCGGTGGAGGTGCTTTGCCTTGATTCCAAAACTGAGGCGGCGACACTACGTCCACCTTGCGGCGGCGGATGACGCAGCTTTGCCTTGATTCCAAAACTGAGGCGGCGACACTAATTGCGATTGGCCGAAGTTGGCGACCGTTGCTTTGCCTTGATTCCAAAACTGAGGCGGCGACACTGGCTACCCTTTACTCTTATCCCAACTGTCGCTTTGCCTTGATTCCAAAACTGAGGCGGCGACACTTGCAACGGAAAAGGGGCGATTTCCGCATAGCTTTGCCTTGATTCCAAAACTGAGGCGGCGACACTACAATGGGGGACCCTCCCAGCACCAGCGACGCTTTGCCTTGATTCCAAAACTGAGGCGGCGACACTCTTCCAGTCACCATAGCGAGCCCATTTCTTGCTTTGCCTTGATTCCAAAACTGAGGCGGCGACACTTCTACTAGGATCAACGAAAGCGGTTTGAATGCTTTGCCTTGATTCCAAAACTGAGGCGGCGACACTATCTTATTCACGATACAGTAAACTCTGCCGGCTTTGCCTTGATTCCAAAACTGAGGCGGCGACACTCAAGGCACCAAAAAAGCCCGTGATCCCAACGCTTTGCCTTGATTCCAAAACTGAGGCGGCGACACTATGTTTTGCAGAGAGATCGAGTGCGGACCGGCTTTGCCTTGATTCCAAAACTGAGGCGGCGACACTCCGTCGCCGCCTCAGTTCTTATTCTGAGTGATTTATGGCTTGTGGTGAAAAACGGAGGCCGGATCACCAGAGTTCGATTTGCTCGGGGATCTCTTCGGGGTCAACTTCTTTGGCAGGTTTTCCATGAATGATGAAAGCCCGTTCCCACTGGGCTTTGGTGATGAACATGGCTCTTACGGAGCCTTCGCAAGGGACCATCTGCCGGACGCGTCGGATGTGCGTTTCTTGGCGGGCGAAGGTGACACAAGGTCGGGCGTAAACACTGAATTGGATCATCTGAAAACCGTCGTCTAAGAGGAATTTACGGAAGTCGGTGGCTCGCTTCCGTTCCTCTTTCGTTTTGACCGGGAGGTCATTCGCGTCAGGTTAAGAGCCTAACCGATTCGTAGCCAGCAAATTAGATTGGCAAAAACCACCTTTTTCCCTTGACAAGTCGAGCAGCGCGGC
>NZ_JAENIO010000042.1 GCF_016595415.1 Roseibacillus ishigakijimensis
CGATCGTCGTCGTCATCTTCATCGCGATCGTCGTCGTCATCTTCATCGCGATCGTCGTCGTCATCTTCATCGCGATCGTCGTCGTCATCTTCATCACGATCGTCGTCGTCATCTTCATCACGATCGTCGTCGTCATCTTCATCACGATCGTCGTCGTCATCTTCATCACGATCGTTATCACCGTCCTCATCGCCGTCCTCATCGCCATCACCGCTTTCAGGGGCGTCGAGGATGCCGTCGTTGTTGGAGTCGGTGTCGCGGTAGTCGGCCAAGCCGTCGCCATCACTGTCCTGATAGCCTTCAACGGAGTCGGGAATGCCGTCATTGTCGGAATCGAGGTCTTGGAAGTCGTGGGTGCCGTCTCCGTCGGTGTCGGGGGACTCGTCGAGATATTGACCAGCAGGAGCGAGGAAGCTTTGCTCCCCTTCTCCGTCGACCCAGAATTCGCCGCGGATGAGGATGTGAGAGAGGTTGGCCAAGACGGCTGAGAGCACCTCTTCGGTGGTGTTGAAGGTCTCGGGCTCGAGCAGGACGGAGTATTGGCAGTATTCGGCTTGGGCCATGCTGCCCAAATCGTGTTCCATGACGCCGTGGCGCAGGTCGGTGACCAGCTCGGTGCCATCTTTAGCCACCAGCATAACGTCTTGGGTCACGGGAGTGGCCCAGGTCTTGTTCAGAGGCTTGGTGGCCATGCCGAAGTAGAAGCGCTGACCGTAAGCACTGGATTGGTCGCCAGTCCATTTGGTCACTTTGAAGTAGCCCGGACCGGCCGCCGTGTCGGTAAAGGCGGCGTCATACAGGTCCTTGTTTTTATTGAAGCTGAGTGAACCTCCGACGGCAGAGATGACTCCGGCCTTGGACTCCAGATCCTTCTTGTCGATTTCCCAGTCGTTCTTGGAAACCTGGAGTTTGTCTTTTTCGATGTCGTTGCTGATGCCGTCGTGGTCTGCATCCGCCATGAGGGGAGATGCGAGAGCCAAGCTCAGGGTCAGGTTGACGAGGGGGTATTTTTTGCGTTGTTTCATTGTTGTGAGGGAGAGGGTTCGTTTTAAAAAGAGAATGGAGAGAGATTAGGCGACCAGGCTGACGTCCTCGCGATGGACGCGGGGTTGGAAAGATTTTTCGCCAGCGGTCTGGGCTACGGGGACGGTGTGGTCTTCGAGCATCGCGCGGTAGACGCCGAGCTCCATCTGCAAGCCCATGCCGATTGAGAGGAGAGCTGCCATCAGGCTCATCATACCGATCACGGTGAGAAAGAGGGAAAGGGCGTGGCCGAGCAGTGCGGTGAGTAGGCCGGCTATCAAAAAACCGCCGGCGGTGAATCCGGCGAGGAGAGCGATACGACCGAAGAAGTGCATGGGGCGATTGCGGTAACTCTTGAGGAAACTGATGGTGACCATGTCGAAGAGGCCGCTCAGGATGCGCTTGACGCCGTATTTGCTTTTCCCAAATGCGCGGGGGTGGTGTTGCACAATCAGCTCGGCGGTCTCGTAGCCTTCGAAGGAGGCCAAGGCGGGCACCATGCGGTGCATCTCGCCATACATGGGCAGTTGCTTGGCCACCTCGCGCCGATAGGCTTTGAATCCGCAGTTGTGGTCGTGCAATTTCACTCCGACGAGCTTGCTCAGGATGGTGTTGAAGACGCGGCTGGGGAGGACTTTATGCCAGGGATCAAAACGTTTTTTTTTGTGCCCTGTGACGATTCCATACCCCTCTTGCAGCTTGCTCAAAAAGCGTGGAATCTCTTGCGGATCATCCTGTAAATCAGCATCCATGGTGATAACGACATCACCGATTGCTTTTTCGTAACCCAGGGAGAGAGCGTCAGCCTTGCCCATGTTGCAGCGGAAACGGAAGGACCGCACGATGCCGGGATTGAGGGTGGCCAGGCGTTCCATTTCCGACCAAGTGCGGTCGCTGCTGCCATCGTCGATGAAGAGCACCTCGAAGTTGTGACCGAGGATTTCCATCTGCTCGCTGATGCCTCGGAAGAGGGTCTCCAGAGTCGCCTCCTCATTCATCGCGGGGACGATGAAGGAGACGGTGTCGATGTGGAGTTGGGAGAGTTTCATTGGGATGCGGACTGGTTGCTGATTACTGTATTCATTTCATGTGCCAAAATAGCTATAGGTCGTATCAAAACGCTTTAGGTAAGTGGTTTATGGTTTTTTTTTGGCAGGTGCGAGTGGAAAGTTGGCTAGCGAAAATCCGGTAAAAATTTCCGCTTTCCCCAATTTTACCGGAAAGATTTACCGGATGGGTGAGATGGGGGCAGGATGTCGTGGCGGGGAGCTTTTTCGTTCGGGTTTGAAGGGGGGCGTGAGGGGCTGGGAAGCCTCAAAGCAGCGGTCGCAGGGGGGGGCTGGGGTGGGGGTTCCTGGGGTTCAGAGAGGAGCGAGGGGATAAAAAAACTCCTCCTCGCCGGGGGTGCGAGGAGGAGGCTGGGTTTTTTTAGTTGGATTGAGGCCAGACTTGGGGGGTGGTCTTAGAAGTCGCCTTTTTGTTCGCTGCTATAGCCATCGACGCCGTCCCATCCGGTGGTGGGGTCGGGGCTGCCTTGGTAGTAGCCGCTGCCGCCGAGGCTGAGGGGATCCAGAGCGGGGGTGATCTCGAACCAGAAGTCCGCGAAGTTGGAGTCGCTGGCGGCTCCGGCTTCGGTCCCTTCGGCCCGACTGTGGTCCTCGACCATGACGACGGTGGTGTTGTTGTCGGTGAAGGTGAGGAATTGGTCGAGGGCTCCCGGGTTGGCCGCATTCACGGAGAAGAGCGGCTGGCGCTTGGTGTTCTCGCCCTGGCCACGGGGGGTGTAGCGGTGGGGATTGGTCACGAAGCGGTCGAAGCGGTTGTGAGGCAGCATGGCCAACATCACGGTCCGTCCAGCGAGTCCCAGGGCTTGGGGGTCGAAGGTGACCTGGTCGCCGGCTTCACTGATTTGGTTGTCGAGCACGGTCACCGCGTTCTCTCCCGCAATGGCGCGGAATTCTAACAAGTTGGGGGTGACGGTGGCCACTTTCTCGTAGTCCACGAGGGCGAGGCTGAAGTCGAGGCTGCTGGCATCGCCCCGCAGGTCGATGGTCACCGGGCCGGAGGCGGGCAGCTCGAACAAGTCGGCTGAAATCTCGTAGCTCGGGTCGTTCCAGCCCAGGTTGGTGAGCACGGTCTCGACGTCTGCCGAGGTGGGGGAGATTCCACCGAACTGCAGGGTTGCCGGGGCGGCGGGCACGATGTCAATGAGGAGGATGACGTCGTTGAAGTCATTGTCCCGACCTTGGAAGACCCGGTCCTCGAAGGCGACGATGAGCGGGTCGCCGGGGATGTCGAGGAGGGAGGCGGCCAGCTCCAGGGAGCCGGGATTGAGGTCGGCATCCTGGTAGATGCGCTGGGTGCCTCCCGCTCCGCCATCGGAGACGAGGCCAAGGCGCAGCTCGGTGCCGGCGGGCAGAATGCCCAGGCTGGCGGTGGAGCCGGGGACCAGGGGTGCGGTGGGGCCGGTGCCGAACTTCTCCCAGATGGTGCTCCAAGTCGCGACGTGGTCGGCGGCATCATACCAGGCAACGGAGTTGATTTGCTTGGCGCCGTCGTAGATGACGGTGACGAATACCTCGGAGTCCTCTTCCACGTAGAAGCGGTCTTCATCGAAGCCACGCTTGTGATCCTCTAGGGGAAGGCCGTCGGTGTTGCAGTTGAGCTCCAGCTTCACCGCATTCCAGATGTCGCGGGCGTAGGAGTAGAAGAGCGGGTCGATGCCGTAGTTGCGGATTTGGCCCTCGGTCAGTTCAAACTCGATGATGTTGTCGTCGAGGTTGCACAGCGGGCAGTCGTCGATGGGGGTGTCGATGCCGTCGCCGTCGTCATCGATGTCGATGAAGTTGGGGGAGCCGTCGCCATCGGAGTCGAGGATGATGCCGTTGTCGAGGATTTCGTCGGCATCCAGGACGCCGTCGTTGTCGGAATCGAGGTCGAGGTAGTTGGGGGTGCCGTCGTCATCGTAGTCCCCGGTGCCTTCGATGTCATTGGGGATGCCATCGCCGTCGCTGTCGAGGTCCTCGAGGTAGTCGGGGGTGCCGTTGCTATCGCTATCGAGGTCGATGACCGCTTGGGGCAGCGCGTAATGGTGTAGCGCCACCGAGTTGCGGACGAGCCAGTTGTCGGCCAGGAGAAAGCCTTTCATGCTCTGCGATTGAGTCACGGTGGCATTCGGCGCGAGGAGGGAACCCACGAACTGCCGCTGATTGATGTTCACGACTTGAGCGTCGGAAAAGTTCCAGACGATCTTGGAAGGATCGTAGTTCACCGACCAACCCCAGTTCGTCAAGTTTCCGGTCACGTTGATGACCACCGATCCTTGGCCATTGAGAAAATCGAGGGTCTTGTAACCGGTGATTTTCGAGGCATCGATATGGAACACGTTCAGTCCGTCGTTGATGGAGAGCTTGATGTTGTTCGGGTCCGTGATGAGTCCGGCCATGTCTACTCCCTCCTGGCTAGCCAAGACGGCCGACATGGCGACGTAGCCAGCCCAATTCGGCTCCTTGTCCATCGTGCCCAAGTCACCCGTGTATTTGCCCAGCGCTCCCCGGATGTCGCCGAAGACGCCATCGGTGGAACTGTGATTGTGGCCCGGACCATCGTAGCGCAAATAGTCGTTGATTTTGTTATCTCCTCCGACGAAGAGAGGGACGATCTGATTGCCCTGACCCGCAATGGTGTAGTAGGAGCCAGTGACGTCTCCTTTAACCCAAATTCCGTTGTCGGCCCGACCTCCTTGGAAGTCCGCATTGCTGAGGATCACGGCGTTGCCGTAACCATCGGCGAAGGCATCCCGGGGAGTCTCGACCACGGCGTTGCCGCCGCCTTGCTGGGAGCTGTTTCCGCCCGCTTGGGAGGAATCCTCTTCCTGGGAGGTGGCGGGGTCGCCATCGTAGTCGAGGGCGTTGGGGATGCCGTCCTCGTCACGGTCGGCGTATCCTTCCACGATATCCAGGAGGCCGTCGTTGTCGCTATCGACATCGCGGTAGTTGGCGAGTCCGTCGCCGTCGCTATCGTCTGCTCCCTCCAGAGAGTCGGGGAGACCATCGTTGTCAGAGTCCTCGTCCAAGGAGTCGACCACGCCGTCGCCATCGGTGTCGGGCTCGGCTCCCACATAGGTGCCGGCCGGCGCGAGGTAGCATTCTTCGCCGTTCACTCCGCTCCAGAACTCACCCCGGATGAGGATGTAGTCGAGGTCGGCGAGCACCTGGCGGAGCTTTCTTTCCGTGGTCTCGAAGGTGGCGGGGTCCAGGGTGATGGCGTATTGGCAGAATTCACCAAAGGCAGTGCTGCCCAGGTTGTTCTGCATCACGCCGTGGCGCAGGTCCACATTGACCTCGATGCCGGACTTGGAGACGAAGGCCACGTCACGGGTCGTGGTGGTGGCCCAGCTCTTGTCGAGAGCTTTGGTCGCGATGGCGAAGTGCAGTTTCTGGCCGAGGGCCGCCGATTGATCGCCCTGCCACTTGGTGACTTTAAAGTAGCCGAAGCCATTGGCGGTATCGATGAAGGACAAGGTGTCGCGACCGAGTCCCAGGCTTTGTTCAGTGTGTCCGCCCAGGCCGGTGATGGCACCGGAGGCGAAGTCAGCGGCTTCGACCAGCAAGTCGCCGGGGCCGAAGCTCACGATGTCTTTTTCGAGGGTATCGCTCAAGCCATCGGAGTCCTGGTCGGCAGCCAGAGGGCCGCTCAACATCAGAGCCAATGAGACGGGGGCGAATAGGTGTTTGCGTTTTTGTTCCATTTGAAGAGAGGGAGGTATCGTTTTTCTGAAAGAGAGAGTTTGGTTGAAAGTGGGTGAGAGGCAGTAGAGGGCTCGTTAGGGGAAAAGCTTATTGAGAGTCTTTGATTTGTTAGCGACTCTATTAATCATTCGACGTGCCAAAGCTGATAATATTTTCCGTAATCTGCTTTTAATGAAGCGGTTGGGTTTATTTTTTGTGGTGGCAGTAGAATTGCGGGGAGCTGGAAATCCGGTAAAAATTTCCGGGTTTCCTAGTTTTACCGGAAAAAATTACTGCCCGAGCCGGTGAGGAGACCGGAGGCAAAGTTCGCAGCTTCGGCTGGCCAAATATCGGCGGCTTGGTCGGCAATCAGCGGGGGTTGCTCAGTATCGGCGTCGGCAAGATTGGGACGAACGGGTCTTTGCGTTTTCGACTGATAGGTTGAATTACGCGGGGAGGGTGTGGCGGGTAGCTGCGGGCTCGTTGTGGGAAAGGTCGTGGTAGGACTGGAGGGTCAATTGGGCACAACGGTCCCAGTCGAAGAAGCGGCGGGCGTGGTCGTGACCTTGTTCGCCCAGTTTCCCGGAGAGGTCCTGGTCGGCCAGCACGGTGAGGATGGCTTTCGAGAGGGCTTTGGGGTCTTTCTCCGGCACGAGCAGCCCGGTCTCGCCGTCGATGATGACGTCGACGATGCCACCTACTGCGGAGGCGACCACGGGCTTGCGGCAGGCGAGGGCCTCGATGAGCACCACGCCGAGCCCTTCAGTATCTCCCTGGTCATCGTGGATGGCGGGGTGAACGTAGAGGTCACACTCCTGATAGAGGGAGCCGAGGCGCTCGTTGGAGACGAAGCCCGCGAATTCCACCTTGTCGTCCAAGCCCAGTTCGGTGGAGAGGGCTTGCCATTCGGCCTTGCGGTCGCCTTCGCCAGTGATGACGAGGCGCACCTCGCGCTTGGCCAGCACTTGGGGGAGGGCGTGGAGCAAGACGTCGATGCCCTTGCGCTGGATGAGGCGTCCGCAGAAGAGCAGAAGGGGCACTTTTTCCTCAGCGGTGGTCGCTGCGGGAGGGGCTGGAGTTTCTTGAATGGTCGCTCCGTAGGGAATGATTTCGGCATCGAGACCGGTCAGGCGCTTGATCTCGGCTGCCGTGTGAGAGCTGTTGGCGCGAATGGCGTCCGACTGCTTGAGGAAAAAGGTGAGGGCCCAACGGATGGGCTTGCTCTTGCGGGCAAGAGCGAGCTCGGCTCCGTGGCACATGGAGACGACTTTGATGCCGAGGAACCACTTGGGCAAGAGAGCCCAGAGGCCGTGGGGGAAGGGCCAGTGCACGTGCAAGACGGTGGTGCGGTTGACAATGCACCAGTAGAAAATGGAGAGCATTCCGCAGAGGAGGTAGGGAATGGTGAGCAGCTTGTAGGAGAGGGAGCGGGACTTGCTGGGGGCTCCTTCATCATGAGTAAGGGCTTCCCACCTGGCGGGGGCATAGCGGAAGCGGCGCACAGGGATGCCGTCGATCTGGTGGCTCTTCAGTCCACGGAAGCCAGCGGCGAAGATCTCGAGATCGGGTAGACCGGGAGCGGTGCGGCGGGTCATCTCGCGCATCCAGGGCACCTGGTGATCGTCTTGGCTCCGGGCGTAGGTGGAGGTGACAACGGCGACCCGCGGGCGATCGAGTGGTTGGTCGAAGAGAAGGTTGATCATGATGAGAGCGAGGTGAAAGGTGGGCAGAGCAGGCGGGGATTCAGGCGATGAGGGAGGCTTCTTCCTGGAGAATCCGTGGGGAGAAGACTTTGGCGTCGGTATTTTCGGCAACGGGCACAGCGTGGTATTCCTTCATGTTCTTGTAGACTCCGTGCTCCAGCTGCAGACCCATCCCCACTGAGAGGAGAGCCGTCATGGCTGCCAGCATGCCGGTGACTGCGAGGAAGAGTGAGGTGCTGTGGCCCAGAAGTGCGCAGACCGCCGCGAGAGTGAGGAGGGTGGCCGCGGCCACGCCGCCAAGGAGAGCGATGCGCCCGAAGAAGTGCATGGGGCGATTGCGGTAGGTCTTCAGGAAGCTGACAGTGGTCATGTCGAAGATGCCGCAGAGGATGCGCTTGACGCCGTATTTGCTCTGGCCGAATTGGCGGGGGTGGTGCTGCACGACCAGCTCGGCGGTCTCATAGCCTTCGAAGGAAGCTAGGGAAGGAACCATGCGGTGCATCTCGCCATACATGGGCAATTGCTTGGCCACCTCGCGCCGGTAGGCTTTGAAGCCGCAGTTGTGGTCGTGCAAGTCGACGCCGACGAGTTTGCTAAGCACGGCATTGAAGACGCGGCTGGGGAGGACCTTGTGCCAGGGATCGTAGCGCTTCTTCTTGTAGCCAGTCACAATGCCGTAGCCTTCCTGGATTTTTGCCAGGAAGCGGGGGATCTCCTGGGGATCGTCCTGCAGATCCGCATCCATGGTGAAGATGACTTCCCCGGAGGCTCGCTCGTAGCCCAGGGAGAGGGCATCGGCTTTGCCCATATTGCGACGGAAGCGGTATGCCCGCACCAAGCCGCGATGACGGAGAGCGAGCTCTTCCATCACTGACCAGGTCCGGTCTGTGCTTCCGTCGTCGATGAAAATCACTTCGAAATCGTGTCCGAGAGCCTTCATTTGGGAGGCGATTCCTTGATAGAGAGTTTCCAGGGTCGCTTCCTCATTCATGGCGGGAATGACGAAGGAGACGGTGTCGATGGCGATTGTTGATAATTTCATTTGAATACAGGCTACGTTGTGAAATACCTAAATCATTAGCTATGCCATCTCGGTTTCCTAAGGCTCTATCCAGCTTCTCATGAATTGTTTACGAAAATCTGTGGCCGATGGCTGGTCTCGGGCCCTGCGGGGAAATCCGGTAAATTTTTCCGGCTCCGGCAATTTGTTCCGAAAGTTTTACCGGGCGAAGGGAGTGCTTTTGGCTGCATCTCCGTTGGCGTTGAGTTCTTGTTTTCAAGCGGGTCCCGATTATGTGGATCCGCAATTGCAGGCTCCGGCGGATTGGCGCACTGCGGAGGGCGAGGTCGCGCAGAAGGATTATTGGATCGAGCGCATCGACCGCGACCAGTTGGCCCGGCGCACAGGGGCCGAGCTGTGGTGGCGGCAATTTGGCGACAGTACGCTCAATACTCTCATCAGCCATGCTCGCAAGCATCACCCCACAGCCTATTTGGCTGACGCCCGTATCCGCGAGGCGCGGGCCCAGCGCCATGTCCTGGCCTCCTACTGGTCTCCCTGGGTGGGGACTCGCGACGAGATCGGCTTTGGGGAAGACTTTTCCGCCAGCTACCTGGCGGCCCTGGAGGCGGGCTGGGAGCTGGATCTCTTTGGCCATATCGGACGGGGGGTGGAGGCTGCCGAGGCGGAGTGGGAGTCAGCTGTCGAGTGGAAGCGCGATTCGCTGGTGGTGCTTACCTCCGAGGTGGCTTTATATTATCTGGCCTACCGCACCCTGGAGGAGCGGATGACTCGGGCGGAGATGGCCGCTGCCCAATTTCGCGATCTCCATCAAGTGCTCGAGGAGCGGGCCGAGCTCGGCATTGTGCCGGAGAGTGACGTCGTCGAGAGTCACGCCCAGCTGCTTACCCGGGAGGCCCGGTTGCCAAAGTTGCGGCAGGATAAGGAAGTGGCCGCCATCCGCTTGGCCAATGCGACGGGCATTTATCCGGCCGCACTGGGAGATATTTTGGAGCAAAATGAGGGAATCCCGGAACTTCCCCGCAAGATTCTCCTCGGCACGCCGGCCGAGGCCTTGCGCAACCGTCCTGACGTGCGACGCGAGGAGCGCAAGCTGGCGGCCCAGACGGCTAGTATTGGCTTGGCCGAGGCCGAGCTTTACCCCCTGATTTCCATTTCGGGAGGGTTACGCTACGAGAGTGATTCCGCAGGGGATCTCTTCAGTCAGGTCAACCGCATCTTTGGTTTTGGTCCCAAGCTGACCTGGCGCATCTTCGAGGCCTGCCGGGTGCAGCATCGCGTGGCTGAGGAGAAGGCGCAGACGGAGATTCGCCTGGCGGCCTATCAGCAGCAGCTGCTGGATGCGGTCGCGGAAATCGAGATCGCCCTTGCCCGCCTGCAGTCCGAGAAGGAGTATGCCGACAAGCAGGCGGAGGCAGCGGCCGCTCATGAGCAGAGTGTGGCCATGATCCGGGAGTCTTACCTGGCCGGTTTTGTGGACATCCGTCGCTTGCTCAATGCGCTCATGGATTACCACGATACGCGGGATGAGGAAGCTGCGGCCCTCGGACGGAGAGCCTCCTTTGCGGCCGCTCTCTTCAAGGCCATTGGCGGGGGCCAATTGGCCGAGGACCCTGCTTGAGACTAGCGGAGAACGCCGATTTTGCTCAAAACTTCGTTGAGATGGGGGCGGCGAATGGGCTTGGAAATAAAGTAGGGCATCCCTGCTGCCTGGCAGCTTTCGCGGTCGCTTTCCATGGCATTGGCGGTGACGGCGATGATGGGGAGGTCGGCAGCCTTGCGACCGGCTTCGCCAGCCCGGATGCGGCGGGCCGCTTCCAGGCCGTCCATCACGGGCATGCGGACGTCCATCAGGATGGCGGCGAAGTCGTCCTTGGTGCGTAGGATTTCCAAGGCTTCGGCTCCATGCTGGGCAGTCTGGTGCTGGAAGCCCAATTTTGACAGCATGATGCCCAGCAGGCGGGCGTTGATCTCGTGGTCTTCAACAATGAGAAGGGAGAGATCGCTAGTGGAGGCGGTAGTCGCCTTTTGGGCGGGCGGTAGGATCTGGTCTGTGGGAGTGTGCAGGGGGATCCAGAACTTGAAGGTCGCTCCTTCACCAGGAGTCGAGTCGGCATGGATCTTTCCACCCATGGCGTGCACGATTTCCCGGCAGACGGCCAGGCCAAGGCCGGTGCCTCCAGTTTTTTTGGTGATCGAGCGGTCGACTTGGTAAAAGGTTTCGAAGAGCTTTTCTTTCATCTCTTCCGGGAAGCCTGGTCCGTTGTCTTTCACGGTCACTATGAGGCGGTCGCTGGTGACGCCCAGCTCGACGGAGACTTCCCCTGAGGGGATGTATTTGACCGCATTTCCGACGAGATTGGAAACGACTTGGAGGGTGCGGGTGTTGTCGCCGATGATGAGGGCAGGAACCTCGGGGGCAATGTGAGTGGTGATGGAGATCGATTTTTTGCGGGCTTTGATCTGGTGGGCGTCGACGACGTCCCGCACCAATTGCCGGATGTCGAAGGTGGCTGACTTCAGCTTCAGGCCTCCACTTTCTATTTGGGAAAGGTCGAGGAGGTCGTTGAGGAGATTGGCGAGGAGGTCACCACTGCGCTGGATGATGCCGATGGCCTCTTGCGCTTCCTCCTTGAGGTCCATCTGGGAGAGGAGGTCCGCGAAGCCGAGAATCCCGTTGAGAGGGGTCCGGATTTCATGGCTCATGGTGGCCAGAAAGAGGGATTTGGCGGCATTGGCTTGTTCCGCTTCCTCGCGGGCTTGTAGGGTGCGGGCCTCTTGTTCGCGCTGTTCGGTGATGTCGCGGATGATGCCCTGAATGAGCTTCTTGCCGCCCAGTTCGAAGACGACCCCAGTGGCTTCGGTCCAGAATTCTTCGCCGCTAGGGCGCAGGAAGCGGACTTGGAAGCGGGCCTGCCCGCGCTCGACGACGTGGGCGATGCGCTCGCCTACCCGCTCGGGCTCTCCGGGAGCAAGGATGGTGCTGACGTTGATGCCGAGCAGCTTCTCGCGGGGGGTGCTGAACATGCGTTCCACGGCCCTATTGATATCGAGGATGCGTCCTTCCAGATCATGGAGGATGATGCCATCGAGGGAAGACTCGAAGACCGCGCGGAATTTGCGTTCCCTTTCCACGGCGGCGGCGAGGGTTTGCTTGCGGGTCGTGATATCGCGCAGGATGCCGTAGATCTGCTTCTGGCCATTAATCTCGAAGAGGCGGCCGTAGACTTCGGCGGGAAAAGTGGAGCCGTCGCTGCGCTTGAAGTTGGCCTCATAGCGGCAAAAGCCAGAGTTACGCACTAGACGGAAGGCGTTCTTGGCGATGGCAAAGCTGGCGGGGTCGACCATGCGGGTGATCTTCATCGTGCGCAGGGTCTCGCGACTGTAGCCGAACATGGAGACCGAGGAATCGGAGGCCTCGGTAATCGCGCCGTTCAACTTGTGGATGAGAATGCCATCGATGGAGGCATGGAACAGCCCCCGGTATCTTTCCTCTTGCGCTTGATTCTCGACATCGGCTTCCAGTCGTTCGGCTTCGACTCCGATGGCATGGGAAGCGAGTTCGAGGATCACCCGATCCAGAGCAGTCGGGGTGTAGTTGGTTCGGAAGCGGACGGCCACCACGCCATAGTTGGTGTATTCGGCGTGGACGGTGGAAAAACCGTAGAGGGCGCCTTGGTTATCCTCTTCCAAGCGGGTGCGCAGACAGCTTTCGAAAAGGCCCGGGATGGAAGGAAGATCGAAGTCCCGGGGAAAGGTTTGCGCCATGGTGGGATTTTCCCGCGAGGGGTTGGGGAAGTAGCCACCCCCTTCCACATTCATCAGATCGACGAATTTCTCCACCAGGCGGAGAATGTTGCGCGAGTGATCGCCGCCCGTCTTGAGAAAGACGTTGGTCAGCTCCGTCATCGTGCTTTGGTAAGTCGAAAGCGACTCCTCCAAGGCCCGGTTGGTCTCGTAAAGGCGGAGGCTCTTTTCCTCCAATAGATCTTCCGCTTGTTTTCGCGCGAGCTTTTCGCGCGCGACCCGTTGTTTTAGCCGTTCCTCTTGATTCCTCATCAATCCAGCAATCTGACAGTGAAAAGAGTTCCGCTAGTCGTGGCCGCTTTGGACACTTCTCCCTGCCGGTGAAAGTGGGCAAGGGCTCCCTCGATGAGTCCATGGCAAAAGTCATCAAGATGGCGCTGGGAGGTGTAATGGACCTCCAGCTCGGTGGGTGACAGGCGCCGGGTCTTCAAGCTGGGAAGTTCTGCTTCGGGATAGAATTTGCTCGCTTCCACATGGACGTAGCCTTCCACATCTTCCAAGAACTCAAGAGGGCCGGAAGAGGTGCGGATAAACTGGGGGTAGCGATTGGCGAGGAGGGGGAGCAGGTGGCGGCCATACTCCCGCAGGACTTCGGCCACGGGCTTGTCGGTATGGCGCGCGTAGGCTTGCACCAGGGCGGTGAACTCTTGGTGGGGATAGGTGCCCACGGCGGTGTAGGCCCCTTGCGAGGGGAGGTCGCATTCGTGGATGAGGTCGTCCACGGTGTCCTCGTCGCACTGGTTTTCCACCAGGGAGAGAAATTCGGTAAAGAGAAAGCCTTTCATGCGGGAAGTAGCTCGATGCCGTATTTTTTCATTTTGTTGTAAACGCTCTTTTCGGCAATGCCCAGGCGTCGGGCGGCCTCTGACTTGTTGCCTCCGCAAGCGCTCAGGGTCTGGCGGATGGCCTCGGCTTCTACTTGGGCCAGCGAGAGTCCGGCCAGTCCGGCGGGGGCATTCGCGACCTTGTCGGCGTCCGGGGAGGGCTTCTGGATGGCGCTGGGCAGATCTGTGAGGCGAATGGTGTTTGCCTCACAAAAGGCGCTGGCTCGTTCGAGGGTGTTTTCCAACTGGCGCACGTTACCCGGCCAGCGGAAGCCGGTGAGGGCCTTCAGGGCCGCGGCTTCCAGGCGGAGGGCCGGGCCCTTTCGCCGGGAAGAGAGGCTTTGCAAAATGCGTTGGGCCAAGGCGGGGATGTCTTCCGGCCGCTCGCGCAAGGGTGGCAGCTCAAGGGGGATGACGCTCAGCCGGTAGTAAAGGTCTTCGCGGAACTCGCCGGCCGCGATTTTTTCCTCAAAATCAATATTGGTTGCGGCCACCAGACGGACATCGGAGGAAATCCAGTCGTTGCCGCCGATGCGTTGGAACTCGCGGTCCTGCAGCACGTTGAGGAGCTTGGGCTGCAAGTCCAGTGGCAGGTCGCCAATCTCGTCGAGAAAGAGAGTGCCACCGCGGGCAGATTCGATCTTGCCGATGCGGCGTTTGAGCGCTCCCGTGAAGGCTCCTTTCTCGTGTCCAAAGAGTTCGCTTTCCAAGAGTTCCCGGGGCAGGGCGGGACAGCTGACGGTGACGAAGGGGGCATCGGCGCGCGGGCTGTTCTGGTGGAGGAAGCGGGCGAGCGCTCCCTTGCCCGAACCGCTCTCTCCGGTGAGGAGAATGGTGGAATCGTGCCCGGCGACCTTGCGCGCGCGGGCGACTAGATCCTTGCTCACCGGGGCTTCCGCGACAAAGGTGGCATTGCTCGTGGTGGGCGTGCTGATGGACTCGCGTAGGGCTTCGTTTTCCTGCTGCACTTCCCGTAGGCGACCGGCTTTGTGCAGGCACTCGAAGAGCTCTTGCGGGTCGAAGGGTTTGGTCAGGTAATCGAAGGCCCCCAGCTTCATGGCCCGCACGGCTTCCTGAGCCCCATCGGCGGCGGTCAATACGACCGAGGGCAGCCCGGGGTGTCTTTTGGCAAGAATTTCCAGTAGCTCAAAGCCCGACATCCCAGGCAGGCCGAGGTCGAGGAGGATGGCTCTCGTCTCGTCCTCAATGGCCGCCAGCCCCTCTTCGGCAGTGGCAAAGCAGTGGGTGCGAAATCCGAAGTCCCTGGCCTTGAGTGATAACAAGCGGCGGGTGATTTCCTCGTCCTCGACAATGACTAAATCAAAAGGCAAATTATTGTGCGGAAAAGCCTAACGAATTGACTAGTTCGATGCTAGGATAAAAATCTCAACATGACCATGGACGATCTCATTGACGAAGACTATCTGCAAAGCTTGGGAGGACGGGAAGATGAGGAAATCGGCCTTGTTCTGGAGGATTTTCTTTCCGGGTTGCCGGATAGCGCGCATTCCCTCCGCCAGCGACTGGAGGCTGGCGAACGCGAGCGGGTGCGGGAGGAGGCCCATGCCCTCAAGGGTTCGGCCCGCATGTGTGGCTTTGCGGCCATTGGCAACAAGGCGGCGGAATTGGAGGAAATGGCCGCCGGGGGTCAGGCGCTGCCCGAGGGGGAGCAGTGGAGTGAAGATGTCGTCAAACTCGGTGAGGCGACGCAGAGGGCCCTGCGCTGAGGTGCCACGCTCGGCGCTTTTCCCCATGACCGGTCCGGGCTAGCTTCCTCCGGCGATGGGAGACTTTTTTTCCGATTTCAGCAGCGACGAATATTTCATGCAAATGGCTTTGCGCGAGGCGCAAAAGGCCTTGCGGGTCACCGAGGTGCCGATTGGGGCCATCATTGTCCGCGAGGGGAGCGAAGTGATCGCCCGGGGTTGGAATCAAGTGGAGACCCTCAAGGATGCTACCGCGCATGCCGAGATGATTGCGCTGACCTCGGCCCAGGAGGCCTATGGCGATTGGAGGCTGGAGGGTTGCACGCTTTATGTGACCAAGGAGCCTTGCCCGATGTGTGCGGGGGCCATTGTGCATTGCCGCCCCGATCGAGTCGTCTTTGGCTGTGAGGACCCGAAAGGGGGAGCGGCGGGGGGCTGGATCAATCTTCTGCAAGCGAACCCGCCCCTCAATCATCGCTGCGAGGTGACGGCAGGAGTGCTGGGGGAGGAATGCGGCGCGCTCATCAAGGGCTTCTTTCGCGAGGCGCGGGCGCGCAAGGCGGCGGCCCGGCTCTTGGAGAAGCAGGGGGATGAGGGGCCGCCCTCGGAGCACAATTGAGGGAGAGAAAGAGCCCCCTGAGCCGCAGTGGAACCTGATTCCCTCTTTCGAGTGGCCAATTGTGGGGGGGATTGGTCTAAAAGAGCGTCATGACCCGCCCTTTTCCCTCCCTGTTGTTTGTCTTATTGCCCCTAGGGCTGCTTTCCAGCTGTGCCCAGTTTTTTGTCAAAGAAAAGACCTATCTTCCCACGGGGAGCGCCACCGTTAATGGGGCGGAGGTGGCCAGCGCAGTGAAGGGGATGGGAGGGAAGTCGGGGCTCTCGGTCTCGGCCATGGTCTACAGTGCTGCCAGTGGGGAGACCGATGGTCCCTTCCTCTGGCGCATCGAGGCCCGGGGGGAGGAAGGGGTGCACGAGTCCCTCACCGTCCATCGCCTGCGGGTGAAGACGGAGAAGACCGGGCGCAATGAACCCTTCCCGGCCAAGTGGCTGGGCACAGCCGCTCCCTTCGAGCCCCTCAAGGGCAAGAAGAATGAGGGCACGACCTTTGCCAAGTTCCAGCTCCCCGGGAAGTTGGAGGTCTTTCCCGAAAGCGACGGCCGCATCACTCTGGAGGCGGACCTGACGGTGCGGGCCGGAGGACGCAATGAACGCCGCCAGCTCACCTTCGTGATGGAGCCTTCCGTGGGGCGAAAGACGGAGAATCTCTTCCTTCCTGGCGAAATCATCGGTAGCCTGGGCAAGGAGGACCCCACCGAGTGGCAGTGGAACTCCGCTGGTAGCGATCGCTATGGCGACCGCTTTTGGGGGGATAGCCGCAACTTCCACTAACGCAGCATGATCTCCAGATGGCGGGCGGTGAGCTCGCCCATGGACTGGCAATGCGAGAGGTCCTCTCCGGGATAGTAGGCTGCCAGGTCTTTGCGCAGCGTCTCCACATGGCTGTCGGGGGCGATGCTGTCCTTTTGCATCACCGCCAGGAGGGACCGCAGGCGGATGCGTTCCACCTTCGCCCGCCGCGCCATCTGTGCTCTTTCTTCTTCCACATACTGGGCTATGGTCTTGCGATTGAGCGCCCGAAAGGCCAGGCGGGTGATGGGCTTGTTGGAGTCGAAGTGGTAGGCCAGATAAGTCTTGCTGCGCCCTTCGTAACATTGCTGGTCGAAGTCGATGGGCCGCACCCGGTATTGGATTTCCTCAAAGTCGGGGGTGATGTCGACCACGTAATTCACTGAACGCATGTCACCCAGCAAGCGGATGAAGCAGCGCTCATTGAACTTGGTAAACTCTTTGGCAATGCGCACTTTATTCAAGTCCCGGCTCTTGAGGTAGTCGCGCAGGAAGACATCCCCCGGCACCCCAGCGATGTGCTCCTCGATGAGGGTGTTGCCATTGACCAGATAGTTTAGGCGATTGGGGGAGAGGAGATGCTCCAGCTCCAGACCATAAAGCCGCGAGGCATCGGCAGTTTTCACGTAGTAGTAGTCGGAATTGCCGTTGAAGAGATTGCGGATACAGACGCGGAAGGGACGCGAGTTACCGAATGAGCCGAAATCGATGCGATCGACGGTCAAATGATCGGCCAGCGAGAGATCGCCGCCGATTTTTAAAGTGGCATAGATGGAGGTTAGCTTGGGGATGAGGGCTTCCATGATTTCCGGCGGATACATCACGGTGAGCCAGAGGGTCTCTTCTCCCATGGGATTGATGTAAGGGACCGAGCCGGTGAAGCCATAGAGATCGTCATAGACGAGAGGAATCTCCGACTGGCGCCCGAAGTGGTAAAGGTAGTGGCGCAGCGAGGAAGAAAGGGGGTAGAGGATCTTGCGGCGGGAAATCATGGCGGGGCCCGCACTCTGGGGCAGAAGCTGCGACAAGTCACTGCCGAAAGGCCAGAGACCACGCGGAGGGCGCGTGGTCTATCGGCTTGGGGACGGCTGGAAAGGGGCGGGAGCCTTGCCGCCCGTCTGGCTCAGTAGCGGTAGATGGCCCCGATCGCTTCGCCTTCCGGCAGGGGGCTGGCGACATCGTGAGCGCTAATGAAGTGAACGGCTCCTTCTGCCAGAGCGGTCTCGCAGGCGGCCTGGTTCACCAGTTCATAGTCTCCGGGGTGCCGCTCGGCATGGACTTCCACGCGGCCATCGGATTCCGACAAACGGCCAAATCGTTGGGCCCCTTCCCGCACAAACAAGGTTTCGACCTTCCCCATCCGGGCCGCAAAAACGATGTCTGCAAAGTCCTGCGAACCTTGCCCAAGAGCCAGTAATTCACGGAAACGGGCGTAGTGTTCCAGGCGTTGCCGGCGGTCCTGCTCCTCCATCCAGGAACACAGTTTGGCGACGAGCTCGGGATCGCGCAAATTGCTCACGTTCTCATCGATCACGTCGGGGGAGAGATTTTCCCAATTGACTACTTCCCGGAAGTGCCCCGCCGTCGCCCGATCCGCACAGAGGACGACCTTCATCTCGGCATGGGGCAGATTTTTCGGCAGGCCTTCCTGCACCATTTCGTAGAAGCGCTGGATTTTTTTCTGCTTGGTGGATTCCGTGGTGACCCCGTGTCCGTGGTAAGTGACCTCGGTGCCTCCCCTCGCGGGTGCGGCTGTGGCGTGATACTGCAGGCTTTTCTCGGGATCATCGAACTTCATCGCCTCTTCCAGGGAGGTGGGCATCCCGCTCAAGGACACTTCCTGCGCCCCCCACCGGGTGACGTGATAGCCGCGCAGTTGGTTCAGATCGACAACGAGAACGAAGACCTCGTTCCCCACCGTGGTCTGCAGGAGCGGCGAGAGATGGGGCTTGCCATCCTTCACCACCAGGGGCGTGGGGGTGAAGGGCACCTTGTAGGCCTCCGCTCCCCCTCCGTGGGCGATGAGGAGGAGACCCTGGCTTTGCTCCTGCCAGTAGGGAGTTTGCCCCTGGCCGAGAGGGGCCAATCCCGACAAGACCGTGCCGATGCGTTCATGATTGAGCTCGTCGTGGCTCAGGCTCTCGCGAGCGTCTGCGAGCGCGTTCTTGAAGACAATCGGGTTCTTGCGAGTCTCCGCTCCCTTGCTCTCCATCGGCATCCAGAGGGTGAGACAGGGCCCTTCGGGGGAAAGGGAATGGAGGCGGCGGAACATGTCCCGGTCGAATTGCTTCCACTCCCGGGTCGGCATCTCTTCTAGGATTTCTTTTTCTGCGATCATAGCAAATGCCTGGAATCGCAATTCTCATGCCGATTGATAGTGAGAGGATTGAGGGTGTCCCCGGATTGGGTCGCGTGCAAAGTGCGGGATCACACCTTGCAGCCTGCCCCAAAAAAAAAGACCCGGCCGCCAGCCGGGTCTTTTGGATAAAGAAGGGGATTCGCCGCAGGTAAGGGAGAGGCTAGCCCTCCTTCTCGTGCTTGAAGAAGGAAAGCCCGCCCACCACGAAGAGAATGACGAGGAAGGCCAAACCACCCCAAGCCACCCCGCTGATCCAGCCTCCGGCGGCAGTCTTGCCATGAAGGACCCAGACTGAACCCAAGGTGGCCACGGTGGTGGCGAAAATCATGAGCACATTCCAAATGAGGCGGGCCTTCCCCTCCGGACGATGCTCTCCCAGGATTTTTTTGGAGTTCATCATGAGGAAGAAAGTGAAGTAAGCGATGGGAATGAGGCTGCCTCCGATGACGGAAGTGGGCACCGCTAGAGCGGCTTTGGATTCCCCGGTCCAGATCCAAGGGAAGCAAGCTCCGGAAAGACCGGAGAGGCCACAGCCGATGAAGTAGAGGGTGCGGTTGCTGCTGATATTCGCCGAGTTCTCTTTCTTGATCCCTCCCTGGCGGCCATCACGGGAAAAGGCTTCCTGAAAGGCAAGTCCGTTCATGAGCATCAGAATGACAATGGTCGACATGGCCATCCCCAACACCCCGATGCCGAAGATTTTTTGCGCAATGAATTCTCCGGCGAAGGGCTCCAGGGTCTCGGCCAGAGAGTCGGCATCGCGCTTGGTCAGCATCTCATTCAGCATGATGTCAGCCTCCCGCACTTGGGCGGGGTCTTGCTGCATCATCTCTGCCACCGCCACCCGGGAGGTCTCCAAGGCATCGCCAGTCGGCAGCTCCGCCTTACCGTGGAAGCTGCTTGCAGCGGAAATGACCACACAGGAAGTAGCCAGGAAGAAAGGAATGAACAGCCCGATGGAGAGATCGGTGATGGAGAGCCCCCGGTGCTTTTGGCCCCAGCGCTTCTTGAGGAGCGAATAGGGCAGGAGGAAGGTCATATTGATGCCCACTGCGGTGCCGAAGGCCGCGATGATGACGTCCTGCTGCTCGGAAACGATCTTGTTTCTCCAAAAGTCGGAAAAGGCCGAGTCCGCGATGAAGCTCTCGTAAACGGCCGCAGGCTTGAAGAGGTAAGCGGGGTTGGGCAGGTAGCCAGTGAGGATCTTGCCGAACTCCAGTTTGCCGGAAGCCAGGAGGGCAAAGACGACCGCAAAGAAAGAGAGCACAATGATGCCCACCATCACCTTAATGACCAGATCAAAGGCTTTCGCGCCCTTTCCCTCGGTCTGGTAAAGATAATTCACCCCCATACCGACGGCGAAGAGCAAGAGAATGATGAAAGTGGTGCCCGCAGTGCCCTGCAGGATGCCGAGATTCTGCTGCATGGCCGCAGTGCCCAAGGCAAACTGAGGCATGACCCACACCATATTGGCCATCATGGTGGCAATGATCCAGGACCAGCCGAGGAGGGGGTGGAGGTTCTTGTTGATGGAATGGAAAGGCCGGTTGCCAGTGGACAAAGTCACGTAAGCAATGGCGGAAAGCATGATGATGCCACAAATCATCGCCAGCGGCTGCAACCACATCAGGCCAAAGCCGGAAATGACCCCGAGGTAGAGAGCCCCGGCCAGTGAGCCTCCCCCCAGGGTGATGGCTCCTTGCAACCAGCCGGGGCCGGAGAGCTTGGCATAGGCGGCAAATTTCTTCAGGGGCGGGGCATTTTCGACAGAGTCGATAACGGCGATTTCGCGGTCGTATTGGTCAGACATAGTTTGAGAGAGCTGTGTTACCCCCAGTCATGCAGAAAATTTTCATCCTTGAACAGGGAAAGGTGAAAATCCCGCTTACCCAATTGAGGGAGGGACTTTGCAAAGAAGGCCTCTTGGTCTTAAGCTTTCTCCCGCATGCCCTGTCGTTTTGGTTTCCTGCTTCTTTGCCTTGTTTTTCTCCTCACTGCCTGCCAGCGGCAAGAGGGGGAGAGCGGGGGGCCGGAGCTTTTGCCTGAAGGGGAGTCGCTGGCGGCAGGAGAGGGCCTGCCGGTGGTGAGGGAGGTGCGGGTGCTTGGGGGGGAGGATTTTCTCCCGGCCATAGCCCGGCGGGATCGGATTGTGGTGGTGGAGTTTTTTTCTGAAGATTGCCTGCCTTGCCGACAGCTGGCCGTCCGCATGGAGAAGCTGGCCGGGGAAGGAATCGCGGGGGTGGAGTTTGCCAAGCTGAAGGTGGAGAGTCACCCGGCTCTGAGCAAAGAATACGGGGTGCGGCTGGTTCCTGATACCCGAATTTTTCATGGGGGAAGGGAGTTGGGAGGCTTTGTCGGGGTGCGGAGCGAGGCCACTCTGCGCTACCTGGCGGAGCAATATCTGCGCTCCGTGCCACGTGCTGCTCCTTGATGTCCCCCGCAATCCGGTGTAGCTCTGCGGACTGATGTTTGAGGTGCGCGAAAAACCCGACTTGGTCGAACGGGCCATGTTGGTGGGATTTTACTTTGATCCGGCAGAAGAGGACGAGGCTCGGGCCTTGTTGCTCGAGCTGGAGGAATTGGTCGATACCCTGGGGATCGGGGTGGTTGGGATGGAGCTCATCCGGGTGCGCTCGCAGCACAAGGGGTTCATCTGTGGCACGGGCAAGTCCGAGGAGGTGGTGGCTCTGGCGCGGGAGAAGAATTGCGATTGCCTCATTATTGACAACGGCCTTTCCCCCTCGCAGCAGAGGAATTGGGAGAATCTGGCCGAGGTGACCGTCATCGACCGCGAGGAGGTGATTCTCGATATTTTTGCCCAGCGGGCTTCCACCAAGGAGGCCCAGCTGCAGGTCGAGCTGGCACGGATGGAGTATGCTTTGCCACGGATGGCGAAGATGTGGGGTCACCTCGACCGTGAGGGTGGCGGGGGTGGTGGCAGTGGGGCGGCCTCGCGGGGGATGGGCGAGCAGCAGATTGAGGTGGACCGTCGCCTCGCCCGCACGAAAATTACCCGGGTGAAGCGCGAGCTGGAGGTGGTGCGCAAGCAGCGGGCGACCCGGCGCAAGGAGCGCGACCGCTTCGAGGTGCCCTCGGCCGCCATTGTGGGCTACACCAATGCCGGCAAATCGACCTTGCTCAACCGGCTCTCGGGTTCCGATGTCTACGAGGCCGATCAGCTCTTTGCGACCCTGGACCCCACCACGCGCCGCATCGAGCTCCCGGGCGGGCAGCCCTTGCTCCTGACCGATACGGTGGGTTTTGTGCGCAATCTGCCCCACCGCCTGGTGGAGGCCTTCAAGTCCACCTTGGAGGAGGCTGTGCTGGCCGATTTTCTCTTCCACGTGCTTGATGCCAGTGACCCGGGGGTGGAGGCCTTTGCCAAGACCACGCGCGATGTCCTCGCGGAGCTGGGGGCTGCCGAAAAGCCCACTCTCATCGTGCTCAATAAAGTCGACAAGCTCGCGGATCAGGAGGTGCTGGTGCGGCTGCGGGAGCAATTCCCTGGTGCCGTCGAGATTTCGGCCCGCACCGGGAAGGGAATCGACAAGCTCATTGAGGCGGCCGAGGGTCAGCTTGCCAGCCGGGTGCGTCGCCGCCGCTACCGCATCCCCCAGCGACGGGGAGACCTTGTCAGCCTTTTGCATAGCGAAGCCAAAGTGGTGACAACCGACTTCGAGGGAAACGATGTCCTTATCTCCGCAGTGGTCACTCCTCTGGTGGAAGGAAAATTAAGCGATTTTTTGGAAGAAGAGGGCGGGCACTAACGTCACACAAAATGTGGAGAAAGTGACATCCTTTTCCGGTAGAGAAGACGGGGAAAGGATTTTTGAAGGGTTGTTTTGCAATTCTTAAATTTCTCGTTACTTTCCTGTCATTCTTGCCTCCCCCTTTGTCATGAAATTTTGTCTCTTTCCTCTCCTTTTCCTCGTCCAGTGGCTCGGTGCGACCGAGGCCACCCTCGGGCCCGAGCGCGATGCGGCCGTTCGTCTGCAGATTTACCTCGACGAGAATCTCTTCGGGCCCGGTTTCATTGATGGTAAACCGGGAACTTTTACCCAGCGGGCGGTGGCTTCCTACAACCGGGCCAAGGGGCGGGAAGAGGACGATCAGTTGGTGCAAATGGAGGCGGATGAACACGTCGACAGCACCTATGTGACCGCCATTGTGCCGCCATCTGCCAAGCGATTTGTCAATGGCAGCCTATCCTATAAGCGCGAGGAACAGGCCCGGGCCAAAGCGCTCTCCTACCGGAGTTATTTCGAATATATGGCTGAGCGCTATCATACTTCGGAGTCTGTATTATATGAATTAAATGGTAAGAAGAAGACTTGGGGTGTTTCTCCGGGTCGCAGTCTCATCGTTCCCAATGTGGAGCCTTTCCGCATCGAAGAGATTCAAGCCGGGCGCATGCACACGGGCGAAGATTCCGATCTCGCTCAGCGCAAGGTGATCATCGACATCGCGGAGCGACAGGTGCAGTTTTACGAGGCTCCCCAGCAGCTTCTTGTGAGCAACAATGAAGGGGCCGCCGAGGAGGAAGTGCCCTGGCGCCTCATTGCCAGCTTCCCCACCACTCCCGGGCAGGATCGCTACATTCACCGGGGCACTTGGCGCCTCAAGAACACCATTGAGTGGCCCGTCTGGCGCTACGACAAGCAGATGCTGGAAAAGGGGAAACGCAGCGACGAGGCTCTCAACATTCCCGGAGGCCCCAATAATCCGGTGGGCGTGCTGTGGGCTGGCCTGAGCAAGAGTGGCATCGGCATTCATGGCACCGACAGCCCCCGCACCATCGGGCGGGCCCGTAGTTCGGGTTGTTACCGCTTGGCCAACTGGGACGCCATTCGCATCCCTCAACTCGTCCGCCCGGGCGCGACCGTCATCGTGCGATAACGGCGCGCCTCCGGGGCGGGAAGTTTGCCTGGACTAGGAGGAAAAGAGAGCAGCCGCCTCTCCCGAGTTGGGAAAATGGCCCGAGCGCTGTTTTTTCCAAAGAAGGTTGCCGTCCTGGCGAATCTCGAAAATACCGCCACCCCCGGCGACGAGAGTGATTTCCTCGTCGGTTGCGGTCTTGATTTCAGCCGACACCCGGTCGGCATGGGGCTTGTAGTTTCACTGCGCGCAGTATTCGATCTCAATCATAACACCCCCAAGATGCGCTGAAATCACCCGCTGGCCAATGAAAAGTTTCGACAAAGGCCGTTGCTTTCTACCCACGTGGGCCAGGCGAGATGGGCCGGATGTCGACCACTAGGATCTGTCGGGCCGGGGTGTCGATCCACCAAGTCACGGCGAAGCCCGAGACGAGCGAGACCTCGAAAGGTCTTCCCGATTTTGGATCGACGGTTTGAAAGCCTCCTCCCAAATGAGCGTTATTCTTGAGCCCTTTCATCAGGTGAATAACGGAGTCTCTTCGGCGGCCCTTCTGAGGCAGGACTTCCAAGGCTGCAAGGGAAGCAATCATCGTGTCGTCCCAAGACATTTCTTAAATGTCCTCGACAGGAATCCATTTATCGGGGTGAGCGGTCTGGTCGGTCCGCCTTTGCAGGGTAGGCCAGTAGTCAGGATCCCCTTCCAATTCCAATTTGGCGAGAAAAGTCGCCAGTTCCCGGCGCTCCTCAGGTGTCATCTTGCTGATGCGGGCCTTCAATTCTTCAGCAATCATGATTAAAGAGATAGCTCACGGGGACCTCGTTTTCAAGCTCGCATCGTTGACGGTCATCGCGTCTGCTCCCGTTCCGCAGCCAAGCGGAAGGTGCTTTCTTCCAGCTCCTCGCACTCCCGGCAGAGGGTGGGCCAGTGGCGACCGAGACGGTAGAGGCCCATGGCCAAAGCGAGGACACAGAGGGACGAAAGGAGGTTCCGGGAATGGGAAAACCACACTGAAAATTGGATGGAGCGAGGGGAGGCCGGGTCCAGCAAGTTGGTGTGGAGGTAGCCCACCACCGCTCCCATTGCAGTGAGGATGAAGAGGGTGAGGCTGGCACTGAAGATGAGCCGGGAGCCGGGTTGGCGCTGGCCCAAGTGAATAAAGGAGGCCCCGAAGAGGAGAGCCCCGGCAAGAGCCAGTCGAATTCCGTAAAAGAGCGAGGCGTAGAGGAGAGGAGTCATGGCGAGGGAGGCCGTGCTTCTTTTTCGGCAAGCAAGGCTTGGGAGAGCGTTTTCAATTCGATCTGGCGGTGGCTGAGCCTCCGGCAGCGGGCGCAAAAGGCCAGAAAGGCGACGATGAAAAGGAGCATGCCGATGAAAACTCCCGCTCCGAGGATCAATAAAAGATCGTCGTCAATCAGGTCCCATAGGATTTCGTGGAAGCCAGCTAGTGCGAGGCCTGTCGTTGGGCTGCCGATGCAGACCAAGCCACTGCTCCACAGCATGAGATGAGTGGCCCAGGAACGGGAGCCTCGCTGGAGCCGGAGGCATCCGAGGAAGGCGATGCCGGCGGCGAGAGCGAGGGTGAGGTAGAACGTGGCGAGAGACCAATCGATGAACATGCCTTGTCGAGTGGTGGGGACTAGTGCGGGTTGATAGAGTGGTCGACTGTGTTTGCGGCAGTGGTTGGAGGAGCCCCGGCCTCCCGTTCCGCAGTCAAGCGGCGGGCGCTTTCTTCCAGCTCCTCGCACTCCCGGCAGAGGGTGGGCCAGTGGCGACCCATGAGGTATAGGCCGATGGCAAAAGCCAGCCCTCCCAGAGAGGCAAGACTGATCAAAATGGGGAGGAGGTTCGCGAACGAAAGGAATGATTCGGGAGGCTGGGATGAGCTGCCCGACGAGGCTCCGATTATGGCTGAGATATGAGAGATGGCAAAGAAAGACAAGGCCACCGAGCCGATCAGGCTGATGGCAAGAACGCCAGCTGAGATGAGCGTGATGAGCGTTCCCCGGGTGGGGGCGCCACGGTGGGCGAGAAAGGCGGAAAAGGCCATCGCCCCCAGTATGGCGAGGGGAATCACGAGAAAGAGGAAAGATGCGATTCCGAAGAAAGTCATGGGAGGGTTTGCGATGAGGTTTCGGGGTGAATCGAACGGGGTTGCGCGGATTGCAGGGCTGAGACGAGGGGGAGCAATTCGGCTTTCCTTTGACCCAGAGCCTTCCAGCGAAGGCAAAACCCGAAGAACCCAATGGCATAGACTGGAACTCCGAGCCAGGAGAGGAGGGAGAGAAGACTGAACATGATCGCTGTTTGAGAAAGGGAGGCTCCGTAGGCTGCGATATTTCCAATCAGGATGGCGATGATGCTCCAGAGCATCAGGTGGGTGGCCCAGAAGCGGTGGCCCTTTTGGGCTCGGATGGTTCCAAAAAGGATAAGGATCAGGCTGACAAAAAATCCTATGCCAACAAGTGAGAGCCAAAAGAGGGAACTTTCTTCCATTTGCAACTCTCTAGGCGAAATTCCGGCTGCCGTCACTTGAAAACGGAGTCTAGGCCCATGGCGGAGTCGCGCATGGTCTTGGGGAGGGCTTCCTGAGAGCGGTTGCGGAAGAGGCGGTAGAGGAAGGAGAGGAGGTTGAGGGTGAAGAAGTGGTCCATCACCCGGCGGTAGCCGCGTTGGCGGCGCAGGAGGAGCTTGGACATCAGCACCAGGGTGCGGCCTTTGAGGGCGGAGGGGGCGAAGTCGGTCTTGATGCGGTAGCGGGCCCGTCCTTCGCTGGGCCAGGCTTCCTTGTAGGCTCGCTTGGCGGCCTTGATCTCCTTCACCAATTCTTTGTTGTAGGTGGAAAAGTAGTAAGTGCGGGCCAGATGAATGAGGGCGCAGGTGTCGCGCATGAAGCGGAGGTCCTCCTCGGGCCAGCCGGCTTCCTGGGCGAGCTCGATGACGCGGGGGAAGCGGTGGAGGGCTCCTTCCGATTCGTGCAGAGCGGCTTCCTGATCGCTCACGAAGTGGCGCAAAATCTTGCGGATGGGAGCATGGATGTAGAGCGAATCCCAGTAGATATGGAGGAGGGGCGGGATGCGCACGCGGCGGAAGAAGAGCTTGAGGCGGGCGAATTCCGGGATGTAATAGAGATTGAGGATGATGTGGCGGGTGTGCTCCAGCAGCTCGGTGGCGGCGGCGGCCCGCTCGGGTCCGACTTGTTTGGCGACGGATTGATTGGCGGAGAGTCCGTGGCGGAAGATGTCGATGGCGCTCCGGGTATTGACCTCGGCCCAGAGAGCATCCTTGTCGAGAAAGGTGAGGCGCTTGAAGCGGTGCCAGCCGCCCGTCTGGCACCACACGGAGATACCGCGCATGTTTTCGGCATGGATCAGCTCATCGCGCAGGTCCTCGCACTCGGGTCCGATCCAGCTGGGGAACTCGCCCGCGCCTTCGTATTCGCGCCGGGCTTGCAGTTCGAGGATTTTGGGCCCCTGGTAGCGGAAGAAGGCTTTGTTGATGGGCAGGTGGCGAAAGAAGTCCGATTCGGCGGGCTTCATGGAGAGGATGAAGCGCTCGGACTCGATGCCATTGAGGGCTTCCGAGAGGCGGCCGCGGTGCCAGATGAGGTCGCCGATGCGGTGGGCGCCCACGGTCCAGGTGCGCAGGATGATGTCCTTTTGCTGCTCCTCGGCATGGGTGAGCAGCCCCCGGAGGAATTTGTTCACTTCCTTGGCGGAGCGGATGTGGAGATTGGAGCGGAGCTCGTCCCGGACGTCGAGGCCATCGGACTCCCCGATGCGGAGGATGAGCCCCTTGACCGAGGGGTGGCGCTGGCAGAAGCGATTGAAGAGGTCGTAGAAAAAGGAGGTGCGGGCATCGAAGTCCTTGCCCACCCGGATGGCGGCCTCCGGAGACAGGCTGATCACGTCGGCGGTGACCCAGGCCTGCAGGTCGTGTTTTTCGAGAATGGCAAAGAGACGCGAGAATTTTTCCGCGAAGAATTCCAGCCTCTCATTCATCTCCTCGCTATGCCAGGGATGGGGCGTCAGGTGAGCGAGGTCATCGAGGGTGATGGCATTGTAGCCCAGTTCCTTGGCGCGGGCGGCGACCGTGCGGAAGTCGGTCTCCAAGCGGCGCCAGAACCATTCGCCCTCGGCCCCGCTCAGGGGGAGGTGGGCAAAGGGAATCTTGGACCAATTGATGCGGGAGTGATCGAGCGCCCGGAAAAAGGGGCCTATGCCATCGAGAAGAAAGAGGTTCACAGGAAAATATCGTCAGGAGGAATAAATCAACAGCCGGGAAAGGAGGAGAAAGTTGCGTGACTCTTTTGTCACTTATCCGCGCAGGGAGTTCAATAGGGATTCGGAGTCGAACTCATAGGATGAAGAATTTTTTGGGGAGAACTCTGGCCTTGAGTCCTATGAGGGAGCGGAGAGGGGGCGGAAGGCGAATGGCAGGAAGTGGAAATGATTGGAAACGTCATCAAAATGCATCAAATTCCGTGCCATGAGAACGACGGTCAATTTGGACGAAAGCGTGGTGGAAAAGGCGCGGAAGTTGTTCGGCTCCCTAAAAACCAGTGAACTTATCGACAAAGCCCTGCGGGAGATGGTGCAACGGGAGGCCGCGCGGCGATTGGCGGATCTGGGCGGCTCGGCCCCCGGGGCCAGTGCGCCTAAGCGCCTGAGCGCCTGAGCGGCGGCGGAGCGCCTTTTTGGTCGCCGAGGACGAGGCTGACTTTCATCCATCCAAGTAAGAGGGGGAGGACGGTGAAGCTCCTTGTTGATACCAACGTTTGGATTGAGCATTTCCAGCAGAGGAGTGCTCAGCTCTCGCATCATCTCCTGGAGGGTGAGGTTTTCTTGCATCCGCTGGTCTTCGGGGAACTGGCCCTTGGGCAATTCAAACAGCGCGAGCTGGTTCTGGAGTTTTTGGCGGAAATGCCGCAGGCGCAGGAAGTGACGGCAGCGGAGACTCTGGCCCTGATCGAAGGGCGGCGTTTGATGGGGCGGGGAATCGGTCTGGTCGGTGCCATGCTCTTGGGCTCGGCCCTGATCACGGAGGACTGTCTGCTCTGGACGAGAGACCGGCGGCTGGCGGGGATTGCCGAAGAATGTGGAGCAGGCTTTTTGCCAGGAGAGTGAGCCCGGGCTCTTCCCGGGCCTCTCGCAGATTGCAACTCGCGAGGCGTTGCCCATGCAAAATGCTGCGTGGCCGAGAGAGAAGAAGAGAGGAGGTGATCGCAAGATGCTTGTAGTGAGCTGACTGTTCTTGCGAGGGAAGCTAGGCACGGGGACTGCCAATCGGGAGTTGCTATGACTATTGACTCATTAGAAAAACTCCTGATTCACGAAATGAAAGACCTCTACAGTGCCGAATCGCAGATCGAGGAAGCTCTTCCCAAAATGGAGGAGGCTGCTTCCCATGACGATCTGAAAGCTGCCTTTCGGGAGCATTTGGAGGAGACGAAAACCCACAAGCAGCGCTTGGAGCAAATCTTTGCCGACCTCAAGTATGCCCCCACCGGAGAAAAATGCGAAGGTTGCGCCGGGCTAATTGAAGAGGGAGAGGAGATTATTGAAGAAATTGAAAAAGGGGAGGTTCGGGATGCGGGCCTCATCGGTGCCGCCCAGCGGGTGGAGCACTACGAGATGGCGGGCTATGGAACGGTTATCGCCTTCGCGCGCAAGTTGGGTCATCACACCATCGCGGATACCCTCACCTTGACCTTGGAAGAAGAGGGCAAGACCGATCGCAGCCTCTCCCGTCTGGCGGAAAAGGTGATCAACTTCCAAGCCATGGAAGTGGCTTGAGGCGAGAAGCACGCATTTGACAGCCGCCGCTTGACAAACGGGGAGGAGTTGCCGGGCAGCTCCTCCCTTTGTTTTCGCCCGGGGATGGGGCCCGGGGAGTGAAATTCTCTTTTTAGCGTTTTCATTTTGCGGGGGGCAGTCAATTTGGAGGCCTTGAGCGCACGGGAGTCAGCAAAAGACGGGGAAGCGGTTGCTCCGGGATTGGTTGAGGATTTGAAAACCCTCGTCAAAGCCCGGCTCAATTTGTTCGTCATTATCACCACCTTTTTTGGCTACGCCATAGCCTGTCGGGGCGGGGGCTGGGAGTTCTGGACGCTGCTGCACCTGCTCATCGGCACCACCGCCTGTGCCTTTGGCTCTGCCGTTTTCAATCAACTTTCCGAGGTCGATAGCGATGCCCTGATGGCGCGCACGGCCAATCGCCCTTTGCCCGCGCGCCGCATCGGGGTGGTGCCGGCCTTCGTCATCGGCTGGGGCCTGTCGGCTTTCGGCATTGTCCATCTGTGGAATATGGTAGGCTTTCATCCCGGTTGGATTGCGGCCGCGACCATTGCGACTTACGTCTTCATTTACACTCCGATGAAGAAGCTGAGCTCCGCGAATACCCTGGTGGGCGCGGTGCCGGGAGCTCTGCCGCCTCTCATTGGTTGGACGGCGGGCGGCGGCGGCCTGGCTGAGGCGGGGGGCTGGTATCTCTTTGCCCTCCTCTTTCTCTGGCAGCTGCCTCACTTCGTGGCCATCAACTGGCTGTGCCGCGAAGAATACGAGTTGGCTGGTTACAAGATGTGGTCCAATGGCGATGTCTCGGGCAAGCGCAGTGTGTCCCTCGCGGTGGGTTTTTCTCTGGGGCTCGGGTTGCTCTCGGTCCTGGTGCTGCCCTTCGGCCTCGCCAGTTGGCCCTTCGTGCCCATCGGCCTGTTCCTGGCGGGCATGCTGGTCGCCACCGGGCAGAAGTTTCTGCGCAGTGGCGAGCGGGTGGACTTTCGCCGCTTCTTCCTCGCGACTTTGCTTTACCTCCCTCTCGTGTTGATTGCGTTGTGGGCGTTCTGGCGGGTTTAGGGGCGCTTCCTTCCCGGTCTGGCTTGCCTCGCGAAAAAAAGGCGCTAGGTTCTCCCGCCCGTGAAATCGAAAGCCGCCGAGGGATTGGAACCCGCCGATGTTGATCCCGCCCAGTTGCGGCGCACTGCCTTTGCTCTTCTGGGCATCATTCTCATTGGCGCGATCGCCATTCTCTGGTCCTACAACCTGACCGCGAGCAAGCAGAAGGAGGACTTTCGCCCGGCCTTTATGGACGAACTTACTGGGCACATTCTCCTGCAGCGAGCTGATGGCACGGTGGTGAATACGGCTGATATCGAAGAGGATGTCTGGCTCTATTACCAGACCTCTTTTGCGGATCGCGATAATCATCCCGAGCGGGAAAAGGCCCTAGCCCTTTTGCCCGAGGAAGGAATCCGTCGGGTGGAATTCTTCGTCGACATGGATCCCAATGACGAGGCCGACCGGGCACAGATGGCGACCCTGGAAGAGAAGCCCCACACCTGGCGGGTGGCGGCCAAGGCCAAAGTGCTGGAGAAATACCTGAAGTCTGAGATTCGCTTTGGCACTATTCCCCACGAGCGGGATGGCCAGCTGATCTACGACAGCTCGGTGGCGGTGCTGAAGCGGGACCGGCCCGAGGGTAAGAATCCCCGCATCCACATGCGCGGGGAGATGTTTGACTTTGCCCGGGCGGCCCGGGAGGCGGAAAAGGCGGGGAAACCTGAACTCGCCGTCGGCTACCGCGAAGACTACTTTCTCCGCACCATCAATCACCTGCTGGCGGAGGGCGATCCCACTGAAAAGAAATGACTGACAAGACCAAAATCACCCTCATCTACGTCGGCATTGCCGTCTTTGCGGCCTTTATTGTGACGATGTTCATCATCATCGGCAATGGGGTGGACCGGACGCTGGAGGAAGACAACCGCATCGCCACCGACGTGGGTCGCGAGCAAGCGCAGGAGATGCTGCGTCTGGAGAACGATCTGGTCGCGACCAATCAGGCGGGGGACGAGGTCCGTCTTTCCGAGCTCAAGGACAAGGTCTGGATCATGGCCCAGTTCTTCGCCGCTTGCCCCAATTGTGCCGCCCGCAATGGCGACCACCTCGTGAAGCTCTATCAAGAATACAAGGACAACCCCGACTTCCATGTGGTCTGTGTGACCGTCGATCCCGAGACCGACGATCCCGCGCGGCTGCAGGAGTATGCCGAGACCCTGGGGGCGGATATCTCCGACTGGTGGTTCCTCACCGGGGACCATGAGACCCTGCACCACTACATGGAGGAGGAGATGAAGTTCCTCGCCGTGCGCGAGCGGGTGAAGCAGGAAGACATTGACCGGGAAGGCCGTTATGCCCACGACATGGGGGTGGCGGTCTTTGGCAAAGGACTGGTCATGAAGGAAAAGAAAGACCTTCTTTTTGCCCGCCAGCAGGGCCCGGAACTCTACGAACACTTCGAGGGACTCTTGACAAAAGCCATCGAGGAGGCTTTGGCCCAGTAACGACATGAGTGAAAGAATGCGATACCTCGCCAAATCGTCGCAGGACGAGCTGGCCCGGAAGTTGATGAAGGTGGTGTGGATCCTCACCGCCGTAGTGCTGGGCCTGGTGGTGGCCATGCGTCGCATCAAGCTCCCTCTTCCCGAGGGGGTGGATCTCTCCTTTCTCCCCGCCGTCAATGCCGGCCTCAATAGCGTGGTCGCCCTTCTCCTCATCGGCGGCCTGGTGGCGGTCCTGCGCGGTCGCATCACCCTGCATCGCAATCTCATGAGTGCGGCGGTCCTCTTTTCCATCGCTTTCCTCCTCTGCTACGTGGCCTATCACATCACCACGGGCGAGACTAGCTATGGGGGCGAGGGTTGGCTGAAGACCCTCTACTACGTAATCCTGGCCACCCACGTCATCCTCGCGGCGGTCAGCTTCCCCTTCATCCTCATGACCCTGGTCTTCGCGATGACCAATCAATTCGGCAAGCACCGGCGGCTCGCCCGCCGCATTTACCCGATTTGGCTCTACGTCGCCATCACCGGCCCCGTGGTCTATTGGATGCTCGCTCCTTATTATTAAAAGCTCATGAAAGTCGTTGCCTATTCCTCCCAAGCTGATGCTGAGTTCCTGCAGAGCCTCGATCGCCGGGCTTTGCCTTCGCACGAGGTGCGCGACATCGTGGCTGGCATCATCCGCGACGTGCGCGAGCGAGGGGATGAGGCTCTCCTCGAATTGACCCGCAAATTCGACCGCGCCGACCTCGCCGGGGGGCTCCTGGTCAGTGAGGAAGAATGGGCCGAGGCGGAGGAGGCTACCAGCGAGGCCACTCGCGAGGCCATCGCCGCCAGTTTGCGCAACATCACTTTCTTTGCCAAAAAAAGCCAGCGGCAGGACTGGAGCGAGCTCAATGAACAGGGCGTGCAGGTGGGCGAGCGCTTCGTGCCCTACGAGCGCGTGGGCTGCTATGTGCCTGGAGGCAAGGCCCCTCTCGTTTCCACCGCGCTCATGACGGCGGGCTTTGCCCAGGCGGCCGGGGTGCCCGAGATCGTCGCCGCTACTCCCTGTGGACCAGACAGTAAAGTCAATTCCGCTCTTCTCTCGGCTCTCAAGGCGGCCGGCGTGACCGAAGTCCTCAAGGTCGGCGGTGCGCAAGGGGTGGCCGCTCTGGCTCTGGGAACGGAGTCGGTGGCCCCCGTGCAAAAAATCGTCGGTCCCGGCAACAGTTTCGTGGTGGAGGCCAAGCGCCAGCTCATCGGCGCGGTCTCCATCGACCTTCTCCCCGGGCCGAGCGAAATCATGGTTCTCGCCGATGACTCCGCCCATGCGGCCTTCGTGGCGGCGGATCTCCTGGGCCAGGCCGAGCATGGACCGGATAGCGTTGTCGGTCTCGTCACCCCCTCCCGCGAGCTGGTCGATCGCGTGCTCGCCGAGGTGGAGCGCCAGGCTGCCACCCTGAGCCGGGGTGACTATCTGCGCCAGGTTCTCGCCGACGGAGCCTTCGCGGTCATCGTGCCCGATTTGGTCGCGGGAGTGGAGGTGGTGAACGCCTTTGCGCCCGAGCACTTGTCCCTCGTGGTGGAGGATGACAGTCGCTGGCTGGGGGGCATCACTACGGCCTCCGCCATCTACGTGGGCTCCTTTTCGCCCGTGGCGGTGGGCGACTTCCTGGCTGGACCGAGCCACACCCTGCCCACTGGCGGCAGTGGCAAAAGCTTCTCCGGGCTGCGCGCCGACCAGTTTCAGCGCCGCATCAGCGTGGTGCGCATGGATCAGCCGGCAGTGGCGCGGTCGGTGGAGGCGGTGGAGGAGTTCGCCCGGGTGGAGGGGCTCGATGCCCACGGGCGCTCGGTGCGAATCCGCGTGGAGGACTAGGCGAGAGCAGCGGCCTTCTCCTCCAAAGAGCGGAAAAAGTCTGCGCCCAAAGGAGGGAGTTCGAGGGCGGCGAGAGCAGCTTCGTAGTCTGCCAGGCTCTTGGCTCCCAAGCAGATGCTGTCGTGGGCGGGCTGGTCGAGGACCCAGCGAATGGCGGCCTGGGCCATGGTGTAGCCCTCGGGCAGATCCTCCGCCAGCACGGCGTAGCGGGAGAGGTCGTCGCCTGCCAGCCGGTGGGTGCGGTTGTCATTGCCGTCCCACTGGGGTTGTCCGGCAAAGTATTTTCCGCTCAGGCGACCTTGCGCCAAAACCCCCCGCACCTGGGTGCCGATGTCGTTTTGCTCACAAAATGTGGACAACTCGCGGGCAGGGCTCAGCAGGTTGCTGGGAAACTGCAGCACATCGAGCAGTCCTTCCCGGTAAAGAGCCTGGCTCAGCTCCAGATCGCTGGTGGAGATGCCGAAGAAGCGCACTTTGCCCGCCTCCCGGGCCCCTTCCAGAATCTCGAAGGCTTCTTCCAAGTGAGCGGGCTCCGGGGCGCAGTGGTAGAGGTAAATGTCGATGACGTCGGTCTGGAGACGTTGCAGGGAGCCCTCCAGACTGGGGAGGATGGTCGGCGGGCTGGAGTCGTCGATACGCGTCACCCCGGGGCCCACCCGGTAGCCGAATTTGGTGGAGATGACCCATTGGTCGCGCTGGCCCTTGAGCGCCTCCCCCGTGCGGCGCTCCGCTTCCCCGTCTCCGTATTGCTCGGCAGTATCGATAAAGTTCAGGCCCCGGTCGCCCAGCTCGTGGATGAGGCGGAGGGCGGCTTCCTTGCCCGGATCGGGGTGCCCGTCGGGCTGGCCATCGAAATTGAGAGGGCCTGCCAATTGCCAAGTGCCGATGCAGAGGGGCGAGACCTGCAGGCCGGTTTGTCCGAGGGTGGTGAGTGTCATGTCCGCATCAAAGGCCCTGCGTCTCCCTCTGCCAAGCTTGCGAAGGAAGAAATCGTCGCGGGTCAGAGCGTCTTGCCAAGAACTCGACTGGCGGAAGGAATTCATTCTGCTAGCACTGGTGGCGATGGATGCTCTCTTGCTCGCGGTTGCCTTTGCCTTCGGATTGCTGGCCCAAGTGGTGCGCCTGCCGCCCATGGTGGGCTTTCTCCTCGCCGGCTTTGTGCTGCAGTCCTTGGGGGAGGAGAGCGGCGAGCTTCTCACCATGATGGCGGACCTCGGGGTCACCCTCATGCTCTTCAGCATCGGGCTCAAGTTGAGGGTGAAGAGCCTGGCCTCCCCGGAGATCTGGGCCGGCACCACCTTGCACATGGGCCTCGTGCTCGCCCTCTTTGCCCCCGTCCTCCTCCTGCTCACCAGGGCCCTGGCCCCCGCGATGGCTTTGGACTGGTCCAGCGCCTTTCTGCTGGCCTTTGCCCTCAGCTTTTCCAGCACCGTCTTTGCGGTGAAGGCTCTTGGGGAAAAAGGGGAGTTGGGTGCGGTCCATGGCCGTCTCGCCATCGGTGTCCTCGTGATGCAGGATATCGTGGCGGTTCTCTTTCTAACCATCTCCAAGGGCGTGGTGCCGTCGCCCTGGGTGCTGGCTTTGATCCCGGGGCTTGTGGTGGCGCGACCGGCCTTGGGCTGGTTGTTGAAAAAGTCCGGCCACGGCGAACTGGTGGCCTTGTGCGGCTTCTTCCTCGCCCTCGTCGTCGGGGCGCAGGCCTTCGACTCCGTGGGGGTGAAGGCCGACCTCGGGGCTCTCTTCATCGGGGTGCTGGTGGGCACCCATCCCCAGGCCAAGGAGCTGAAGAAATCCCTCGCGGGCATCACCGATCTGCTGCTGGTGGGCTTTTTTCTCAATATCGGGCTCAATGGCACCCTGTCGTGGCAAGCCTTCCTCTGGGCCCTGGTCATCATGGTGGGGCTTCCCCTCAAGAGCGTGGGCTTTCTCCTTCTCTTCACCCGCTTCAAGCTGCGCGCCCGCACCGCCTGGCTGGCGGCCAGCTCCCTCTCCACCTACAGCGAGTTTGGTCTCATCGTGATGGCCTTGGGGGTGGGCCAGGGCTGGGTGGGGGAGGAGTGGCTGGTGGCGGTGGCTCTCTCCCTGTCCCTGAGCTTCCTCCTCGCCGCGCCCTTCAACCGCGTGGCTGAGCAACTCTACGACCCCTGGAGCGATTCCTTGAAAAAGCTGCAGACCCGCGGCCGCCATCGCGACGACCTGCCCATCATCCGCCGGGGCGAAAAAGTGGCCATCTTCGGGATGGGACGCATCGGTCTGGCTGCTTATCACGCCTTGGAATACCGATTCCCCGGCCATGTCATCGGCTTCGACCGCGATCCCACCCGGGTGCAGGCTCATCGCGAGCAGGAGCGCAATGTGACCCTCGCCGATGCCACCGACTCCGATTTCTGGGAGCGGGTGAGCCCCCGCGACGAGCTCGAGCTGGTCGTCCTCTCCATGCCTTCCCACGAAGCCAACCGGCACGCCATCGAGACCCTCAAGCGGCATGACTTCCACGGAGTGGTCATCGCCAGTGCCCGTTACGATGATGAGGTGCGCGAGCTGCGCCAAGCGGGGATCGATGCCGCCTTCAATCTCTATGCCGAGGCCGGGGACAACTTTGCCCGGCACGTCTTCGATGTCTTTCTGCAACAGCGGCCCGACCTCGTGGCCCATTGGCAGGCCGCGGGAGAGGTGCGGGAAGGATGAGCGTTTTCCTTTTTGGGAGAAAAGGTGGAGTCCGGTGCGAAGGGTGCCTGCGGAGGGGAGCTGACTTTCCCGCAGTGAAGGGATGCTCGCGGATGCCTCGGCAAGGCCTTCCCTACCGGGCCTGCGGCCAAAAGGCATTTTCCTGCGGAAAATGGTCGGGGTGACAGGATTGCCTTCACTTCGTTCCGGCTGTCTGCGCTTCGCTTCGGCTCG
>NZ_JAENIO010000043.1 GCF_016595415.1 Roseibacillus ishigakijimensis
GCGAGGGAAATGCGCCAGCCGGAGGTGTTGTCCGGGATGTCCACGTAGTAATAGGCCACCTCCCGGGCAGGAAGGTTGGAGACGGTTGCGGAGCCTCCATTGAACGGGATGGCCTGCGGTTCGAGGCCCATGCCGGTGCCGACGGCGGTGCTGGAGAAGGTGAAGGAGCTGCTCTCGCTTTGGCTGTTATTGAAGAAGCCGACATAGTAGGTGCCGGGTTCGAGAGGTTGGCCCAGGGCGGCCCAGAGCCCATATTTTTCATTGTACTGGCTGCCGTCGGAAGAATAGTCATGGCCGGACCAGTCCTCAGTGGAGATGACCCACTGGGCCCCGGAGTCCCAGTTGGTTCCGCCCCAATAGGGATACCTTGCACCACCCCACCCAGACTGCGTGGTGAAGGAAGCGCCTTCTGGAACTTGGTCGCGCCGCACGACCATGGTGGGTTCGTATCCGCTCCAGTTCTCGACCCGGAGTTGCCAGCCGAGGATGTCCTGTCCGCCGATTTGGGCAGGAACGGTGACTCGGAAAAACTGCCAGCGATTGGGAGGCAGGTTGGACACGGTTTCGCTGGGGCCATCGATGAGAACATTTTCCGCCAGAACGTGGCCTGATTTCAGGGTGAAAGCCCCTAATGCCTCCGCTTGTTGGCGGACTCCGACATACCAGATGTCTGATTCGTGCCCGAGATCCTGAAGGAAGCCCCGAGTGGAAGATTTGTCATTCTGTTGCCGTTCGTAAATGTCGTCATTGCCATCCTCGCGGTAGTCCCAGCGTCCGGGAACAAAGTTCCGTCGAATCGCAATCTCGGTGCCGGGCGCTTGGTTTTCGAGTTCCAGAAGCCAACTGGGAGAGCCGAGTTGCGGTTCGCCTACGTTGGTGACCGCGAAGTAGCGCCAGCCGGCACGATTGGGATCGTTGTTGGCCACCTGGTAGAACGAGTGTTGCGGGGAGAGCGGATTGTAGCTGGCGGTGGCGTAGTCGATGGGGGTGATGACGGGTTCGCCGTTAGAGAGGGTCCCGGAAAAGGCGTCGTCCGACCAAGTGGTGATGAACCAGCTTCCATCGCTGAGATTGGGGGGAACGATGCTCACACTGTCGGTCACGGTGGGGCTGGCGACTTCAGAAAAGGCATCGTTGTTGAAGGGATTGGGAACAAAGTCCCGGCGAATGGCGACCTGAGGATCTCCGCTAGATGGCGCGACGCCCACTTCCCACGCAATCCGATCCACGGGAACTTGCACCCGATAGGTTTTGAAGTGAAATCCGTCACCCACCGGAACCGGTTGATCACCACCGAAGCTGATATCGGTCACCGTTTGCTGGCGGGAATCAAGCTGGAAGGTTTGTCCGATTTCTCCGAAAACACCGACATAGTAGAAATCACCGCCCCCGGGGCTGAGGTAGTCGGGAACGAGAAGACCCTGCCCGTTGCGACGACGGTCGTAGTAGCTCGTGCTGGAAAGGTGGGGCGCGAGTCCCTTGCGCACGTAAAAATTGTGGTTCCAGGTGGTGGAGCCATCGGCTTGTTGCAACCAAAGCCTCCAAGCCAATGCTTGGGAAGGAATGGAAGTGCGAAAGAAGCGGGCCCCTTCGGATGGAATGCTGGTCAAGCCGCTGCCACTGGAGGCATCAGGCGCAAGAGAGCCCAAGTCGTCAACGAAGATATCTCCGGCCACGAGCGAGAAGGCGGCGCCGGGATCGGCGTCGACCAGAAGATACCAAATGTCTCCCGCTCCGCTGGTGGACGAGAGTTGGCGGGTGAAGCCATCGCTGCCGGGTGTTTCGGAGGACTCGGTGTTCGAAGTAGTGGTTGGGGCAGAATTTTCGAGAGCGTAGAGATGTGCTTCGCCCGAGGTGACATTCAGGATGGTCCGCCACACTCCCAGATCGGGCGCTTCGGTGACGATTTTGTAGTAGTGTCGTCCCCCAGAAGGGCTGCTGGCAGAGTGAATGGAGCTTCCCCCGGGAGCCGAGCCATCATCCCAGGAAAGGGTTTCTTCATAAAAGACCCCGTGTGAGGTGATGGTGAAGTTGGTATTTCCAGTGGCACTCGCGGGAAGGTGAACGCCGGCGTGGAAGGTCCGGTCCGAGCCTTGCTTGCTGATGACGAAAACTTGGTCCGTGTCCCGGTCCAACGAGCGGTCAGAGAAGGAGTTGGTGGTCGGGTTGCCATTTTGAAGGAGATAGAGATCGACATCTTCGGCCCCGCTTCCGGTCAAGCTCACGCGCAAGCCCTCGGAATCGGCAGGGATGGTGATTTCGAAATAGGCCCATTCGCCAGGCTCCAGGCTGCCGTTTGAGGTTCCGTCAGAGTAATCCAAGATAGGGTTTTGGGAATACAAGGTCGAAACCGAGAGGAAAAATAGCGTGAAAATTAACAGAACAAAATTATTCATCGATGTTTATCTTAATTATAATATAGGTTTTGTATTTATTATAACACCTTGTCAAGAGGATACTCTTTTTCTGAGATTCAAGGTCATCCAGCCAGGGAGAGGAGTTCGTTGCGATAGGCGGCACTGACCATCGCTCCGTTAGGTTCATTTCTTTTGTTGCCTGCACTCCACCCCGAGAGTTATTCCAGCTTCAGCCGCGTAAGCTCCCTGACGATGTTGTTTCTCCGCAAGGGGCTTTCCGATTTCTTCAATCATCTCACCCTCAAAGAAAACAAACTGGAAGGCCAGGCCCGGGGGCAGCCTTTCATGCGCGTGAGGAGGCATTGGCTGAACTCCACGGGATCGAACAGGGAGAAGAGGTTGATCAGCGTCTGGGTGACGGGAAAGTCGTTGATTAGAGCAATGTGTTCTTTGAGCCCTCTCCGAGAAGACTGCCCCCCTCAAACCAGTGCGGTGACAGGGAGGAAAATCATCTCGCCGAAAGGGTTTTTGATCTGTCCACCGATGCGGAGGTCTTCGATGATGGCGAAGTGCTCGAAACCCATGTTTCAGATGCTCAGGAAAGGGCAAGGTTCCTGTCAAATTTTTCTCTAGCGGATGACCGCACCAACGCCTCGTTGGCTTCTCGCACAACAGTTGCCGACGAGGCATTGGCGTTCCGACAACTTACCGAAACTGCTTCTGCTCGGGGCGGTATTCGTAGCCGCCTTTCGCCAGTCGTTCATGAAGCGCTTGTTCCTCCAGATTATGGGTCGCACAGAGGTCGGCGAGACTGCTGGCATGATTGCGCAGCTCGGTATTGACCAGGCCCACGAGAAGATGCGGATCCATGCGCTCGAAGTTGCTCAAGTTCATGCCCCGGTGATGGCAAAAAAAAGGACGGCCCGCGAGCCGTCCTTTCGTTCTGAAGTTCCTTTTTTGCGCTCTTCCTAGAAGTGCAGCGCATGCCCGTCAGCATCGAGGGTGGCCTCGTGAATGGCCTCCGCGATGGTGGGGTGGGCATGGATAGTGCCGTGAATCTCGTCGGTGGTGAGCTCCATCTCCAGCGCCAGACCCATCTCGGCGATGAGGTCGGTGGCGTTCTCGCCAATGATGTGCGCGCCGAGGAGTTCCCCGTGCTCTTTGCCGTAGAGAAGCTTGACGAAGCCTTCGGTTTCGCCAATGGCCTGTGCCTTGCCGAGAGCCTGGTAAGGGAACTTGCCGACTTTGTAGTCGATGCCCTCTTCCTTGAGCGCCTGTTCGGTTTTGCCCACCGAAGCCACTTCGGGGTGACAATAGGTGCAGCCGGGGAAGTTGCCCACCCGCTTGGGCTGGAAGCCTTCCACAAAGATGCCGTCGACACATTGGATGGCCTCATACATGCCGGTGTGCGCCAGCCAGGGAGGCCCATCGATGTCGCCGATGGCGTAGACATTGGGCAGATTGGTGGTGTAGCGCTCGTCGGTCTTGACGAAGCCGCGGTCGTCGAGCGCGGGCTCGGTGCCTCCGGGCAGGACCGGGGCCACGCCAATGGCCACCAGACAGGTGTCGGCGGTCAGCTCCTGGGTGCCCTTCTTGTTTTCCACCGTCAGAGTCACACTGTCGCCGTTGTTCTTGAACTCGGTGACTTTGGTGTCGGTGAGGCAGTTGATGCCCAGCTTCTTGTAGGACTTCTGGAGAGCCTTGCCCACTTCCTCGTCCTCAACGGGAAGGATGTTGGGAAGCATCTCGACCAAAGTGACTTCGGTGCCAAAGGCGTTGTAGACGTAGGCAAATTCCACTCCGATGGCACCCGCGCCGATGATGAGCATGGACTTGGGGCGCTCCTCGGTGATCATGGCGTGCTTGGAAGACAGCACGGTCTTGCCGTCGAAAGGAAGGGGTGGCAGTTCGCGGGGCTTGCAGCCGGTCGCGATGATGATGTTCTTGGCCTCGTGGACCTCCTTGTTGCCATCCTTGTCGGTCACGCCCACTTTGCCTTCGCCCTCGATGGAGCCAAAGCCTTTCAGGTAGTCGACCTTGTTCTTCTTGAAAAGAAACTCCACCCCGCCAGCGAGGCGGTCGGCCACCTTGCGGGAACGACCCACGACCTTGCCCCAGTCGAAGTTGAGGTTATCAAAAGAGATGCCGAACTCGTCTGCCTGATGCTGGAGCTGGTGGTAGAGGTGGGCGTTTTTGAGAAGGGCTTTGGTAGGAATGCAACCCCAGTTCAGGCAAGTGCCGCCGGGACGTTCGACCTCCACACAGGCCACCTTCTTGCCCAACTGTCCCGCGCGAATGGCCGCAATGTAGCCGGCCGGGCCTCCACCAATCACAATCAAATCATACATAATCAGAAGCTTTCTTTTTCAGTCTTTAAGGTTTCGTTTTTGAACTAGTAGGGCATCGGAAAGGCTTCATTGAAGGCGAAGACGCGGCTCTGGATGTCCGCCAACTTGCTTTCGTCGTCCTTGCTGGTGAGAGCCTCATAAATCAGGTCGGCCACTTTTTCAACATCCGCCTCCTTCATCCCCCGCGTGGTCACCGCCGGAGTGCCGATGCGAATGCCGCTGGGCTTCATCGGACTTCCGGTGTCAAAGGGAATGGCGTTTTTGTTTACTGTTATCCCTACTTTGTCAAGAGTGATGCTCGCTTCGTTGCCATTGATGCCGATGGGGCGCAGATCCACCATGAAGACATGGTTGTCGGAACCACCGGAAACGATGCGCAGGCCGTGCTCAGCCAGGCGACCGGCGAGGGCGCGGGAGTTCTTGACCACCTGCTCCTGATAGGCCTTGAAGCCAGGCTTGAGGCATTCCCCGAAGCAAACGGCCTTGGCCGCGATGACGTGCATGAGGGGGCCCCCCTGCACGCCGGGGAAGACCCGGCCATCGATCTTCTTGGCATGCTCTTCCTTGCACAAAATGAGGCCACCCCGGGGTCCGCGCAGGGACTTGTGGGTGGTGGAGGTGACGAAGTCGGCATGCGGGACGGGATTGGGATGAATGCCCGCCGCCACGAGACCGGCGATGTGCGCCATGTCCACCATCAGGTAAGCGCCCACGCTCTTCGCAATCCGGGCCATGCGCTCGAAGTCGATGACCCGGGAATAGGCGCTCGCTCCACTGGTGATGAGCTTGGGCTGGCACTCCTTCGCCAGCGCCTCCAAGGCATCGTAGTCAATGGTTTCCTCGTCCTCGGTCACGCCGTAGTGGACGACATCGTAGAGACGACCGGAGAAGTTGGCCGGGTGCCCGTGGGTGAGGTGACCGCCGTGGGCCAGGTCCATGGTCAGGATGCGATCGCCGGGCTTGAGCACCGAGAAGTAGACCGCGGTATTGGCCTGGCTACCGGAGTGGGGCTGCACGTTGACGTGCTCCGCCCCGAAGATTTCCTTGGCCCGCTCGATGGCAAGGGTCTCGATCTTGTCGACCTCTTCACAACCCCCATACCAACGCTTGCCCGGATAGCCCTCGGCATACTTGTTGGTGAGAACCGAGCCCTGCGCCTCCATCACCGCCGGACTGGCGAAGTTCTCGGAGGCAATCAGCTCCACGTGGGAGCGCTGCCGATCGTGCTCCCCTTGAATGATGTCGTAAACCTTGCCATCCGTGACCGCGAGACGGCTGCCCGAGCCCTTGATGAGACGGCGCTCGTGACGACCACCCTCGAAATCCGTTTTCAAAAAAGCCAAGGCCATCTCCACCGCCTGCTCAGGGGTGGCGCTCATCGAGCCAAGGCAAAGAACATTGGCGTCATTGTGCGAGCGGGTCAAGGTGGCTTCCTCGACATCATTGACCTTGGCGGCGCGGATGCCCGGCCAACGATTGGCGCTGATGGACATGCCGATCCCGCTCTTGCAAACGAGAATTCCGAAATCGAAGCGATAATTGGTGATGGCCCGGCAGACCTCGTTGGAAAAGTCCGAATAATCCACGGAGTCCGTCTCATTGGGACCAAAGTCCTGCACCGTGCAGCCGGCTTCCTCGAGAGCCGCGCGCAGGGCGGATTTGATTTCCAAGCCTCCATGATCGGCCCCCAGGGCCACTCTGATATTCGGGAATGTTGCCTCGCTCATAGAATCGACAATTCGTCTCCCCTTCCCTGCCCCGTAGCGACCGGAAAGGCAACCGCGAAAACCAGAAAGAGAGACTCTTTTCCCGTCGCCGAGCGGAGTGCCCTCACCACGAAAAAGCGCACGGAGAAACCTCCGCACGCTTTTTCTCAAATGAACAAATCAGAACTCGAACTCCTCAGGCGCGGCGGCGGCGAGCCACCAGGCCGAGGCCGAGCAATCCCAAAATCGCCGTCGAGGGCTCGGGGATGGGTGTGACCTCGGTAAGTGTGATGTCTGAAAACGACATCACCGCAGTATCTCCATCCGCCCCTGCGTTCAACAACGCAATATTCGCCAATGAAGACATGTCGAATTCCATTTCGAGATTCGGAGAGTCAGAATCGACCTCAAAAGTGAAGGATACTTCCTGAGGACTGTTGTTAAGCAGGTTGATATCAAGCAGACCGAGAAGATCGATAGTGGATGTGTAAGCACCGCCGCTTCCCGAAATTGTGAGAGTCGGACCACTTCCCAAGACACTGGTAATATCGAGGAGAGAAGCTCCTTTCGTCATCATGAAGCTCACCTCCCACTCCTGCCCGGCGGTAACCGGAGCTGCAACTGTCGCCGTAGAATTCCAATCGGACAAAACCTGCAACCCGGTCCCACTCGCCACCAAGTCGGCCACGACACCATCAACTGCTTCGCCCACTGAGCCCACTCCAAGAAACCCTAGAACAGTACCCACGAGGGATCCGCTCAAAAGGGTACTGATTTCCTGGTTCCGCCCAAATACCAGGGAACTTCCGGTAGTTTCGGCGTAGGTAGAAATCCCGACGTGGGCAACATCGACGTTCCCAACAGGAAATCCCAGATTGACGCCGGCATTCACCCCCACTGCGCCCCCAGCCGAATGCGACCAGCCCATGAACCCCGAGGAACCTCCTACAATATCAGGAACATTATTCACCGTCAGGAGACCTGCAGTGCTGGGCTGCGCTCTCAAACCCGAAGGCTCAAAAAAGCCCGGAATTGCTCCTTGTCCCTGCGCCGAAATAGTCATTCCTGCGCTAACCCCAATCAATACAAACTGTTGAAATGTCATAGCGGTTAAAAAGCTAGATAAACACACTCCCCATGTCGACAAAAAAGGCACCACCCCAACTATCATTAAGCTCATCTCTAGAATCTAAGAAAAAAATACACGGCATTTCATGCTAACTCTAAGTAAAATACGAAACAAACTCGTATATTTTATAAAATTCGCCATTTCCGCAAATAATCCAATGTAATGAAACCCATTAACATTAAGCTACTTGCGAGCAAGTAAATCAGAACTAACTTAGAACAAATCAGCTGCAGCATTAGGCCCAATTTCGTTCTATCCAAGCTTAAGCCCGGTCTTCTCTAACTGACCCTTTTTTAAAAAGTTACTGCTTTCAGGCCAAATTTACCCTAGAGTGCCGTGCGGAAGAGTCAGAACATTTATCGACAGAACAATGTCCACTCAACTTACCTAGAAAAAGAAAGTAAGGACGAAAACAGAAATTAAAATTACCCCTTACTGATTATCTATTTAAAATACATTTTTCTATATTTTATTAAAACAGGGATTTCTCTGAGCCTAGCTGACAATCTCGTAACAAACACTCCCACCCAATAATCGTAAAAAACAATTATAAATTAAAATGCCGATTGTGATTTAGGAGCATAAGTCCAGCAATGAGAATCAGAAAGGCCTGTCCACCAGGGCCCACTCCTAAAAAATTCACTGACAGCCCTTGGAGGCTGCTTCATTATCTCACGGAACTTTTTTCTAACCCCGCTTTTCAGCAGCAGTGAGGGCCCCCATCAGGCCCTCGATAGAGGCCTCCAGCTCGCGGGCCACCTGGTCGTAGGCCTCTTTCCCGCAGCCAAAGGGGTCGCTGATGTCCTTGCCCACTTCGCCATCGATTTCGGCAAACTCAGCCACCAAGTAATACTTTTCTTCGTGCTCGGGGAACATCTGGCGGAGGATTTGCAGATGACTGCGGGTGAGACAGAAGACGTGGCTGGCCCGGGCTAAAATTTCTTCGCTGACCGGCCGGCTCCCGAAGCCTTCGAGCGAAATGCCCTTTTGCGCCAGAATCTCCACCGTTTCCCGACTAGCGGGGCTACCGGGATAGGCCGAGACTCCGGCCGAGGAAACGCGATAGCCTTTCCCCTCCGCCGCCTGGCGAAAAAGTCCCTCCGCCATCGGACTACGGCAGGTGTTGCCTGTGCACACAAAGAGAATATCAAGGTCGGCCATCGCGGAAGACCTTACCCCATTTTCGCGACAGCCAAACCCTTTTTCTTGCGAGAGATACGATTGATCCCGTCGCCCAGCAACGTAGAGTGAACTCCAGACTCTTTCTCATGAAAATTGCCAAAATCATCGTCTCCCTCGTTCTTGTCTACTTCATGACCCTGCAGTTCAATGACGCCCAGCAGTATGGCAATCACGATGCCTGGTTCTGGATCTTTTTCTACCTGGCCGCCGCCCTGCTCACTGCGGCCATGGTCAAGTGGCAGCAGCCGCCTTGGCTTCTACCGGGCATCATCGGCTTCTGCCTCGGTTCGGCGCTCTTCCGCATGCAAGACGAAGTGGGTAATTTCGACTTCACCGCTCCCTTCCGGGCCACCGCCATTCCGTCCCAAATGAACAAAGCCACTCAACAGCCGAACGAAATCGACGCCCTCCTTGTGGTGGGTATCTGGTTCGGAGTGGTGGCTTATTGCGAAAAACGGCAAAGAACGGCCTGAGGGGAGAAACTCCCCCGGCCTCGTGGCTACCGCCGCAGGAGCCGCCCCAGCGGGCTAGAGAGGAAGATCGTAACTCCGGCCGTCCTTGCCCTCGAAGTAATTGATGTAAGCGGCATTGGCCACCGCCACCCCTCCTTGGGTGGGGTAGTCACCCGTGAAATACCAATCGCCGGATTGCTCGTCGATGGATTGGTGGAGATTGTCGATGGTCTGGTAGATCACCTCGATTTCCCCATGCCAATCAATGTCTTCCGGGGTAACCAGGCTCGCCACTTCGGCGGAAATCTCCTCATCGCTGAGGCCCTCGTAGATCATCTTGACCGCGTTCTCCCGTTCCTGAGCGGGCTTGGCCAACTCGGCTTTGCACGCTTGGTAGGTTTCCTCAAAAACCGCAGCCTCGCCTCGTTTTTTGCGCAAGCTCTCCGCTGCCCGAAAGGCGATGAACTTACCCATTTCCGACATATCGATGCCGTAACAGTCGGGGTAGCGGATCTGGGGGGCGGTCGAACAAATGACGATTTTCTTCGGCTTGGTGCGCGCTAGGATCTTGAGAATGGACTTCTTGAGAGTGGTTCCGCGCACGATGGAGTCATCAAGCACCACGAGGGAATCCTCCTTGCCGACCAAGCCATAGGTGATGTCGTAGACGTGGGAAACCAACTGGGCGCGTCCTTTTTCCTGGGAGATGAAGGTGCGCATCTTGATGTCCTTGTGGGCAACCTTCTCCCCCCGGGGCCAATTGGTCATGATGAGCTCGTCGAGGAGGGCATCGGTCACCCGGCCTTCTTTGGCAGCGGCGGCGATGCGTTGTTTGACTTGCTCACGGCGATAGAGCCGCAATCCGTCCATGAGGCCGTAGTAGGCGGTCTCGGCGGTGTTGGGTATGAAGGAAAAGACCGCTTTCTCGAAATTGTCCCCGATGCTCTCGACCACCTGGGGCACGAGAGCCGCGCCCATCCGCTTGCGCTCCTTGTAGATGCTGGGATCATTTCCTCGGGAAAAATAGATGCGCTCGAAGGAGCAGGGCGAGGGCGTTTCTCCCTGGTGATAGCTGGCTTGCGCCATCTGCCCTTCACTATTGACGGTGATGACCGCGCCGGGTGGCACTTCCGCAACCTCCTCTTGCTCGGATTCAAACACGGTCATGAGAGGAACTCTCTCGCTGGCAAAGGCGATCACCTCATCGTCCTGATACATGAAACAAGGGCGGATACCGCGCGGATCGCGGGTCACAAAGAGGTCGCCATTGCCCACCACCCCGGCGATGGTGTAGCCACCGTCCCAGTATTCCGCTGATTCTGCCACGATCTTGCTGATGTCCAGCTCGGCGGCAATCTTGTCCTGGCGGGTCTGGCCATCATCATCGTTGTCGCGCAGACTGCGATAGATGTCGCTGTGAGCCTCATCGAGATGAAACCCGATTTCCTCCAAAACCGTCTGGGTATCAGTCCCGAATACCGGATGCTGCCCCCGTTCGATCAGCTTGCGGTTCAGCTCCCCGGCATTGGTCATGTTGAAGTTGCCCAGCACGAGGAGAGTGCGGGTGGGCCAGTTGCTGCGGCGGAGGTAGGGATGGCACGAGCCTTCGCTGAATTCACCGGAAGTGCCGTAGCGAAGGTGGCCCATGAGAATTTCCCCGCCGAAGTCGAACTTATTCTTGATGGACGCCGGATCCTCCCGGGAGAGGATGCCATTGCGTTCCATCTTGTTGAAGGACTTCATTTCGCGGCGAAACATGCCCGCCAAAGAATCCTTCTTGGCGTCGCGCCGACGAAAGATGTAGGGAGCGCCCAAGGGCATCCCCAACTTCATGGAGCCCATGCCCACCCCATCGTGGCCACGGTTGTGCTGTTTCTCCATCAGGAGCATCAGCTTGTTGAAGCCCCACAGCGCGGTGCCGTATTTGTCGTAGTAATATTGCAGGGGCTTGCGGAGGCGCACCACGGCCACCCCGCACTCGTGTTTCAGAAAATCGCTCAAGGGTCTCTCGAATTGGGTTTACACTCGGGGCCGCACTCTACGCTACTTTGACTGAAACGCCATCGCCCGCGCGGACGCGGCCGATCTCCACTCCCCCGGGGCCAGCGGCAAGAACTTTTTCCACCTCTTCGGGGGACACGATCGCCACCCAGCCCAGTCCCATATTGAAAGTGTGGAAGCGATCCTCGGCATCCACACTTTGCAAGACTTTCTGGCACACCGCATTATCCCAATGAGGAATAGTCAGGTCCGCTCCCAGTCCCTGGAAAAGACGTTCCAGATTCTCCGGCAGGCCACCACCCGTGATGTGGGCCATGGCCTTGGGCCGCACACCCGCATCGCGAATCCCCTTCACGACATCGTAGTAGAGCCGCGTGGGAGCCAACATCTCACGCTCTTCCTCTTCGCTGAACTCGCCCGGCCGGGAAGCCAACACCTTGCGCACGAGGCTAAAACCATTGGCGTGAAAACTATCGGAGCGATAACCGACGAGAACGTCCCCTTCCGCGATTGTGGTCGGATCAATCAAAGCGGGTTTTTCCACCGCGCCAATGCAGAAGCCGGAAAGCTCGACGACATCCTCGGGAACGATGCCGGGCATTTCCGCAGTCTCCCCCCCGGCTAGAATACAACCGCATTCCTCCAGATAGTCTGCCATTCCCGCGATAAGCCGCGCCAACTTCGCCTCATCGAGCTTGGCGATACCAAGGTAGTCGAGGAAAAGGAGAGGATCTCCCCCTGTGGTGAGGATGTCATTGACCGACATCGCCACCAGATCCTTGCCGGCCACTTCCAGCATATCATGCTTCAGCAGGAGCTCCAATTTGGTGCCCACCCCATCACAACCGGTGACGAGCACAGGCTGCTGGTAATCGCTTAAGTCATAGGCGGCGGCGAACAACCCAAAGGCTCCGTAGAGCTGGCGTTGCTGCTGCGTCCGTTTCACATGAGCGCTGATGTCGCCCACGAATGCCGCCGCCCTGCGCGTATCCACGCCCGAATCCTTGTAAGTCAGTTCGCCTGCCATCGAGGTCGGCAGCATGGAAACCGAATCCGCCGCTGTCACCCCTTTTTCGCGATCAATCGCCCTTCCCAGCCAAAAAATTGAGGCAGAAAAACGAAAACCTGCGGTGGTGATTTCTCGTTTAGGAGGGTAGTAAGGACTTTCACAATGATTCCCACCGAGCACGACGACCCCATTAACGCCCGTATTCTCTCTGTTTCCGAAGACCTGGTTTCCGGATTCCAGCGCCAACCCTTCGAGGTCATCGCCGAGCAAACCGGCGTTGAGCTGCCCCTCGTTCTCGAACGCATCCGCGCCATGCTGGAAGCCGGCGTCATCCGCCGGGTGCGCCAGACCCTCCTCGCCACCAAGCTAGCCCATGGCGCTCTCGTCGCTTGGCGAGTGCCGGAGGAAAAGCTCAGCGCCATCTTCGACTACCTGTTCCAGCATGACCCCTTTTCCGGTCATGTCGTGACGCGCTCCACCGACCAGCAGGTCTCGGGCTCGGGCTACCGCCTCTGGACCACGCTGAAGGTCCCCCAAGGGGAATCCCTCGACCATCATGCCAGCGTGCTGCAAGAGATCGTCGGGGCCGAAGAATACATTCTCATGCCGGCCAAAGGAGTCTTCGCCCTTGGGGTAGGCCACGTGCGCCGCAAAGGCCTCGAGCCCGGCGCAAAGGTCGCGGAACCCGCCGAGATGATGACCACCACCACCGTCGAGCTCACTGAGGAGGAGTGGAAGGTGCTGCTCTCGCTCAAAGAAGAACTGACTCCGGAGGAAATCATCTCCAACTGCTGGGACCAACGCGCCCGGAAGGCGGGGGTGAGCCTGGAGCGATTCTTCGAGGTGGCCGAAGACCTCAATGCCAAGAAAGTGATCGGCCGCTTCTCCACGTTTCTCGAGCACGTGAAGCCGTCGGAAACCGGCAAAAAGGTCACCCGCTTCAACGGGCTTTTCCACTGGGCGGTGCCCCAAGGGATGGAGCAGCAGGCGGGCGCTGAGGTGGGCCGCCACCACTGCATGACGCACGCCTACTGGCGGGAAGGCGGCCCCAAGTTCGGCAACGTCAATATCATGGGCGTGGTCCATGGCACCGAGAAGGACAAGGTCATGGAACACAAGGCGGCCATTGATCGACACTTGGAAGCCTGCGGCATCCCGGTGAGCTACACCAATGTCTTCTGGGGTGGTCGGTCCGAAATCAAGCCCTCCGAGATTTCTCCCGAGATCTACGCCGCTTGGCACGCCAATCCCCCCGCCTTCGAGGCCTGATTTTGCTCCCCGCCAGCCACTTGCCGGGGGCCTACCGCACAACCGCGCGCTGCAGTTCGGCCACAAAGATCTCCTCCCAGCTTTCCAAGCTGCGCGAGGCCAGCCACCCCACGGCCACGCAGATCGGTTGCGGATCAGGGTCTATTTTTACGAGACTCACCGTGGAAGGCAGGCTCGTTCCTTCCGCGACGAAGGCCATGCCCAATCCCGCAATGAGCCCCATGCGCAGACTCTCGATGCCGTCAAACTCCCCCGCCACTTTGGCATTGAGCCCATACTCGGCAAAGTAGTCGGTAACCGCCCGCCAGTAGTTGGGATAATCGATACGGGAGAGTAATAAAAGTCGCTCCCCATCGAGATCGGCCGCCTTCAAGCGACGTCTTTTCTCGTAGCGATGGCCTGCAGGCACCGCAACCCGCAAGTGGCGCTGGCGGAGCGTTTGCCAATGGATGTCGGCATCCTCAGTGGCCACTTCCAAAATCAAATCGAGCTCTCCCTGGCGCAATCCCTGCCACAGCTCTTCCGAAGTGGAATCGTGTAGCCGCACCCTCACCTGGGGATGCATCTGGCAAAAAACGGACATCGCCTGTTCGATGAGGCCTCCGGCCAGACTGGGGGCATAGCCGACCCGCAGCTCCGCCCCCGCCAGCTCCTGACGCAGGCGCCTTTCCCCCGCCTCTATGGCCTTGAGGATCCGCCGTCCCTCCCGCAGAACCACCTCCCCTTCTCTCGTCAAAGTGACCGCTTTGCCCGTCCGCGCCAACAACTCCCAGCCCATCTCTTCTTCAAAAGCCCGCACCTGCCGACTCAACGCCGGCTGGGTGAGATGCAATTCCCGCGCCGCCTCCGAGATATTGCTCTTCTCGGCCACCGCCACGAAGTAGCGCAACTTCCGCACATCCATAGTGCCAGCTCTAGCCTAGCCTCAAGGAATACTCAAGCCTGCCTTTTAAGCAGACTCAGGCAAAGAAGACCGCATTGGCGGAAAACTCGCCTCTCCGCTATCTCTTGGTCATGCAAACGAACGCATCGACCACCCCTGAAATTTTCCTCCGCCGCGCCAACGAGCGCTTCCATACCGAGATCGGCTGGCTCGACTCTTGGCACACCTTTTCCTTTGGCGAGCACTACCATCCCGAAATGGCGGGCTTCCGCAGCCTCCGCGTGATTAATGACGACATCATTGCTCCCGGACAAGGCTTCGGCACTCACCCCCATGCCTCGATGGAAATCTTCACCTACGTCATTGCTGGCGAGCTGGAGCACAAGGACTCCATGGGCAATGGCCGCATCATTAAAGCAGGAGAATTCCAATACATGTCGGCGGGATCCGGGGTCACCCACTCCGAATTCAATCCTTCCGCAGAAAAACCAGTGCATCTCCTACAAATCTGGATCACCCCAGCCGCGCCCGGTGGTGAGCCCCGCTACGCCGATTTCGACACCAAGCCCCTGCGCCAGGAAAACGGCCTCACCCTGCTGGCCTCCCCAAGCGGGGCCGGTTCGTCCTTCGCCATCCGGCAACACGCCGAGATCCACTTTGGCCACCTCTCCCAAGGTGCCCAGCTATCCCCCGACAGCCCCTTCAGCCACCACTTTCTTCATCTCATCAAGGGCGAAATAAAAATCGCGGACCAAACCCTCCGGGCTGGTGATGCCGCTGCCTTTGGCGCTAGCCTTCCGATCAGGGCGACAGAAGACAGTGAGTTCCTCTTCTTCGCTCTTTCTTAAACATCCACGACCCCACCAAAATACTCAAATGAAACACCTCCCTAACATCGCCGCCACCCTCTTGGGTCTGGCTTTCCTCACTTTCGGTTTGGATTTCTTCCTCTCTTTCATCCCCAAGCCGGAAGGAGGACCGCCAGAGGGCTCTCCCCCCGCTCTCTTCTTCGGAGCAGTCTATGCCACCGGATTTCTCGCTTTTGTCAAAATTCTGGAAATTCTCGGCGGCGTTTTCGTCATCATTCCGAAAACGCGCAATCTCGGCTTGCTTCTCCTCGGGCCCATCGTAGTGGGCATCCTCGCCTTCAACCTCTTCATTGCTGGCGGATCAGCCATCTTCCAGCCTCCCGTCATCCTCATCTCACTTCTAGCTGCTTACGTGCTCTTCACCAAACGTGCCTCTTGGCTCACTCTCCTGAAAAACGAATCATAAAAACCAAGTCCCAAACATGAAATTGAAACAGAACATTATCCTCGCAAGCAGCTTGTCGCTCTTTGCACTCGCTTCCTGCAAAAATCCCGCCGATGCCACCACCGACGCGGAAGTGAAAGAAGCCGCTCCCGCTGCCGAATCAACCGGAGGCACAACCTATGAATTCACCGACGCTTCCACTATCGGCTTCGTTGGTTCCAAAGTCACCGGCAGTCATGAAGGCGGCTTCAAGGAGTTCTCCGGCCACTTCATCGTGAAAGATGGCGAGCCCCAGGCTGGCGAGTTCACCATCCAGATGGACTCCGTCTGGTCCGATGCCGATAAGCTCACCGAACACCTCAAGAACGATGATTTCTTTGATGTGCCCAACTTCCCCGAGTCCCAATTCGTGGTGACCGGCTTCGAGAAAAAGTCGGAGTCCAGCTATGATGTCTCTGGCAACCTCACCCTTCACGGCGTGACCAAGAATTTGACTTTTCCCACTACGGTGGAGGTCAACGACGAGCTCATCACCGTCTCTGCCGAGTTCGATATCGACCGCAACGAGTTCGGGGTCGATTTCGAAGGTAAAAAAGATGATCTCATCCGCAAGGAAGTGATCATCAAGTTCGAACTGGAGGCAAAAGCCGCGTCTTAACCTGCCAAAAAACCTCGCCTAACAACCAAGATCGCGTAGAGTGGTGATCATGTCTGAAAATATTGTCACCTTGGATAAAAATGAAGCCAGCCGTTCTCTCAAGACCCTTGCAGACCGCCTCAACCGGGTGGAGGGAGAGCTGGATTTGGAATGCACCAATCTGCGCGGTTTGGTGAAGTCGAAAGATCCTCAAATCAACGAACAACTCGATTCCCTGAGCCGCAGCATCAGTGAGCTGCACGAAAGCCTCGCCGAAGTGCGCACCCTTCTCGGCGGTCTGCCCTGTGACAATGCCGAGGTTGCGGCTGCCACCCAAGAGGCCGTGCAGCGGCCCACCAAACGACCCAAGGAGGACCTCGGTCTGACCGCCCAGCAGATCGGCCGCCAGCGTCATGATGAGAAAGTGACATTGAGCGGAATCTTTCGCGCCCTCCTGATGGCCGATGAGCCAGAGCAGCGCGCCCATTACCGCAATACCCACCAAGACTAAATAATTTCCCTTTCTCCCCACCATGTCCTCCGTCCTCCTCGATGTCCGCCTCGCCGATGATTACGAAGCCCGGCACCTCGCTGGCGCGGTGAATCAACCCGTCTTCGAAGTGCAATTTCCGGACGAGATCCAGAAGCGCTTCCCGGACCGCGAGACCGCCTTTCGGGTCTACGGCGCGGACGGCACTTCCTTGGAGGCCGAGATGGCAGCCGAGAAATTGCGTCGCCTCGGCTACAAGGAGGTCACCCTCGTCGAAGGGGGCTTGGCGGGACGCGAACAGGCAGGCGACGCCGTCGAGACCGGCACGCCCCTCCCGACTCCCCCGCAGGCACCGGAAGGCCGGCAAGCTCTCGATTTGGAAGCTTCGCAAGTCCACTGGACGGGCCGCAATCTCCTCAATGCCCATCATGGCAGCGTCGCTATTGCGGAGGGCTTCTTGGAATTCTCGGGAGGAGCCTTGACCGGAGGTGATATCCTCCTCGACCTCGCCCGCATGGACTGTTTCGACCTCGCTGGCGGCCCCATGCACGACGTCCTCATCGCCCACCTCCACAACGACGACTTCCTTGATTTGGAGAAGTTTCCCAACGCAAGGCTCAAAATCACGGGCTGCCGGGAAATCAGCAGTCACCCGGGCGCGGTGAATCACGAAATCGCCGCCGAACTCACCCTCAAAGGCGTGACCCACCCCCTCACCTTTCCTGCCAGCTGCGGGATCACCCCCGAAGGACAAGCCGCCGCGCAAGCGACCTTCAGCCTCGACCGCACCCGCTGGGGCATCAACTACGGCTCCGGCAAGCTCTTCCACCGTCTCGCCGGACACCTCGTCAACGACGAGATCGAGTTTCAGGTCAAAATCGTGACCCTTGCTCCCGACGGACAGGGCCAATGAGCTTTAGAAAGCGCGCCAAAGGAGCAGTCCGGCGAGCAAAAAGAGCCCCAAGCCAAAGACGAGGTCGGCCCATTTCCCATGGGCCCGGTAAACGCCACGGACCTTGGCATTCTGGAGAAAAACCACCCATAGCCCCCAGAGAACCAGCCCCTCGCCCACGATGGTGCCCCAGAGCAGCAGAGGCCACCAGAAGCCGCGCTCTTCCCTCAAAAAAACAGTGGTGAGCCCGGCAAAGAAGATAACCACCTTGGGATTGAGCACATTGCAGAGCAGTCCTTGCTGAAAAAAGGAGCCTTTGCGGGCGGGCTCTTCTATTCGGATCGCCCCGTAATAGGCCATGAAGAAGACTGAAATCATCTGCCACCCCAACCAGCTAAGGTAAGCGGCTGCGGCCACGCTCAAGCCCTTTTCCCACCAGCCTCCCTGCGTCAAAAGAACGGACACTCCTCCGATGGCAAGAGCCGCATGCAGCGCCAACCCCATCACGATTCCCACAACCACGAGCCACCCTTCCCGGAGCCCTTCCTTGAGCGCGGTGCGGGTGAGGAGAATCATATCCGGCCCGGGGCTGAATTGCCCCACCGCCATCACGCCCGCAAAAAGCGCCCACTCCGCCAACCAGCTCATCGCCTCGATCAATTATTCAACTTGGCCGCCCGGATGTAATTCACCACCGCCGCTTCCTCCGAGAGCGAGAGCCCGGCGTTGCCCGCCATCCCCGCCACCACGGGATGCCACTGGCCCAAGAGTTCCCCCTGGGGCAGCTGGGCCTCGTGACATTCGAGGCATTTGCGGCTGAAGACCCAATAACCCTCCCCCATTTGATCAAGGGAGATGCCCGCCTTGGCAGCCAGCCGGGGACGGGGCAACGGCATCCCCTTCTCGTCAAGGCCAGTCGGACCACAGGCCGCCAGCAGGAATGCGACCAGCAAAAAAAGAAGGCAAAAGGACTTCACGACCCCCTCTTAACAAGGCCCGGGAGGAGAGACGAACACCGATTTTGTCTTCTCAAACACATTCCGCACTCGCCACTGGTTGAAAAAATGCCTACTGCCCTTCGGGTGCACGCGCTTTACGTCGAAAAACGTCCCGAACACAGCCAGCCCGCCCAGTCACTCCTCGCCGATCTGCGCGAGACTCTCGACCTGCCCCAACTCCGCGATCTCCGTCGCCTGCAGCGCTACTTCGTCGACGGCTTGAGCGAGGAGCACTTTGCACAAGCGAGCGAACTCATCCTTTCCGAGCCTTTCACTGAAGTCACTTACCGCGAACTCCCCGAGGCCAGCCACCGCTTCGCCATCGAGTTCCTCCCGGGCCAATTCGACCAGCGTGCCGATTCCGCCGCCCAGTGCATCGCCATTCTCACCGGAGAAGAAGCGCCCCCCGTCAGCTCGGCACAAGTTTACCTCCTCGAGGGCGACCTCAGCGCCGACGATCTGGCCCGCATCAAGGACTACCTCATCAACCCCGTCGATTCCCACGAAGCCTCGCTGGAAATCCCCGAAACCCTCACTCCGCCGGTCAAGGAGCCCGCCGATGTCGCAATCCTGGAGGGTTTCCTGGCCAAAAACGAAAGCGAACTCTCGGCTCTGCGCGACGAACTCGGCCTCGCCATGACCCTAGCCGATTTGATTCATACCCAAGGCTACTTCCGCGACGAGGAAAAGCGCGATCCCAGTCTCACCGAGATTAAGCTGCTCGACACTTACTGGTCCGATCACTGCCGCCACACCACCTTCCTAACCAAGATCGACGAGGTCACTTTCGACGACGACACCGCCGTCATCCAGGAGAGCTACCGCCAGTATCAAAAGACCCGCGAAGCCCTCTACGGTGTCGATACCGAGCGCCCGGAAACCCTGATGGACCTCGCCATCATCGCCGCCAAGGAGCTGAAAAAATCGGGCGAACTCGACAACCTCGAAATCTCGGAGGAAATCAACGCCGCCTCCATCATCGTGGAAGTCCCGGTGGAAAAAGACGGCACCGTCACCAACGAGGAATACCTCATCCAGTTCAAGAACGAGACCCACAATCACCCCACCGAGATCGAGCCTTTCGGCGGGGCGGCCACCTGTCTCGGGGGCTGCATTCGCGACCCCCTCTCCGGTCGCGCTTACGTCTATCAGGCCATGCGCGTGACCGGAGCCTGGGACCCGCGCACGCCTTTTTCCGAGACTCTGCCCAACAAGTTGCCCCAGCGCAAAATCTGTCTCGAAGCGGCCCGCGGTTACTCCTCCTACGGCAACCAGATTGGACTCGCCACGGGCCAAGTGTCGGAAATCTACCACCCCGGCTACCTCGCCAAGCGCATGGAAATCGGAGCCGTGGTGGCCGCTTGTCCCCGCAGCCAGGTGCAGCGCGGCACCCCCGAACCCGGCGACATCATTCTCCTCATCGGCGGTCGCACCGGACGCGATGGCGTGGGCGGCGCGACCGGCTCTTCCAAAGAACACACCGACACCGCCTTGGAAAATTCCGCCGAAGTGCAAAAGGGCAATCCCCCCACCGAGCGCAAGGTGCAGCGCCTCTTCCGCAACCCGGAGCTTTCTTCCAAAATCAAGCGCTGCAACGACTTCGGCGCTGGCGGAGTCTCGGTCGCGATTGGCGAGCTGGCCGACAGCCTCGACATCGACCTCGATGCCGTGCCGAAAAAATACCAGGGCCTGGATGGCACCGAACTCGCCATTTCCGAGTCCCAGGAGCGCATGGCCGTGGTCGTCGACCCGGCGGACGTGGCCTACTTCATCGCCGAATCCGACAAGGAGAACCTCGAGTGCGTGCAAGTGGCCCAAGTCACCGACAGCGGCCGCCTCAACATGACCTGGCGCGGCCAAACCATCGTCAGCCTCACCCGCGCCTTCATCGACACCAATGGCGTGCAGGGCTCGGCGAAGATCCACGTCAACAAGCCGCATTTGACACCTGCGCTATCTTTTAACCATGAAAAACGAGAAAACCTACTTGAGCGCTGCTCATCAGATTCATTCCGAGAGTGCATCGGAAGCATTGGCGAAACAATCGCCGCTGTCCTACGAAGAGTGCATCGCGCAAGCGAAAGAGCTGGCGTCAAGCCGCCAGAAAGCCGCTCAGAACGGCTCGAACTCGACAGAGCCCTACGCTCCCTCGAAGAACGGGAACTTCGCAGCCTAAGCGACCAGTTTCTTTCCCAGGAAAGCTTTGATGCGGAATGGGAAGCCGCCGGGAAGCTTGGCGGGGCTGAGCAGCAGGTTTATCCCGAGCGGGATGGAACCCATTTCGTAAAAGCCAATAACGGCTCCTACCATGGAAGTTGGTTACAATACTTGGAGAGGCTCCATCTTCACCGCCTCCTCTTTCCCGAAACCGCCTACGAACTTTTAGGCTTACTTGAAGATGATTTTTCACTGGCTTGCGTGGTGAAACAAATCACCGCCCGCACCCAACGCTCGCAATCCGGTGTTCCTCTAGGAGCTTCTCGCAGCCAAGTGGAAGCCACAATGAAAAGCCGCTTCGGGGCCTTTCGCTTCCGAAACGACGACTACTATATCCCCAGTATGGACGTATTCGTCGAGGACCTCCACGACGAAAACGTGCTCCTCGCCGAAGACGGCAGGACCCTCCTCTTCATTGACCCCGTTCTGTTTTATCGCCCGGCGGACATTCCGGTGCCGCAACCGGCCCCCAGTGCACTCGCTTCCCATCTTGCCTCCCTCAACCTCGCCTCCCAAAAAGGCTTGGGTGAGATGTTCGACTCCTCCATTGGGGCGGGCACGGTGCTGTCGCCCTTTGGCGGAAAAAACCAGCTCACTCCGCCCGATGCGATGGTGGCCAAGGTGCCGGTGCTCGCTGGCGAAACCGAGGCCTGCACCCACATGTCGTGGGCCTTCGATCCCGAGCTCAGCAGCGCCTCGCCCTTCCACGGCAGCGTCCATGCAGTGGCGGAATCCGTTTGCAAGCTGGTCGCCACCGGGGCTCGCCTCCGCGACACGCGGCTCACTTTCCAAGAATATTTCCCCAAGCTCGGCGACGACCCCGCTCGCTGGGGTCTGCCCTTCGCCGCCCTGCTGGGTGCCTACCACGCGCAGCACGGGCTCCGTCTCGCCGCCATCGGCGGAAAAGACTCCATGTCGGGCTCCTTCAAGGACCTCGACGTGCCCCCCACCCTCGTCTCCTTTGCCCTCGCGCCCGGCTCGGCCCGGCTCGCAGTGTCGCCTGAATTCAAAGAGAGCGATTCCCAACTCTCCCTCGCCAGTGCGCCCACCGACGAAGAAGGCTTGCCCGACTACCCCGCGCTTATTGCCTTGGCTGACCAGATTCACCAGCTGGTCGAGGCCGGAAAAGTGCGCGCGCTGAAATACGTGGGCCAGCCCGGTCTCGGTCACGCCCTCGCCATCTGCGCGTTGGGCAATGACAGGGGAGCCGAAGTCACCAGCGACCTCGCTCCTCTCTCGCGCGCGCCCTACACCTTCCTTTTGGAATTGGCAGCCGGAGTCGAGCTTCCGGACGGCTTCACCGTAATCGGAAAAACCACTGCCCAAGCCGAGCTGGTGCTCAACGGCGAAAGGCACTCTCTGGACGACCTGCGCGCCGCCTACACCGGCACTTTGGAAAGTGTTTACCCCACCGTGGCAAAGTCCGCCTCCGAGCCCGCCGCCCGCGAGTTCACCGTGGCGGCAGTCGAAAATCCGGCCGCCCGCCAGTCCACGCCCCGCAGCCAGAGCGCCCGGCCCCGGGTTCTCATCCCCGTTTTCCCAGGCACCAATTGCGAATACGACAGCGCCCGGGCCTTTGACCAAGCGGGAGCAGCGAGCGAAATCTTCGTCTTCCGCAACCTAACCCCCAAGGCCATCGAGGAATCCCTACAGGCCTTTGCCGAAAAAATCCGGAGCAGCGAAATCCTCTTCTTGCCTGGCGGTTTCAGCTCCGGAGACGAACCCGATGGCTCTGCCAAGTTCATCGCCACCATCCTGCGCAATCCCCGCATTGCCGACGCGGTGGCCGATCTGCATCAGGAGCGCCAGGGCCTCATCCTCGGCATTTGCAATGGCTTCCAGGCCCTCGTCAAATCGGGACTCCTCCCCGGCGGCGACGGGGAAGTGAGCGCCACCCTGACCCACAACCCCATCGCGCGCCACCTCTCCACCTACGTCACCACCCGCATCGCCAACACCAACTCGCCGTGGCTCGCCAACTGTCAGGTCGGCGACCTCCACCACATCGCGATGTCCCATGGCGAAGGCCGCTTCCTCGCCGACGAAGCCACCTTGGAGGCCTTGGTGAAAAACGGTCAAATCGCGACTCAATATTGCGATGCCACCGGCGAGCCCACCATGGCCGAGCCCTGCAATCCCAACCAGAGCGCCCTCGCCATCGAAGGCATCACCAGTCCCTGTGGACGCATTCTGGGGAAAATGGGTCACACCGAACGGCGCGGAGCTTACGTGGCGAAGAACATCCCCGGCGAAAAGCATCAACCCCTCTTCAAAGCCGGGGTGGCTTATTTCCGATAGGGTGAAGAGCTGTTCGGATTTTGAACCGTAAAGGCACAAAGCCCGCAAAGGAGCCGCAGAGAAAATTTTTGTTTTCTCTTCTTCGCGATCACTTCGCGGCCTCCGCGTCTTTGCGGTGAATCCCAGTTTTTCAATAATCAACCACAAAGGCGCAAAGCCCGCAAAGGAGTCTCAGAGGAAATATTTGTTTTCTCTTCTCCGCGATCACTTCGCGGCCTCCGCGTCTTTGCGGTGAATCCGCCTCCTCTATAAGGTCTCTGAAGACACCTCAGCGGGGGTGCTTTTCTCCATGTCCTCAAGCATTTGCTTCATCTCATCGGGCAGCTGGCTCTCGGGAATGTGGCCATTGAGCACAAGAAACATCATCGTGGTGACCATCGCATTCTGCAGCGCATGGAGAGCCACCGCAATCCAGAGGCTGCCCGAGAGCTCCCGCGCCAGCGTGAATAGACAGCCGAGGAAAAAGAGCATCACGAAAGCCGCCGGATCCTGATATTGCGCGTGCATCAGCGAGAAAACCAGAGCGGTGAGAACCATCGCCCCCCAGCGCCCAATGACTGTCTGACGCAATCCTTCGTGCAGTAGTCCGCGAAAAAGAAACTCCTCGAACAAGGGCGCACCCACCGCCACGCCCAGGAGGAGATAGCCGAGAAAATCGGCCCCCGCCACCATGCCCGCGATCTGCTCCTGATCGAGAGCCGACTTGTCACTCTGAAAATTCTCCACCAACAGACCAATCAGGGTCACTCCGGCAAACCAGAAAGGGGGCACCAGGAGCCACATCCACCAGTGGCGCGGCGCACGCAGGGCCAGCCCTTCGGCCAAGGAAATCCCCCGCACTTTCACGATGGCCACTATCATGGCGCAAGCCACCAGGGCGGAAAAAAAGCTCATCAAACCCACGGCATCGCCATCCTGCATGGCGTTTTCCATAAAGGAGTTGAGAGCTTCCCCACTCAGTCCCGCCGGACCTTGTTCGAGCAGGGAGAGGACCATCAGAGTCGCGATTTGAGCAATCTGCCAGACACAAATGACCACAAACCCCCACAGGATACTCCACCAGGGTCCCCAGGGACGGGGCTCCGCAGGCAGGGAAGAAAAATCGGGAACAGGAGGGGGCTGGGGCGGGGCTACAGGGCGATTCTGGTCACTCACGGCTCTTCCTTTGCCACAGGAGGCCCGGACTGTCTCTCGAAATTGGAAAAATGCACACTTGGGGCCGTGCGAGAACATGGTATATCCAACCCCTCTCTTTCCCATGGCTACCCTCCTCATCGCCCTCGGCGCCTTTCTGGCCTATTTCGTCGCCTACCACACCTACGGGAAGTGGCTTTCGCAAAAAATCTTTCAACTCGACCCCGAGCGCACCCCGCCCTCCCGCAAACTCGAGGATGGTCATGACTTCGTGCCCACCCACAAGTCCGTGGTCTTTGGCCACCACTTCACCTCCATCGCAGGCACTGGCCCCATCGTGGGACCAGCCCTGGCCGTGATTTGGGGTTGGGTGCCCGCTCTCCTCTGGGTCCTCTTCGGCTCCATCTTCATCGGGGCAGTGCACGATTTGGGCGCTCTCGTGGTCTCGCTGCGCAATCGCGGACAGACGGTGGGCGACATCGCGGGGCGAGTGCTTTCCTCGCGGGCCCGCCTCCTCTTCCTCAGTGTCTTATTTCTCGCCCTTACCATCGTCCTAGCCATTTTTGGCCTCGTCATTGCGGCCGTCTTCAAGGCCTACCCGGCCGCCATTTTTCCCTGTCTCATCCAGATTCCCCTCGCCGTCCTCATCGGCTCTTATCTCCATCGCAAAGGCAAAGGCCTCCTCCTGCCCTCCCTCCTTTCCCTCGCCCTGATGTATCTCACCGTCGCATTCGGCGATGTTGGCTTCCTCCACTCTTTCAACAGCACGCTGGCCGACTGGCCGGTCATCGTCTGGGTCGTCCTGCTGCTCCTCTACTCCTACGTAGCCTCGGTCCTCCCGGTCTGGCTGCTCCTGCAACCGCGCGATTACATCAATTCCCTGCAACTGGTCTCCACTCTCGCGCTGGTCGTATTGGGGCTCTTCGCGGCGGCCTTTTTCGGGCTCGATCAAGGGGCCGGCCAGCAAAGCCTCTCCCTTTCTGCCCCCGCCATCCGGCTCAATCCCGAGGGTGCCCCCTTCATCTTCCCCTTTCTCTTCATCACCATTGCCTGCGGAGCCATCTCGGGCTTCCACTGCCTGGTCTCATCAGGAACCTCCTCCAAACAACTGGCCAACGAACGGGACGCGCACTTTGTCGGCTACGGCTCCATGCTCACCGAAGGCTTTCTGGCCACCATCGTCATCCTCGCCTGCGTGGCCGGACTAGGCCTGGGAATTCCCGAGATCATCAATCAAGTGCCCACCGGAGAACTCCTCGTGGGAGAAGCCGCCTATCAAGCGCGCTACGCCAGCTGGGGCAGTGCCGCCGGCTTGGCCGCCAAGGTGGGGGCCTTCGTCGATGGCGCGGCCAATTTGCTGAAAGCTCTCGGCCTCCCCGCCGCCTTCGCGGTCGCAGTGATGGGGGTCTTTGTGGCTTCCTTCGCCGCCACCACCCTGGACTCCGCCTGCCGCCTGCAGCGCTACGTGGTGCAGGAGCTGGCGGATCAAATCCACCTTCCCGCGCTGAAAAACAAGCACCTGGCCACCGTCTTCGCCGTGCTCGTGGCGGGAATCATCGCCGCCGTGCCCGGGCCGGGGCAGAGCTGGGAATTCGCCAATCTCGGCAAGGGCGGCCTCCTCCTCTGGCCCCTCTTTGGAGCCACCAACCAGCTCCTCGGCGGGCTCGCCTTCCTCGTCATCCTCTTCTGGCTGCGCCAAAAGCAAGCCCCCACCTGGTTCCTCGTGCCCCCTGCCGTCCTCATGCTGATTCTCCCCGGTCTGGCCATGGCCCTGAACCTCTTTCAAGGCGATGCCGCCTGGCTCACCGGGGTGGAGCCCAACTACCTCCTCAGCACCATCGCGGCCGCCACCATGGTGCTGGAAGTCTGGATCATTGCGGAAGGCCTTAAGCGCTGGTGCGCATCCAATTTCTGAACAACTCTCTAGGAAACATAGAACACTCTAAAAAACCAATATTCTCATCCACTAGAGCCAAAACAACCAACACCTAACAGTAAAAATAATAAAAAAATAACAACAAAGATTCTTTGAAGGTTTTCTTTTTCTAGAAAAACATTGCACCACACCCAAAAAAAACATATAAGGGTTACATCCCTTTAATTCTTATGAAAAAAAACCTTCCCAAATCATTTTTCGCCTTTTTTTTGGTCTCTCTCCCCTCACAACTCTTTGCTCAAGTAGGGGGGATATTTCATGACTTCGAAAATTCCGGTCATGTTAATAATTACGGCAGTGCCATTGCAGGGAATACCGTCCATTGGACTGGAAGCGCCACAGCACCAACTAACAACCGACTGCCCGCGCAAGGGTTATCTGGCACACCTGACGACGACTATATTTACCTTTTAGACAACCTCTCAAATACCGACCGATTTGAAATCCTTGGCATCTCTCCTATCACTTCGGCTGACTCATTTAGCTACTACTTTAACGATCGGTGGGATGGCACAGCTGGGCTTTCCAACTTTCCAGACGTAGCTCTGACAACTCCATCAAAGGACTTTATTTTGGTTGCCGATATTCACTCTGAGAACGGCGCAGCCAATGAATGGGAATTGGTGCAGGGAACCTTCAACACGACAACTCCTTGGCGGGTCTGGAATGGTTCCGTGAGTCAATTCAACACTGGTGGAGTTAATTTTCTCAATATTTCCAACCGGCCTCTGGCAACCCAAGCACAAATTGACAGCGTCATTAGCTCAGACTTCAACTTTCAATTCGGCTTCGAACAAATTAATGGCGGAAACAACGGTGCAACTTCGGGCCGGGAAGCGATGTCAGTAGACAATTTCACTCTCACGATCGCCCCCGTGCCAGAACCCTTAACGGCTCTACTAGTCACTCTCGGCTTGCCAATGCTTCTTCAGCGAAAGCGGAAGTAAGCTGTCAGCAAGAAAACCAACCACCCATCCCAACTTACCCCTTCATGATACGGCTTACTCTCTACTTTTCCGCACTCTCACTCGTCTTGCAGTCTCAGCTCGAAGGGGCCTTGGTCAATGTGATCCTAATCGCAGGCCAATCCAATGCAGACGGTCGTGCGGCAAGCTCCGCTCTTCCGGCCCACCTCCAGTCTCCTCAATCAGATGTGCCCTATTTTTATCACGTCGAGGGAGGCCCTGGCTCTGGCACGCTAACAACAGTTCAGCCAGGTTCGCCAGAATTCGGTGGAGGCACTTTCTTCGGACCAGAGATTACCCTTGCGGAAAACTTGACCTCCTACCTCACCAGCACTTCCTCCTCCGCAACGCTCGCCATCATCAAATACGCCAACGGCGGCACCAATCTCAGTAACGATTGGCGTGCTGGTGGTGACGGCTCGGAAACCAACGACGGTAACGAATATTTAGTCTTTCAAAACACCGTGACGGCCGGTCTGGGCGCCCTCCAAAGCGCCAATCCCTCCGACACCTTCCGGCTCGCAGGCCTTGTGTGGATGCAGGGAGAAAGTGATACCCTAAACGCGACATCCACCAGCAATTATGAGAGCAATCTTCGCACCTTCATAAGCGACGTCAGGCTCACTTACGGAGAGATTCCCTTTGTCATCGGTAAATTATCGTCCGGACAAACCGCGCTCGATGCAAACCGTCTGACCAGCATTCAAAATGCGCAAGAAGTTGTCGCAGGTGACACAGCTGGGGTCAGTAGCGTGGAAACTGATAGCTTTGGAATAAAGAGTGACAACCTGCATTTCGATGCCGCCGGGCAACAGGCTCTCGGCAATGCTTTTGCTCAAGAACTGATTGATCTGAATGCACTAACGATTCCCGAACCTTCCAGCACAGGCTTACTCCTATTCTCCGCGATCAGCCTCTTTGCCCGTCGGCGGGGGCTTGCCTAGAGCCCGCGCACCGACGAGCCATCGACGGCCACCTCACCACTCGCGACCGACACCGTAGCTATCGGCCAGCTCGAGCAATTCCGGGCGCATGGGCCATTCGTCGGGACGCTCGCAAGGCCCCTCGTGGCGCTGACTGGCTCCCTTGAGCGTCATGCAACCGGTGTTGTCCCCGATGGCCCGGATTTGCGCCACTTCCTCGGCGGTCAAGGTGACGTCGGGCAAGGCCGCGAGATCGGAGATTTGCTCTTCCACCGGACGAGCGTTTTCCCCCGCTTCCTGGATAAAGGTCGGCACCACGCTGGCCACCGGCTTTTGGGAAAGATTCCAAATGGACGCGAACTGCAGCATGGACAGACCGTATTTTTCGGCCAAGGGACGCATCTGCTCGATCTTCTCACAACCCCGCTCCACCCAGCCCTCGGGGCGATAGGCCCGGTGATCGCCGGGCTTGAACTGATGGCCCGGCTTCATGTCGTCGTGGAAGATGCCGCCGTAGTCGACCACCCGGGTGAGCAGCTTGATGTCGTTCTTTTCCGCCGCCGGCAAGACATGCTGACCGGGCCAGGGCTCGAGGGGATTGAGAATGATCATGGCCCAGTCGAGCACTTCACCGAATTTCTCAAAGGTATAGAGCAGATCCAGGGTGAACCCATTGGCCGGACCGGGCGCGATGCCGAGACGCGCACTCAGGCCCTCGTCCTTGAGCCCGCGCATCCCCTCCCACACCGCTTCGCTGGTGTAGCCCCGCTCATCGGGATTGTGTAGCATGAGGAGGTCAAAGTGATCCGTCTGGCAACGCTCCAGGGACTTCTCACAGGCCATGCGCAGGTAGGAAGCATACTCGCGCTCGCTGTGCAGGTCGGGATTGGTGAAGCGCGGATAGCCCGCACTGCCCTGGCGCTCGCCCCGATAGAAATCATGCCCCACGGACCCCACCAGGCAATAGCTGTCGCGGGGATAATCCGCCAGGGCCTGCCCCAGGAAGCTGTCGGCCTTGCCGCCACCGTAGACATCGGCGGTGATGAAGGTGCGGATTCCCTGCTCATAAGCATGGTGAATGAGTGCCAGGTAACGCTCCTCGCTCACCATTTCGCCAAAGTGCATGAAGCGGCCCCCGCTCCAGTTTCCGTAACAAGTCTTGCTCAAGTCCATCGTCCCCCTGATCTAGCCGAGAGGCCGGGAGAGTCAACCACTTGCCCAAAGAGGGGCCCGAAATGGAAAAGACGGCAAAGAACCTCCCAACGACAATTACCCCTTGCCACTTCGCCTTTTCGGCAGAAATTGTCCCTCCATGTTTGGTAAACTTTCCCAGCTCACTAACGAAGCCCTCGCCTATCACTCCGCCCGTCTCGCCATGGGGGTCAGCCTCCTTTTCCACGGCGGGGTGCGCCTGCCCAAGCTACAGACCTTTGCCTCGGGAGTGGCCCAAGGCTACGAAGGCACGCTGATCGGCGGTTTCCCGGCTCTTTTGGCGGGCTACCTCATCGTCTTTGCCGAAGTCGCAGTCGGCCTCGGCCTCCTCATCGGGGGGCAATTCACCCGCTGGGCCCTCGTCCTCGGCATCGCTCTCATGGGCGTGCTCATGTTCGGCTCCACCTTGGTGGAAGCTTGGGAGCGCCTGCCCAGCCAGATCGTTCACCTCATCATCTTCTACCTCCTCCTCATGAACCGCCAGACGGCAGGGGCGAAGGTGGGCTGAGTCGAGCGAATGCGATTTGATGGGCTCCCGCCCTCCTCTTCTCAAGGACCAGCGGGAGCAAAATCGCTGACGAGCTCTTTCAGCTCTGCAAAAATCCCGTCAAGGGACTGGTCGCTGCGGCAGTGTCAATTTGCTCCGGCAATCCCATGCGATAGGCCAGGCGACCCGCCTCCGTCGCCATCGCAAAGGCACGAGCCATTTCATCGGGGTCGCTGGCCACCGCGATGGCGGTATTGACCAGCACCGCATCCGCCCCCAGCTCCATCGCTTCCGCCGCGTGACTGGGCACCCCCAATCCGGCATCCACGACGACAGGAACCGTCGCTTGCTCGATGATGATGCGAATCTGATCCCGGGTGGCCACCCCGCGATTGGAGCCAATGGGAGCGCCCAAGGGCATCACCGTGGCCGTGCCCACTTCCTGCAGACGCTTGGCGAGCACCGGGTCGGCATTGATGTAGGGCAAAACCACAAAGTCTTCCTTCACCAATTCTTCCGCTGCCTTCAGGGTCTCGATCGGATCCGGCAAGAGGTAATTGGGATCGGGGTGAATCTCGAGCTTGATCCACTTGGGCAATCCGGCTGCCGCCGCCAGCTTGGCCAAACGGACGGCCTCGGCGGCGTCCATCGCCCCACTGGTATTGGCCAACACGAGATATTTCTCGGGATCAACATGCTCGAGAATATCGGCGAAGGGATCCTTTTCCCCCGAAAGGTCGGCGCGGCGCAGGGCCACGGTCACGATTTCGGTGCCACTGGCGGCAAGGGCGGATTTCATGGCAGCCGGCGATCCGAATTTGCCGGTGCCCAACATCAAACGGGAGCGGAACTCACGGTCCGCTATCTTCAGGAGGTCACTCATCAAAAAAATTTACTTAAGCCGGAATCAGGTCTTTGACCGCTTCGCGCTCTTCACAAAGTTCGGCAATGGAAGCATCAATCTTGCCGCGTGAAAAGTCATTCACGGGCACTCCTTCCACCACACTCCACGAGCCATCGGCATTGGTGCGAATCGGCATGGAAGCCATCAGCCCCGCCTCGATTCCGTAAGCACCGGGCGAGCAGATCGCGACCGAATGCCAGTCACCCGCCGGAGTCTCATTGGTCAAGCTCACCACCGTATCGACCACCGCATTGGCTGCCGAAGCCGCCGAACTCGCGCCCCGGGCCTTGATAATGGCCGCCCCTCGCTGCTGGACAGTCTTGATGAACTCCCCTTCCAGCCAGCTCTGGTCGCTAATCACCTCAGGAACCGGCTGCCCCTTGATCCGCGCATTGGTGAAATCCGGATACTGCGTCGCGGAGTGATTGCCCCAGATACAGAGATTGCTGACGTCGCTGGAGTGCACCCCGGCCTTGGCCGCCAGCTGGCTCTTGGCGCGATTTTCGTCGAGCCGGGTCATGGCAAAGAACTGCTCATTAGGCACCCCGGCCGCATTGTTCATCGCGATGAGGGCATTGGTGTTGCAGGGGTTCCCCACCACCAGAGTGCGCACATCAGCCGCCGCCGTCTTGGCAATGGCCTGCCCCTGACCAGTGAAAATCTTGCCATTGATACCCAGCAAATCCTTGCGCTCCATCCCTTCCTTGCGCGGCACCGAACCCACCAACAAGGCCCAATTGGCCCCCGAGAATCCGTCCTCAAGATCCGAGGTGCCATGGATATTTTGTAGAAGCGGGAAGGCACAGTCATCCAGCTCCATGATCACCCCCTCGAGGGCCGCCATCCCGGGCTCAATCTCGATGAGACGCAAATTCACCGGTTGGTCGGGGCCAAACATGGCACCACTGGCAATGCGGAAAAGAAGCGCGTAGCCAATCTGGCCCGCCGCGCCCGTCACGGAAACTGTAATGGCGTTTTTCACATCTCTTGATTAGCGGGCGAAAGTTGTCCGGTCAATCTCCTACCTGAGAAGTCTCAGCCACGGCCATTTTTCCCGCAGTTTTTTTAGATTCAAGGCCAGCGAGATGAAGAGCCCCTCCACCATCAGGGCCGTCCCAATCGACAGCCAGGGCCCGAATTCCCGCCGGAAAAAGACGCTCAACCCAACCCCAAAAATCACGCTGTAGACCACGAAAACATGGAGGAAATAAATGGTGAGCGTTTCCTGTCCGCAGGTGGTCACCACCCGCACGGGCCAACTCTGCTCCCATCCCCGGGCCACCAACCAGCGACAGAATAAGCCCACCAGAGCAGTGAAAAAAAGCACCTCCCCCGCTCGCCAATAGCGCCCCCCGAACTCGGCCAAGCGCGTCTCCTCCACTCCCCCCAGCAGAGCCCAAAAAGTCCGCACAATGACCGGATTGCCAAACATCAGCACCAACCCGCAGGCGGTCAAAAGCAGGAAATATCGCGGGCGCCGATACCACTTTGTGCGCCAGGCCAGCACTCCCAGCGCTCCCCCCATCAGGGCATAGCCCACCCAAGGCAGGAGCGGAAAGGCGGCATACTCCCGCGCCACAAAGGTGCCCACCAGCCGCGCCAGCCCGCCCCCCGGCTGCCACTCCTCGACAACCGGTCCCGCCAGCAAGGCCACCTGCGCCAACCCAAAGGCGACCCCCGCAAAGAGCCGACCCTGCCGACGGCACAGCAGCCACAGCGCCACCATGAGAATCAGCGACCAACCAATGGTGTGCAGAACATGGCTTTTCCCCAGAAAACGAAGACCCGCCCCCCAGTCGCCCGCCGCCATATCCACCAAAACGGGAGGCCAAAGCTGCAACACCCAGCCCAGCACCATGAGCCACAACCCCCTCTTGACCCCTCTGACCAGGCGCGCCCCGCCCTCCTCCTCACTGCGTGCCAGCAAATAAGCAAAAATCAGCCCCGCCGCCAAAAAGAAGACCGGGGCGGTCAAGCCCGTCAAATAATGCCAAACGAGATAGGCCGGATAGGAGGGATCGCGAAAGGACTCCTGCAAAACCACCCCAATGGTGTGCCCTTGCAACATCATCAAAATGGCGTAACCCCGCAGAAAATCGATAAAGACAAGACGCTCGCGCTCGACCGGCATGGAGGGGGCTTAGCCCCTCGGGAGACAAATAGGAACTCCAGAGTCACTCGGACGATTTTCCCCGCCCCACCTCATACCAATAGCGGTCCGCTACTTCCCGATCGGTTCCGCGAAAGACCCGCCAAACAGCCCGGGGATGGGCAAACAGATACCAATCGCCAAACTGATCGAACTTTCGACAGGAAGTCACCAGCGGAGACCACGCGGTGCCATAGCGAAGCCCCCGTTTCCGACCCCAAGCCCGCAGCCGCTTGGCAAAATCCAAATCCTCCACCGACAACAGCCTCTCATTAAAGCCGCCAATCGCCCGAAAATCCTCCCGCCGACACCAGAAAAGCCCAAAGGAAACCCCATGCCAGGCCAAATAAGGCATCACCGCCCCCAAACTACAAACAATGCCCAAAGACCAGCGCTCCGGCACCGTCAAACAGCCCCCTCCGACAAAGCGACCACCCTGCAATTTGCGCCAAATCTCGTCAAACACCTTCTCGTGCGGAACACTATCCGCGTCGCAAGTCACCAACACCGGAGCTCTGGCCCGCTCTGCCCCGGCATTGCGGATTTTTGCCAAATTTGCTTCGTCTTCCCGCACAATTACTGCCCCCGTCTCCCGGGCGATCCTTTCGGTGCCATCGGTGCAGCGATTGAGCACCACCACCACCTCAATCTCCAGCTGCGCATACTCCCCCGCCCGCCCCACTCCCGCGAGACAGACAGGCAAAAACTTTTCCTCATTGTGAGCCGGAATAATGACGGAAAGATCGGGAGTAGAGATCACTTTTCCACTCTATCGAATGCCCCCTCCTCGTCTAGAAGACTTGCCAAGAAAACAACTCCACAGAAATCGAGAACACCATCAAAGCAGCCGCTTCTCTCACTATTTCTCGCGCCGACCCGAGAGCGAAGTGCCCTGTGACGGGCAAGCGCAGGGAATGTCTCGGGCATTGAAACGTCGTGAAAGACAAATAGGGCCGAGCCACCATTCACTGCGGCCTCCTCCTTAAGAACCAAGTTCGGCTTCGGAATTGAAGCCGGATGGATCACTCAAAGCTGATGGTTGCTCCTTGCGGAACGCCGCCCCAAACCGCGAGCACGAGGCGTAACGGAGCAGTAGTTTGCAGGTTGACCGGGTGGCCTCCGTCTTCACCGACAGGCTTAGCGCTTCGATCAGCCGGTTGATTTCGCCAGTTCTTGCGGCTTCTCCTCACACGAAGCCGCATCGTATTTCCGCCAGAGATTATTATAACGCTCCTTGTCTTGTTCAACCACATCTAGTGCATCTTCATCAGGCATCGCGTCAACCCACTCCAAAAGTTCGCTCACCACTTCAGCACACTTTAAAGCGCCCATCTCGACTAGCATTTTGTGATAAGCGCGAAGCTCTTCCTGATCTTCTTCCATGAGAAGATTGTCGAACCCTGAAGCACAAAGTTCGATATCGGCTTCTTCAACTGCGTCAGGATCAATCATCTCAAAGTTGATTTTCTAACCAATCGGCTGCGATCTTCCCGAAGTCATCTAAGCCGATATTGGAGTAGGCATCGCGAAGCTTCTGCACCAATTGTGCATTTGAAAGCCCAGCTGGCCGCGTGCCTTGGTGAGCGAAGCCTAGCTCATCGGCAAGCGCCTGGTGGATTCCAACTTGCTTGCCACGGTGTTCAAGAAAACCAGTCAAGTAAGCTGGCGACGAATCCCAAATATCGTCACTGATCCCCAACCATTCTTGGAGTTTCTTCGGTGCGCCGTGATGTGATTCAAGGCGTAGTTTCTTCCAAAGCCCAGCTGCATCCTTGGCGTCAATCGTTGCAAAATACGATCCCTCAGGAATGATTTTGGGCTCAAACTTGACGTTTTTCCCTTTCATCAACTCGCGAACCATTGTGTGAGTTGGAATCGTGACGTTCTCTCCAGCTGCCGCTAACCGATAAATCTCGTCCATTGCCTCTCCAGCTGCCAAGCCATAAGTCTGGCCAGGGACTGAGGTGGACCCCAAAGTTCGGCCAGTTGAGGGCTCAGCTAAACGATGGTGATGAGGGAAAATTGATTACTTGTTCTGGGGTTCTTTGGCAA
>NZ_JAENIO010000044.1 GCF_016595415.1 Roseibacillus ishigakijimensis
TTTTTCGAAACTTCTCGGGGGAGCGAGGGGTCAGGCTTGGCTGGGGAATCGTTTCAGACAGAGAAAATGTTCCGCATCAGCTTTGGCCCGAAAGTAGAGGGGCTTATTCGCCGGAAATGGCGCGTCCGGTGGCCTTGACGTCCTGGCCAACGGCGGAGCCTACCTTTTTGCCAGCGTCGACGGTGCCTTCGGCAGCATCTCCGATGGTTTCTCCAGTGGCTTTGACCGCTCCGCCGGCGGCATTGCCCACCGAGCGGGCGGTATTGCAGGAAGCGAGTGCGAAGCCGAGAATGGCAAGAGTGCTGATTGTGAGTGTTTTCATTGTGTTTTAGTGGTTCGTAGGTTTGCTCATCCGGTTGATTGAGCGAACCTAAAGACACGATACTCTGCCCCCGGGTCACCGGAAAAACAAAAAAAACTCTGTCACACTATAAAAATTCTCCCTTGTCGTCTCCGCAGCAGGCGCTTGCCGGGGAGGGGCAGGGCCGGGGGGCCGTCGCTGGCGAGGAGAGCTTGGGCTTCGTGCAAAAGGCGGTGGGAAATGCGGGGCACCTGCTTTTCCTGCAAGTAACGGAGCAAGCACTGGCGCTGCAAGGCGGGAGCCAGTTCTCTCAGCTTGGGTAGGAAAAGCCGGCCCTGCGGGTCGCGGAGATCGTGCTTGGCGAGGCAGTCTTCCACCAGCTCCCGTTCGTCCCGGGCGATTTCGGCGGCCCGCAGCAAGGCGGGAGTGACGTCGCGTTGCAAAATGTCGCAGAGAAGAGGGAGTGCTTCGTGTTTCAGGCGGTTGCGGGTGAAGTCCGGACTCTCATTGGAGGAATCATCGCGGTAGCAGTGGCCTTGGGTGCGGAGAAATTCCTCGAGGTCCCGGCGCCGGGTCTGCAGGAGGGGGCGAAGAAGTTCGAGGGGCTGCCCCATGACCACGATTTCTTTGCGTGGGCTCATCCCCCGGAGGCCCGCCGAGCCGCGGAGGAGATTGAAGAGGATGGTCTCGGCCTGATCCTCGGCATGATGGGCGAGGAGGACCCGGGGGCACTGGGTTTCCCTGGCTACCCGGGCAAAAAGCTCGTGGCGGGCTGTCCGCGCCGCCGCTTCGAGGGATTGGCCGCTTTCTCGCGCGCGCTGCTCCACGTCCTCGCGATGAAGGCTCAGGGGGAGGTGGTGGCGGGTGGCGAGCTCTTCCACCCAGCGGGCATCCGCGTCGGCTTCCTCGTCCCGCAGGCCGTGATGAAGATGGACCAAGTGCAGGGAGGTGAAGTTTGCTGCGAGCAGGAGGTGGAGCAGCGCTACCGAGTCTCGCCCGCCGGAGAGGCCGAGGAGGTAGGAGCGGTCTGGGGAAAGCTGCTGAAGGTCGAGCATGAGGAAAGAGTGCGGTTATAAAAAATGAGAAAAACAGTTCTCAATTTTATGCTGACATTATCCAAGGCTGTTATATGTCTATCAGAGTATGATCACAACACTCATCGCGTGGACAGTATTGGGCCTGATTGCAGGCGGTCTCGGAAAGCTGATTATGCCGGGCAAAGATCCGGGAGGGTGGCTCATCCAATTGGGTCTCGGCGTGGGCGGGGCTTTTTTGGGAGGTTTCTTGTGGACCTTTGCAACGGGGGGAAAACTGGAGACCAGAGGCTTTTTGCCGGGTCTGGGCGATATTCTGATTGCCACTCTGGGAGCGGTGATTTTGCTGGCGATCTATCGCTTCGTCAAAAGCAAAAAAGCCTGAGCTAGAGCTCGACGACAAAGCGGAGAAAGCCCCGGGGACCGTCGGGAAATGCGATTCGCACCGGGCCACTTTTGCCGCGATTCAGCGACTTGCTTCCATCGAGGAGATATTCGCTGCCGAGGGGGGTGAAGGCGCTCGCCAAATCCGGGGAATACTGCACGGAGAGAGCGAATCCCAACCCGCTCTCCGGCAGGGTGAGGAGCAAGATCGGCTTGCCCCCTTCCTCCCTAATGGTGGTGAGGGGCAGGTGGCTGGTCCCGGCCTCCAGCCCAAGGGCAAAGAGGAGGGCATAAGGGTAGCCGGAGGCATTTTTTTCCTCCCCAGTCGTTAAATCGAGATTGGCTGCTTCGGCCCAGACGGCAAAGGCCGAGGGGGCGCTGAAACTGGCTTCCGCGTAGACGTTGCCCACCTCGCGGTAGCTCTGCTGGAATTTCTGATTGGCGGCGAGTCCAGCGGCTTGGATTTCCGCTGGCGGGCTCTGGGTCGAGAGGGCGAGCACGCTCCAGAGGGAGGCCGAGTAATTTGCCCCCCAGAGATCCGAGGACTCGCGCGACACCGAGACCTGGGCTGAGCCGGTGGTGGTGGGAAAGAGGAGGTCGTCCCCGATGAGATCGTTTGCCGGGGTGGCGGCAGAGAGAATTTCCGTCGCTGTTCCCGCCCCTGGATTGAGAGTCTGGAAGTTGGACACCTCGATGCTGCCCCCGCTTAGCACGGTCTCATGTAAATTACCGTTGAGAAAGCTGTCCTCCATCTCCTGGGGTTCAGCGCTGAGAGTGCTGCGGGTGATGCCGCTGATCTGCAGATTGACGGTGAAGCTGACCTGCCCCACGAGGAGAGTGAGGACCTGCTGAATATCGGAAGTGCGTAGCGAGCCACCGGTGAAGCGGATGCTCGACAGCTCACCAGAGATCGGGTGGAGTTCGGCCTCCGCCAGAAGGGTGCCGGAATAGGAGACGCTTCCCTGATAAGTGGCGGCATTGTTCAGGGTCGGGCCGATTTTGTAGGTCACATCCGCCCGGGAGTTGCCTCCGACGACGAATTCGATGGGGACCTCGATGGCTCCCAGGGAGAGGGGGAGAGAGAGGAGTAGGGCTCGCGTCATGCCTCCCTTTACTCCGGCCCAGGGGCAAAGACCATCCTTTCTCTGCCGGGGTTTAGTTTTCCGGCAGTCGTCCCAAGGGGGCGGAAGTGGCCGGGACGGGAGGCAAAGGTGAGGGGGAATCTTGGAGCGCATTCGCCGGGGGGGCCTCGGCGGGAAATTCCTCATCCAGGGAAGGTGCCAGTTGGCCCCGCCACTCGGTGGCCAGAACGGACTGGATGGCAAGCTCGGGAGGGGTCGGCGTGATGCCATCCAGGGAGTGGATGCGTTGGAGGGTGAGAATCGCTCGCAAGGCCCGTCGGCCTTTGTATTTGAGCTCGGAGAGCGCCAGGGCGTCCCGCAATTGTTTGCCGATTTCGGGTCGATTCAGGCTCAGCCCCGTGGCCAGGAACTGATTGGAAAAATCGTGCAAAGTAAAGGAGTCGGGGGTGGGCCCTGCTTCCACCCAAGCCCGCACGGTTCCCTTGTCGGCCGCTCCGGGCTTGCTCTCCACGAGGTCCTGTAGGCGAAGCTCCTCGCACTCGGCAAAGCTTTTCCAATCGACGAGGGCTGGCTTGCGACCGATTTTAACTACCGTCAAGAGGCGTTCCCGGCCGTGGAAGTCTTTGATCAGGTAGGGGAAAATCACTTGGCCGTCCGGCCAAGCCTGGGGCGCAAAAGCCCTTTCGATGGTGGGAGCCTGCAAGGGTTGCCAAAAGGCTTGGAAGAGCTCGGTCGGGACCGGATGGCAAACTGCTTTCGCGGCCAAGGCCTCCTCCGCACCCAGAAAGGTCACTGCGATGTTCCTTGCTTCCGAGAGGCGTAGATCATCGGGAGGCAAAGGGGAGCCCTGCTCGGGAAAGGTGACGAGGGGCGCCTCCTGCGCGGGAAGATCCGGCTCGGAGGCAGCTGATTGGGTGAGGTAGAAATAGGCTCCCGCCCCGACGAGCAGCAGGAGAATGACGAGCAGGATGGGGAGGGTCGCGGAGCGTTCTTTTTCGGGATAAGGATTGAAGGAGGCTTCGGGTTCGGTCTCGGGACTGGGCTGGCGGCGGCGGGCTTCCGCGACCAGATGATGAAGATCGACTTTTTCCTCCTCCTCGCTCTCCTCTTCCCGGATGCGGGGCGTGCTTTCCTGCTTGAGCGGAGCCGCTTCTTTCTTTGACAAAGGCTCTGGCTGCAAGCGGGCTGGTGGGGCTGGTGGGGCTGGTGGGGCTGGTGGGGCTGGTGGGGCTGGTGGGGCTGGTGGGGCTGGTGGGCTGTCCTCTTCGCTTTTTCCTTGAGAATCTTGGCTCTCCTCCTTCGGGGGGAGGGACTCCCGGGAGCCTTTGTCAGCCTTCTCCACCGTCTCGTCTTTTTTGGTCTCAGGCTGGGGCGTGGGTGCCGGAGGGGCGGTTGCCCGGGGGCTTTCGGGGTCGCTCTTTTCCTCGGCGCGCGGCATGGGCGGAGCCGGGGTCGGCTGGCGAGGAATCGGCTTCGGCGGGGTTTCCGGCTTCGGCGGGGTTTCCGGCTTCGGCGGGGTTTCCGCTGGCTCGCCTCCGAGGGGGAAGTGGGGCACTGGCAGCACGGTCTTGCCCGCCGCGCCTGCCAGACGTGGCGAGGGGGTAGCCGTCTTTGGAGGGAAGGCGTCCGGGTTTTCTTTCTCCCCTTCCGGCTTTTTTTCCAGTGGAAAGCTCCCTGCGAGGAGAAGGGTTTGCTGGCGGCGGAGATCTTCCTGCTGCTTCGCCAGCTCGCTGACTGAGGCGCGCAGTTCGGCGAGAGCACTCAGCACCTCGGGCGTGGGTGCGGTATCGGCAGGGGCGGTTTTCTTTTCCGCTGGGCGCTCCACGGGGACGGCGAGATTTCCCCGCCCGACCCGTCGCTGCACCCAGGCTCCACAGTGGCGGCACTCGGTGATTTCCGAGAGCTCGTGGGAGCGAAAGGCGACGAGGCGCCCGCAGTCGGCACAGCTTGCATTGGTCATGGGTGGTGGTGGCAGTCTTATTTAGCCCCCCTTGGACCAGGGGCGGCAAGTCTCAATGGGAACTTTTACCGGGTAAAGAAGGCCCTTCTGTCGGCAGAAAACAGTCGTTCCCGGGGTTCCGGGCTTGTCTTTGGCGGGAGCGACTCTAGATCGTCTTTCATGTCAACGCCTCACCCTTTTCTTGCGGAAGACTTCGAAATTCGCTGGTCCACGCTCACTCCCGAACACGCTGCTCCCGACGTTCGCCTGGCCATCGCGCAAGCGGGCGAAGCCCTCGCCGCTATCAAGGCCCTCCCGGAGAGCGAATTGAGCTATGCGAGCACCTTCCGAGCCTTGGAGGCGGCCACCGAGCCTCTCGGACGCGCGTGGGGCCGGCTCAATCATCTCGACTCCGTCTCGAACAATCCCGCCCAGCGCGAGGCCCTCAATGAACTCCTTCCCGAGGTCTCCGCTTTCTACTCTTCCATCTCCCTCGACGGCGATTTGTGGCAAAAGTTGAAGGCTTTCGCGGAGTCTCCCGCCGTGGCGGACCTCCCGGCCGTGGAGCAGCGCTTCGTGGACGAGACTTGTCATGATTTTATCTCCTCGGGAGCCGATCTGGCCCCGGAGGAGAAAAAGCGGATGGCGGAAATCTCCTCCGAACTCGCCCAGCTCACTCAAAAATTCTCTGAGAACGTGCTCGATTCCACCAATGCCTTCGAGCTCTACCTCAGCGATGAGAGTCGGTTGGCGGGACTCCCCGCGAGTGCCCGGGAAGCCGCGGCCGAGGACGCGGCAGCCAAGGGGCGCGAGGGTGAATGGCGCTTCACCCTGCACTTTCCTTCCCTCTTCCCGGTCCTGCAGCATGCCGAGGATGAGGAGCTTCGTCGCGAGATTTGGAGCGCCTCCTCGCGCATCGCTTCCACTGGCGAGCACGACAACACCGAACTCATCTGGAAAATCATCAAGCTGCGCCAGGAGAAAGCGGCTTTGCTCGGATTCGCGAACTTCGCGGATCTGACTCTCCAGCGCCGCATGGCGGAGAACGGGGAAAAAGCTCTCGGCTTCGTGGAAGATCTGCACGGCCGCATCACGGATGTTTTCCAAGAAGAGAGCCGCGCCCTGGAGGCCTACAAGGCTCGCCAAACCGGTCAGCCGGCGGGGCCGCTACAACCTTGGGAGGTGGCTTACTGGGCCGAAAAGCAGCGCAAGGAGCGCTACGACTTCGACGATGAGATTTTGCGCCCCTATTTCCCGGTGAACAAGGTGATGGCGGGCATGTTTTCCATCACCTCGCAATTGTTTGGCATTGAGATTGCCGAAAAAAAGTCGGTCTACCTAGAGGAACCCGGCGAGACCGGAGAGGAAGCCTTCGAGGTCTGGCACCCGGAGTGCAAATTCTACGAAATTCGCGACGCGGGCACGGGCGAACACCTGGGCTCTTTTTATGCCGATTGGCACCCGCGGGAGAGCAAGCGGGGAGGAGCCTGGATGAATTGTCTGGAAGCGGGTCTTCCCCCGCGGGAGGGCCAAGCGCGCCAGCCCCACCTCGGCCTCATCATGGGGAATATGACCAAGCCGGTGGGAGGCAAGCCCGCGCTCCTGACCCATAGCGAAGTGGAGACCATTTTTCATGAGTTCGGCCACCTCCTGCACCAGCTCCTCTCCGAAGTTCCCGTCAAGTCTCTCTCGGGAACCAGTGTGCCTTGGGACTTTGTGGAGCTCCCTTCCCAAATCATGGAGAATTTCTGTTGGGATCGGGAATCGCTCGACCTCTTCGCCCGGCACTATGAAACCGACGAGCCCATCCCGGAAGAACTCTTCCAGAAAATGCTCGCCGCGCGGAACTACCTGTCCGCTACCGCCTTTATGCGTCAGCTCGCCTTTGGAAAGCTCGACCTTGAGCTCCATGTCCACACGGATCGCTATCTCGACCGGGATTTGGATGAGGTTGATAAGGAGATTCTGGCCGCTTACCGGGCTCCCCTCGCCAGCGAGGTGCCGAGCCGGGCTCGCAGTTTCAGCCATCTTTTCTCCTCTTCGACCGGGTATGCCGCCGGGTATTATTCCTACAAATGGGCTGAGGTGCTGGATGCCGACGCCTTCACTCGTTTCCAGAAAGAAGGGGTGATGAACGAAACCACCGGCCGGGCTTTTCGCGAGAGTATTCTGTCGCGGGGGAATTCCCGTCCGGTCGACGAGTCCTTCCGCGAGTTCATGGGGCGTGATCCCGACCTCACGGCACTCCTTGTGCGCAGCGGACTGGCCTGAGCGCGGGCGCCAGCCATTTATCGGACCGCCCCCCCGATTGGAGCCGCATGGGTCACCAAGCGGGAGGGCGGGCCCTTGCCTTTGAGATTGCACAAAACCTCCTTTCCATGGCGTTATGGAGGCAAGTTATGAAATCTCGATTTGTCCTCAGCTTTCTTGTGGCCTTGGGGCTGACAGGAGCCTCCATGCTTCCGGGCTCCCCTTCAGCCCACCTCATCCCGGTCTTCGACCTCAGCGGCGTGCTCACCGAAAGCGGTCAAAGCGAGGCCGGTCTGCTGGCCCTGACGCCCGATACCCAGCGCCCGGTAACCCACTTCGACCTGGTGGCCTCCCTGCAGCGGGCGGGGGCTGACGCGACCATCCCCGCAGTCGTGGTGGAGCTTGATCAGGCTCTCCTCAGCTATGCCCAATTGCAGGAGATTGCCGCTCTGCTCCGCGAACTTCGCCAGGCTGGCAAAGAGGTCTGGCTCTATTCCGATGGGCTCACCTTCCAGACCGCTCTCCTGGGCTCGGCGGCCAGTCAGTTTGTGCTCAATCCGGAAGGGGCGGTCTCGCTCAATGGCCTCTATGCGGAAAATCTTTACTTCAAGGGATTGCTCGATCGGGTGGGGGTGCAGGTCGATGTCGTCCATATTGGCGACTTCAAGTCCGCCGGGGAAAATTTCTACCGCAGCGCGCCCTCGCAGGCTTCCGAGCGCCAGACTGCGGCTCTCTTGGATTCTCTTTACCAGACACTGGTGACAGAGATGGCGCGGGGACGGGGAGTGACCCGGGACTCGTTGCACCAGTTCATCAATCGGGGGGTGAAAAGCGCGCGCGAGGCCCAGGCGGCTGGACTGGTCGATCATCTGCAAGCCCGCACCGATTTCGTGGCTGCCTTGCAGGAAAAGTATGGCGAGGAGGCCGTCTTTGACCGCGAGTATGTCCTGAACGGCGAAAAACCTCCTGAAATCAAGGGGTTCTTCGACCTGATGAAGCTGCTCTTTTCTTCCGGAAAACCCTCCGTGCCCCAAGAGGATTATGTCGCGGTGGTGGTCTTTGAGGGCGGAATCGATTTGCAGAGCATCGCTCCGGCGCGCAATGAAGTTCTTCGTCTGGTGGATGACGCCCGTTGTCAGGCACTTGTTCTGCGGGTGAATTCTCCCGGTGGTTCGGCTCTCGCTTCCGAAGTTCTCTGGGAAGCAGTGGACGAGTTTTCCCAAAGCGAGCGGCCGGTCGTGGTCTCCATGGGCAGTGTGGCGGCCAGTGGTGGTTACTATATTTCCAGTGGTGCCGAGGTGATTTTTGCCGAACCCACGACGATTACGGGGAGCATCGGGGTGGTTGGGATGAAGTTCGCGCTCGGCGGAGTGATGGAGAAAATCGGCATCACCACCCATGAAGTGAAGCGGGGGGCCCATGCCGATCTCTACAATCTGACCCGGCCCTTTTCTCCCAAAGAGCGTGGTCTGGTGCGTGAGTCTATGGAGGAGGTCTATGGCACCTTCAAGCAGCGCATCCTTGACGGGCGCGGAGAGCGCCTGGCGGGTGACTTGGAAACACTGGCCGGCGGCAGAGTCTATTCCGGTCGCGATGCCCGGCGGGTGGGGCTGGTCGACGAGTTGGGCGGGCTGAGCGACGCCATTGCCCGGGCCGCCGGATTGGCAGAATTGGAGGAGCCGGTGGTGGCGCTTTTTCCCAAGCCGCGCAGCGCCTTCGAGACCCTCTTTCAGCCCGACGGGCAGGGTGCGGGAAATGACGACTTTCTCAGCATCCAATCGGCCCCTGCGGTCGGCGATCTTTTGCCGGAGACATTGCTGAGCGAGAGTTCTTTGGCGCTTCTGCCCCTTGAGACCCGGCATCATCTCCGCGAAGCGTTGCGGCAACTACGTGCTTTGCAGAGGGACCGCATCCAGCTTTTGGCTCCCCCCTTGCCGCAGTTTTAATCGTGCGCCTACCAGCCCAGATAGTTCTGAAGAATTTCCAGGGCGGCTGCTTGGTCGATAATGTCCTTTTGTTTTTTCGCGTTTTTACCGGCCGAGCGCAATTTCGAGGCGGCTGCGAGGGTGGTGAAGGATTCGTCGTGAAAATACAGGGGCAGCTGGGGAAAAGTCTCCCGGAGTTCGTCACCGAAGGCCCGGATCTTTTTGGCCGCCTCTCCTTCTCGGCCGTCACTTTTGAGGGGGAGGCCCAAGAGGAGGGTCTTCACCTCGCGTTGGGCGATGATTTCCGCCAGACGCCCCAGCGGGTCGGTATTCGCACGATGGATGGTCTCCACCGGATGGGCGGCGATGCCGAACTCGTCGGTAGCAGCCAGTCCGATGCGGGCTTCGCCATGGTCAATGGCCAGGATGGGATGGTCGGTCATGGTCGCAAGAGAGGTCAGATCTCCACCCCTTCGCCGGGGTCGAGGATGAGGATTTGGTCCAGCACGCCCAGGCGATCAGCCTCCTTCAGTAGGCGCTCCTCTGGTTCGCTCGGCTCCTCATTGCCCAGCGGAAAGGTGGCGTAGTGCATGGGGATGAGCTTTTTGGCTCCCAGGTCGAGGTAGGCTTGCAGGGCCTCTTCGGGGTTGAGATGGACATCGCGGCCACTAGGGGCTTCGTAGGCTCCGATGGGCATGAGGGCGATGTCGATGGGGTAGCGCTTGCCAATCTCCTTGAAGCCCTCGAAGTAGGCACTGTCCCCGGCATGATAAACGTTGTTGCGCGGGGTTTTGACAATAAAGCCGCCGTAGTCCCGATGGGTATCGTGGCCAAAGCGGGCTCCCCAATGGTGGGAGGGAGTGTGGATGACGTCCACTCCGTCGAGAATCTGCTCTTCCCAAATGGCCATCTCGGTGACGCGCTTGAAGCCCAGTTTGCGCACCAGCGAGCCCGAGCCCTTGGGCACCATGATGCCGTGGCGGGACTGGATGGCACGCAGGGAGGCGCGGTGCATGTGGTCGAAGTGGGCGTGGGATACGCAGACCAGGTCGACCTCGGGCAGGGTATCCAAGTGGAGGCCGGGGTGCTGCTGACGCTTCACCGGACCCATCCAAGTCGCCCAATTGGGATCGAAGATGACGGAATGGCTGTCAAATTGAACCAAGAAAGAGGCGTGGCCAATCCAAGTGACCCGGGTCTTGCCATCCGCCGGAGCTTCGGGATTGGCGTGCAAGGTCTCGCCTTCCGGCTGGCGAAACATCTGCGGAATGATGCGGTGGCGCCAGAAGCGGTAGGACCGCTCGGCCCAGCCTTTCTTGGGAAAAATTCCCGAATAACTACCAGAGGACTGACCTTGTTTGGACAATGGAGGGGGGGATTTGTGGGGTTAGCAGGGTTGTAAAGTGGCGCGGATTTGCTCCGCAAACTCGCGGGCGAGTTCCGCCGGCTTTCTGTCGTCTCCGGGGTAAATGATGCCGCGGGAGACATTGACCAGATTAGGGGCTTGGCGCTTGCTGGCCGCGAGACTGGCGAGGTCTCCTCCCTGGGCCCCCAGACCGGGGATGAGCAGGGGGATATCCGGCACCCGCTCCAGCACCTGGGGACCGGCATTGGTCAGACCGAGCACCAGTCCCACCGTCGAGGGCCGGTTTTGCGAAGCCGCTCTCGCGGCAAAGGCGGCCACCTTTTGGTAGAGGGTCTCGCCCCCGACCTCCAGGCGTTGGAAGTCGGCGCTGCCGCTGTTGGAGGTGAGGGCCAGGAGATAAAGGCCCTTGCCCCCGGGGTAGTCCAGAAAGGGCTCGAGCGAATCATATCCCATGAAAGGGTTCAGGGTGACCGCATCCGCACGCAGATGTTCGAAGCAAGCCACCGCGTAGCGTCGTTGCGTTTCCCCGATATCGGAGCGTTTCACATCCAGCACGATGGGAATTTCCTTGGGAATGCGGGCTACCGTGCGCTCTAGGAGAGCAAAACCTTCCGAGCCCAAGCTCTCGAAGTAGGCGCTATTGGGCTTGAAGGCTGCCGCATAGGGCGCGGTCTCCTCAATGAGAGACACCAGAAAGTCCTCCACCTCGCTCACGCGGTTGTGATGATTCTCGGCCCGAGGATCCAGGCCGATGCAGAGATTTCCGACTTCCGCCGTGCGGGCGGTCAATTTTTCAAGAAAGGTCACTGCCAAGATTGAAACCCAAATTGCCGGGGAAGCAAGTCTGGCCTCCGTTTCGCTGGGGAAGAGGTCTTCAGTTGCCCTCCGGCTTTTCGCTGGCCTGGGGGAGGCCGGCTGGCAGTTGGACGGTGCCCGCCGCTTCCGGTTTCCTCGGGTCGAAAGCCGCGATCCCCGGTCGGAGAGACCCCGCTAGGGCCGGGAGGTGGACGCGGATTTCCTCGACGAGGCAGCGGGCCAGTTCGTAGGCCCCGTAATTGCTGTGGTGGGTGTCATCGCGCAGGGCCTCGTGCTGCTCGGGAAAAGTGTGGGCCGGGTAGTGGACAAAGGCTTCTCGCGAGCCCTCCTCACCCAAGGCGGTGTAGAGTTCCAGACTGCGGATATGGAGGTCCAGCACGGGGACCTCTTCGGCCTCGCCCACCTGTCGGACTGCCGCCGCGTAGTCGCTCAGAGTTTGCCCGGGCTTCCCTTCGCTCCATCGGCGGCGCTCCATCGGGGTGACGAGAACCGGTTGCGCTCCGGTGGCGCGAATGCGGGCGATGAAGTCCTCCAGATCCGCCCGATAGGTGGTGAAGGGCCCGGCCTCGGCGCGTTTGTCCTTCTGGTCGTTATGGCCGAATTGCACCAGCACGTAGTCTCCCTCGCGGGCGGCTTCGAGGATTTTCTGCAGACGGCGCTCTCCCCGAAAGCTGAAGAGCGCGCGACCGGATTCAGCATGGTTGGCAATGGCAACTCCGGAGTCAAAGAATGCGGGCAGCATCTGTCCCCAGCCCGCCCAAGGCTCGCGATTCTGGTCGGTGACGGTGGAATCTCCGGCGAGAAATACCGTGCTCGCGGCCTCGGCTGCGACCACTTCAATTCCAGTGATTCCTTTGGCATGGGGAAAAAATTCCAGGGTGAGCTTGTCGTCCCAGGTGAAGCCGGTGCGATCTTCCGGTTTGCGCAAGCGCACCTCGCGGCCGTCCTGCAGAGCGGGGCTGCGGGTGTTGACGGTGAACTGGAGAAATTTTTCCTGAGGTGAGGGTGGAACCAAAGTCATGAGGCGTCGGTCTTCCGCTTTGACCGTAAGAGGCCCTTCATGGGTGATGGTGATGGTGTGGTTTCCTTCGGGAAGAGCAAGCGCGAGGACGTTTGGCCGATCCGGAAGCCAGCCGGACTCTTCTCCGCTGGCGAAGAGATTTTCCGCCGCCAAATCTTTCTGCGAGAGCTGGAGGACACCTTGTGGAGCGGGCTCTCCGGAAAGGAGAGGAGAAAGGGCAAAGGCGATGAGGAAGGTGGCTACTTTCATTGTTCTGATAGGCTAACAGCTTTTTGAGGGAAAAGGCCATAGCCCGTAATGGGTAGTGGCCGGGGGGATGCGGACCCATGCCTTTGAGGTGCCAGGGAGTGACTTTTGACTTTTCGTGGGAGAATCCGCAGACAGAGTGCAGAAATGAACGAGCAAAAGGGGGCCTCGCCCCGCCTGATGTCGCTCGATGCTTTGCGTGGAATCGATATGTTTTTCATCGTGGGCATGGAGGAGGCCTTTCGCGCTTTGGCGAAGATGGTTCCCATGGAGCCCGATCTGAACACGAGGGTGTAGCATGTTCCTTGGGAGGGCTTTCATTTCTACGACTTGATCTTTCCTTTGTTCGCCTTCCTGATGGGCGTTTCACTGGTCTTTTCGCTTTCCAAATCGCTTGCCGCACTCGGTCCGCGCCAAACCACAGTCAAGATTCTCAAGCGTTCCGCTCTTCTTTATCTCTTCGGGCTCCTCACCTACGGCGGGATTTCCAACGGTTTCGAGGAGATCCGGCTTCTCGGCGTCCTGCAGCGCCTGGCCTTGTGCTTTCTCGGAGCGGGCCTGGCTTTCGTCTGGTTGCCGCGCAAAGGGTGGCTGGTTTTGACGACTTCTCTCTTGCTTGGTTACTGGCTCCTCTTGTCCTTCGTTCCCGTGCCGGGAGGCAGTGCGGGAGACTTTGCCGAAACCAAAAACTGGTCGGACTGGATCGACAAACACTTCTTGCCCCTGCGCAAGTGGAATGGCGATCATGACCCCGAAGGCTTGTTGAGCACCCTGCCGGCCATCTGCACCACTCTACTGGGGATGTTTGCGGGAAAGCTCCTTCGCGATGGCGAGCAAGATTCGCTGCGCAAAGTCAAAATCCTCGCTCTCTGGGGCGGAGCCGGGATCGTCGGGGGACTCCTGTGGAGCCTGCATTTCCCCCTCATCAAGAATATCTGGACCTCCTCCTTTGTCCTGCTCACTGCCGGAATCAGCACTCTGCTCCTGGCTCTTTTTTACTATGTGATCGATATCCGTTCCCACCGGCGGTGGTGCCAGCCTTTTGTTTGGATTGGGATGAATGCAATCACGATTTACCTCCTCGTTCACCTCGTGGATTTCGAGCATTTGGCCCGATACTTCGTCGGAGGGGAGATTCGGGGAGGCCTGGAATCCCTCTGGACGGGATTGGGTGATCTGCTGGCGGCCCTGCTAGGACTTGCTTTCTCGGTCTGGCTCTGCCGTTTCCTTTATCGACGGGGAATTTTCCTGCGGGTGTGATGCGGACTTTCTGCCTCGTTCTGGGAAGGGCGAGGCCTCGTATCTTTTTCTGGGGACAATAAAAAACGCCTCCGCCGGAAAGGGCGGAGGCGTCGGGATTTCAACCTGCGAAAGAAGGCATCAGGGGAGTTCGCTGAGGCGGTAGAAGGCCTTTTCGGCGGGAGGAGAGAGGTCGCTCAGGCTTTCGCTGCTTCCGGTGGGGGAGAAGGCGTCACCGAGCGGAGTGAATGTGTTCAAGCCCGGGGAGCTGATCATCCACTGGTAATTTTTTTCCGGATCCAGCCCGCTGTAAGTGACTTGGAAGGTCCCTTCGGTGTAGTCCGAGGAGATGATTTCGATTCCTTCGCCCATGGCGACCGGGGAGCCGAGCACAAGGCTGGCAATGGCGGTGCGCTGGTATTGTCCCAGATAGAGATCCTGATGGCTGCCTGCAGGTCCCACCTGACCGTAGCTGTGGAAGTGTCCACTGCTGCCAATCACCGCGTGGGGCAGGAGGTCCGTGTCGGGATTGCCGGAGGCAACCGAGAGAATCCGGGAGTTGTTGAAGTCGTTGTTCGCCGCTGCTGAGAGCACGAAGCCATCGTTATTCGTGATCTCGTAGTCCAGCTCCAAAGCGGTCGCGGGTGCGGTCTCGGTGCTGCCGATGGCAAGGCTGGCGGCGATTTGCGAGACATTGCTGAGCGCAAGCTGACTGTAGGCGTAGGAGAGCGCGGTGAGACCGGGATCGCTGCTGACCTCAAAGACTCCTTCCGTGGCGGAGGGGTTGTGTAGGTAGAAGACAGTTGCGGTCTGGGCTCCCACTCCGGGATCCTGAGCATGCAAGGCGGTCATAGCCTGCCCGGCAAAGGTTGCGGTGGGCAAGGCTCCATTGCCGCCGATTCCTTCCGCCGTGAAGAACAAAGCCACGAAATTCCCGCCGTTCAGAGCGAAGGATGCGCTGGTGAAGATGACTCCGGTGTCACTATTACTGAATGCCTCGTTGGCAGTGAGGCCCGCTGCAGAATTGGTCTCGGTGATGAAGTTCTCAGGGAAGAGGGCTCCATCATTGGGATCCGTGCCGACTGCGAGCTCGGTAGCATCGCTGAAGCCGTCTCCATCGCCATCTTCACTCAGAGGGTCGCTGCCAGCAGTGACTTCTTCTCCATCGAGGAGTCCGTCGGCGTCACTGTCAGCCAAGAGGGGGTCTGTCAGGGTGGTGTTGATTTCTTCTGCGTCGGTCAGTCCGTCATTATCACTATCGGCCGAGGTGGGGTTCGTGCTCGCAAGAAGCTCCTCCGCATTGGTGAGGTTATCGCTATCGGGATCGCCCGAACCACCTTGATCGCCCGAGCCGTCAGTGGGATCGAGGCCGTTGAGGATTTCCCAGCTATCGGAAAGACCATCGGAATCGGTATCACTGGAGAGAGCGTTGGTGATGAAGCCATCGTTGCCGGCCGTCACTTCCTCGGCGTCACCAATGCCATCCGCGTCCGAGTCCGCGACCAGAGGCAGGGTGTTGTGGGTGTTGATTTCTTCCCCGTCGGTGAGCCCGTCTCCGTCACTGTCGGGGACATTGGGATCAGTGCCTGCGGTTTCTTCTTGCTCATTGCTGGCGAGATCGCTGTCCGGATCGCCGGAACCATTCTGAGGGGTGAGGTCGCTTTCTTCAATCGTCCCACTGGCATCACCAAAGTGTTCGTCTTCCCAGAAATCATTCAGCAGGTCGCTGTCCTGGTCATTCACGGAAGCCACCCCAAAGGCCAGAGTGGCGACGGCCGTGCGTTGATACTGCCCCAGGTAGCCATCGAACTGCTCTCCGGCGGATTCGATCCGGCCAATGGGGTGGAAATGTCCACTGGAGCCGACGGTGACAAAGTCCAAGAGGCTGGAATTGGCGTTTCCGTAGGCTAAGGAGAGCGGGCGCCCTCCGTTGTGGTCGTTATTGACGGCGGCAGTGATGACAAAGCCATTGTCAGTCGCGGTGGTGTAGCTGACCTCCAGAGGGATGTCGGCGGAGTTGGTGGTGCTTCCCACCGTGTCTTGACCCGCAATCCCGGGGGCCCCAGAGAGCGAAATCGCGCTATAGGCCCACGTGATGTTCGTGAGGTTGCTATCGGTGAACACTTCAAAGATTCCTTCCGTGCTGTCGGGATTGATCAGGTAGAAGATCGAGGCTCCTTGTGCACCGAGACCTGAATCCGTGGCTGAGACCGCGTTCATCACTTGTCCATCGAAGGTGGCGATGAGATTGTCGGTTTTGTCGGTCAAGTTCTCGGTGGTGAGGACCAGGGCCACGGCATTTCCTCTCTGGAGGTCAAAAGATTCCGAGCTGAACAGGAGCCCCGATTCTCCAGTGGAGACTTCCGCTTGAAAGACGCCGGGCGCGGTAGCTGCGATGGTCAGGTAGCCAGCCGTCGGGGATCTCTTCTGCCGAGCTGGGGTCAGTGCCTTTGGCGACCTCAAAGGGATCGGAGAAACTATCGCCATCCGAGTCACTCAGATTGGGATCGGTGATGAAGCCGTCCGTTCCGCTTTCAACTTCTTCTCCATCAAGAATGGAGTCGCCATCGCTGTCATCACTGAGCGGATTGGTGAGGTAAAAGTCGATTTCGTCGGTGTCGGTGAGGTTGTCGCCGTCACTATCCGCGTTTTTGGGGTCGGTGTTGAAGGTTTGCTCATCGAAGTTCTCCAAGCCATCTCCATCTGGATCGCCGAAATCGCCGTTGTCTCCCTCAGCGCTGGTGGGATCGAGATCGTAGGTGATTTCCCAGAGGTCGAGGAGGAGATCGCCGTCGCTATCTTCACTGAGTGGATCGGTCTGGAAGCCATCGGAACCGGCGAGGACTTCCTCGCCATCCAACAGGCCGTCGTCATCGCTGTCGTCATCGAGCGGATCGGTGGGCAGGTTGCTGTAGGTATTCAGCGAACCGTCGATTTCCGGGCCATCATCGAGTCCATCTAGATCGGTGTCGGCAAAAAGCGGGTCGGTGCCGGCTGTTTCTTCCGCTTCGTTGTTGGCGCCATCTTCGTCCGGATCGTCGTCGCCATCATAGACTTCATAATCAGTGGGCTCGACCGTGCCACTGTTGTCGCCGAAGTAGGCATCTTCCCAGAGGTCGTCCAGGCCATCGTCATCGAGGTCGGGATCGGTGGCCACTTCGAAGAGCAGGCCATCCAATTGGGTGCGGTTGTTGGAGCCCGTCCAGTCCGCCCCATTGTCGAGAAAGATGGTGACGTTTCCCGAGGCATCGGTGGAGATGGTGCCGACATTGACCCCGACGAGTGAAGCCCCTGCAGAGGAAATGACTGTGCCTGGAAGCTGGGGATCTCCGGTGATGGTGGTGAGCTCGCCCGAGCTGGTGCCCCAAGAAAAGTCGTAGATGGCCCCTGTGTTGGACACCGCTACGACCCAGAGAGCGTAGCTGGTGTCGGGTTGTAAGCCCGTGACCGCGAATTCGATCTCCGGTCCCGTATCGTCCTTGTCGTCAGCGCAGTTGCCATTGACGGTGATGCCGCTGTCGCTGCTGTCGGGAAAGGTCCAGCCGCTGGGACCGTCGATCCAGGTTCCGGTGGCATCGCCATTGGTGTCGGTGGCGGCGATGTCGAGATAGAGGCCGGTGCCGTTGCCCAACGCGGTCTCCACCTCGGCGACGGTGGCAGCAGAAAGTGGGGTGGCTAAAACGAAGGCCAGCCCGAAGCCGCTCCAAGTCAGCGGCGAGGGTGGGTTGATGGGTTTGTCAGGAGTTTTCATGAGAAGAGAGAAGAGAATTCTCAGTCCCGTTTCGGGAGCCGAAAGGGTCTCGTGACAAGATGGTCAAGGCCATGAAGATTGGCCATAGTCCGAAAGTGATAGGAGGAGAGAAGTGAGTCTAGGAGGGCGAATTTTCCTGGGATTCGCGGTAAAGAAGAGCCGCTTGGGTGCGGCTGTTGACGTGCAACTTCTCGTAAATGTTCCGATTGTGGGCGCGCACGGTTTCCACAGAAATGGCGAGCTGTGCCGAGATGGCCTTGTTGCCCAAGCCGTCGGCCAATAGGCGCAAGATATCGGTTTCCCGTTCGGTGAGGTGGGCTTCCTTCAGGGGATCGCGGTAAGTGCCATGAAAAGCCTCCACCACTCGGCGGGCGATTTCCGCGCTCATGGGCGCACCCCCGGCGAGGACGTCGCGAATGGCCTCTTCCATTTCTTCCATGGAAGAGCGTTTGAGGAGGTAGCCTGTCGCCCCGGCTTCCAGCGCAGCAAAGATTCTGTCGTGATCGCCATAGACGGTCACGATGAGGATGTGGATGGCTGGATGGGATTTGCGCAGGCGGCGGGTTGTTTCGATCCCCGAGATGCCGGGCAGGTTGATATCCATGAGGACGACCTCGGGAGGTTTTTCCATGAAGGCCGCGAGAGCGTCCTCGCCACTGGGCCAGGTTCCCATGCAAACAAAGTCGGGGACGGCCTCCACGGCCGTGCGGAGGACCTCCGCCAGCTGGCGATTGTCCTCTACAATGGCGATGGAATGCGGCGAGCCCATAAACTGACGGATGAGGATAGCGACCAGGGAGGCGCGGCCGCAAGGAGGTTTACCGCATCTGCCCTATTCGGACTATAGGCGGAAATGAAGGCAGGGGATAGAAGTGCTATCCTCCCAGACAGTTCTGTCGGGATGAAACACGAAAAAATCCGATGAAAACAAAATTCACTACTTCCTCCGCTGTCATCGCTCTCCTCGCCGGGAGTGCAGTCAGTGCCTCAGCCGCAATTTCGGTGGCCAATACTTTGGCTGGCTCTTCCGCTACGGTGAGTTCATTCGATGCCACGGGCCTTCTCTTTTCGACGGCACCCTTTGACTTGAACGGCGGAAATGTCGTGGCTCTCCTCGTGAGTTCGGAAGGAATTGGCGACAGCGGGGTGCGCCAGGCGACTTTTGCCGGACAGGTGATGAATGAAGTCTATGTCGAGGATAATGGAGCGGGTGACCAGACGGCGGCGATTTATTACCTCATCGATCCTGTGGCGACTTCGGGTAGTTTTGAGATGGTGCTGGATCCCAGCTATGGGCAGAGCGTGTCCTATGGAGTAAGTGCGATTTCGCTAGGAAACGTTTTGGGCTATGCCGATGAGAATACCAATCGCAGCACCTCTTCGGCCAATACAGCAGATTTTCCCGTCAGTTACACTGTGGCTACTCCTGGAAGCTTTGTCCTCGGGGTCGCCTCCAATAACGACTTTAATGGAGAGCGACCGCTCGGGGTGTCTTCGGGGAATCCCGACACTCCCTTGCTCCCTTTCGTGACCGAGGGGTCGAGCGGACATTTCCACACCTCCGGTTCGATCGATGCTCCCGGGACTTATACCGACAACTATTTCGGGCAATTCCAGCGCAATGCTCTGGCGACTCTCGCTTTTGAGGCTATTCCCGAGCCCTCTTCTGTTCTCTTGGGGGGCTTGGGAGTGTTCGCTCTCCTTGGTCGCCGTCTTGGGTGATGGGACGTTTTTTTCGCTGCGAGGGGAGGGTGACCGTTCATCCTGCTGTCGTGCGAATCCCGTCTCGATACTTCATCACTGCCTGGGTGCGGGTGGAGACTTCGAGTTTCTTGTAAATGCTCCGATTGTGAACGCGGATGGTTTCGGCTGAGATGTCGAGGCGATCCGCGATTTCTTTGTTGGCGAGCCCTTCCGCCAAGAGAGCGAGGACTTCTTCTTCGCGGGGCGTCAGGTTGGCTGTCGCCACTCGATTGTTTCGCTGTTGGTAAAAGGCGTCTACCACGCGGCGGGCGATTTCCGGACTCATGGGGGCTCCCCCGGCGAGAACCTCGTGGATGGCTTGGCAGAGTTCATCCGGAGCGGCGCGCTTGAGAAGGTAGCCTGTCGCCCCGGCTTTGAGAGCAGCAAAAATCTTGTCGTGCTCGCCATAGACCGTGACCGTGATGATGAGAATGTCCGGCAGATGCTTTTTGAGCAGGGCGGTGGCTTCAATCCCGGAGAGGCCGGGGAGATTGATATCCATCAGAACCACTTTTGGCCGGAAGGCTTCAATTTTGCGCAGGCCTTCTTCTGCGGATTTCCAAACTCCGGCGCAGCGCAAGTGATCGCTGGAATCAATGACCAAACGGAGGGTTTCTCCCAGGTCGGAGTTGTCTTCGATAATGGCGACAGAGTGTTTCTCGGAGTCCTTCATGATTCGCTGGGTAGGGGCAGGGTGATGGCGACTGTGGTGCCGCAGCCGGGCTCGCTCTCCAGGTGAAGTTGCCCGCCGCAATCAGTCATCCGGGTGCGCATATTTTTCAGACCATCTCCCAGTGAAGCCTGGCCGCCTTCGAATCCTTTGCCGTCATCGGCAATGTGGATGTGGAGGTTTTGGTCGGCAAAGGAAATGGTTAAGGTGACTTTAGTGGCATTGCCGTGTTTGACCGCGTTGTTGATGGCTTCGCGGGCAGTGAGGAGAATGTTGTGACGTCGTCGGGGACCGATGGTGGCCTCCGGTATGGTTTGGGGAATGTGGGTTTGGAGCGGAATGGCAACGACCTTGAGAAATTCCCGGGCAAAGAAGGCGAGATACTCCACCAGAGAGCGGAGACTGTCTTGGCTGGGATTGGTGGCCCAGACGATTTCATCGAGAGTTCCCACCGCCCGCTTGGCCTTGATAGAAAGTTGCTCCAGCGGGCGTGGGCCCGAGGGGAGGACTTTCTCTCTTTTGGCCAGATCAGACAGAATGGAAAGTTCAGTCAAACTGGCTCCGAGGTCGTCATGCAGATCGCGGGAGATGCGGGAGCGCTCATCCTCGAGGGCCCGCTCGAGCTGGATGATGGCGAGTCGGCGTTTGTGGCGGCGGCGGGCCAAGAGCCACCCCACGGCGAGGACAAAGAGGGCCAGCAGGCTGGCGGAGAGGGTGACAAACCAGCCTGTTTCCCAGAAATGGGGGCGGACTTCGACCGAAAGGACGGCTGGACGGGGAAGGGCAGAGCCATCGGCATTGATTGCGGTCACTTCCAGCCGGTAACGGCCGGGGGGAACAGCCGCATAGGTCACCTCCCGCTGGGGACCGAGCAGTTGGGGGTGGGGCTCAAGACCCGCGAGTCGCACGCGGTAGGACACTTCCTCCGGTGCACTCAGACTGACCCCGGTAAAGCGGAATCCCAGGCTGCTACGTCCAGGGCCGGCCTGGAGAGGGTGGGCGCCCGGAATAGGCTGGGGAACGCCATTGACCATCACGGGAGAGAAGTGGACATGGGGAGGCGTGCGGTTGAATACGAGGGTCTCCGGCTGCACTTGAGCCAGCCCCGCCGTGGTTGTGAACCAGATCGAACCATCGGGAAGATCGAAGACCGCAGGCTGCCCTCCTCCCGTGCATTCGCGGGTCAACATCCCGTCATCTCGGTCGAAGCGGAGCCAAACTGGCCGGGGGCGATGAGGAGGCATCGATTCCAACAAGGCCGAACGCGAGACCCGGAGGATACCGCCCAACGAGCCGAGCCAGAAAGCGTCCTCTCCCTGCAATCTCAGCCCGGTGAGACGCTTGTCCGGGAGCCCCGAGGCGCGACCAAAGTGATGGGTGTGACCATTTTTCCACACATACAATCCCGAACGAATGGTCGTGAACCAGACCTCCCGGGGAGAATACACGAGGATGGACGATATTTGAGGGTTGGGCACTTCTCCCACTGTGGCCAGGAGGTGAAATTTCTTGCCGTCGTAGTGGAACAGTCTTCCGTCGCGAGTGCCGAGGAAGAGCCCTCCCTCCTTGTCGGCAGTGAGGGTGAAGATGTCCCCTTCTTCCCCGGGGAGGTCAGGTCCCAGATTGACCACCGAATCGCCATCCCAGCGGAACAGGTTGCGCCGGCCAGCCAGCCAGATATTTCCTGCGCTTTCCTCCGCCAAGGCATGGATTTTTCCCATCCCGGGCACGCGGCGAAAGACCGCTTCAAAGTCGTTCAGGGATTCATCCCATTGAAAGACCGAGGCATTGCGCGAGGCGAACCAGAGTCGTCCTTGGCTATCTTCCAGCATGCTGACCACCACTCGTTCGGAGCCACTGGTGATGAGGGGCTGGGGAATGATGCGACCGTCTTGAATCCGCTCGACACTGCCTTCCGCCAACCCCAGCCACCATTCTCCCGCCCGGGTGCGGAGTGCGGAGACCACTGCTTTCTGATAGGGCCCTTCCGCCGTGGTGAGCGCCGTCACTCTTTGTGGACGCACTCGCACCAGACCTTGGCTGCGGCTGGCAATCCAGAGGTTGCCTTCCAAGTCCTCTAAGAAATCGCGTGCGAGGAGGTTGTTGTCGAACTCGTCCACTTCTCCACGGTGTTGGCCGCTTGCATTTTGAAACTGCAGGGCCCCTTGGTTCACGGACCAAAGGTCTCCTCGGCGGGTGGTCAACTGCGTGGGTGGAAGGGTATTGTCCGCACGCCCTCGGGCCAAGGACTGGAGCCGATCTTTGTCGTTGCTGGCTTTGAGCTGGCTGCTTGGTTGCTCCACCATCCGGGCGGTTTCTCCATCCCAGTGCCAAAGCTGTTCCCTGCGGACGAAATAGGTGTTTTCCTGATGATGGAAAAGTCGGGTGATCCGGCCTGAGTCGCCGTGCTCGTAGTCTTCGATTTCGCACACGAGGCTGTCCCCCTGGAGCCGAAAAAGGCCGTGCCGATTGGTCGAGAGCCAGACTTCCCCGTGGCCCGGGGTAAAGACGCGAAAAAAATCGAGCGGACGGCCCTGCCAGTCACCGCTTGCTGGAATGGTCGTGAATTCCAAGCCGTCGAAGCGCTCCAAACCTTCAGCGGTCGCGATCCAGAGATAACCGTCTTGGGTTTGGCCCAGGGACCGGACGATGCCACCCGCCAAGCCTTCATCGGCCTTCCAAGTGCGAACCAGAAAGCGGGCGCTCTTCTCCGTCTCCACCGCTCCGAGCGCGGTCGTGAGGGCGAGAAGGAGGCACAGAATCTTCATGGCAGTCTTTCCATGCTAGGAGACTCGCGCTTCTTCCGGCGAGGAAATCTTCTAGTCCGTGTGGAGTAAGCTCCAAAAATTTTTCCTCAAGCCTGGTCGTGACCGTAGAAGTAGCGGGCGGACTCGATGATGCCGGCCGTGATTTCGGAAAAGCTCAGGCTGGTGGTCTCCAGGGTGAGATGGGCGGCGTCTTGATAGAGGGCGTTGCGCTGCTGGAGCAAGTCGCGGATGGTGCCGAGGGGGTCTTCGGTTTGCAGGAGGGGGCGTTCCTTGTTGCGGGAGGTGCGCTCGAGGATGGTCTCGGGCTGGGCCACGAGCCAGACCACGAAGCCAAGCTCGCGCAGGAGGCGGCGGTTTTCTTCCCGCAATACGGTGCCGCCACCGGTGGCAATGATGCGTTTGTGGCATTTGTCGGCGGTCAGGGAGGTGAGCACTTCCGTTTCCAAGTCGCGGAAGTGGTTCTCTCCCTCGCTGGCAAAGATGTCGGCGATGGGGCGCTTTTGCTGGGCGATGATGCGGGCGTCGGTGTCGATGAGCGGGTAGCCGAGAGCCTTGGAGAGCTGCCGACCGATGGTCGACTTCCCCGTGCCCATGAAACCAACTAAGATGAGATTCTTTAGCATCCGCGTCCGCACCCTAACCAAGGGCACCGGCAATCGAAACCAAAAACAGCGGGATGAGGGGCGGGAAGGCGAATCGGCCATTGAAAAAGGCGCTTCGCCTCGCTAACCAAGGCCATGGAAACACGGGTCGAGGTAGCGGATTTCGAGGATTGGCGCGATTTGGCAACGGAGGCGGCGGAGCTCTTGCAAGCGGGCGAAGTGGTCGCCTTGCCCACGGAGACGGTTTATGGGTTGGCCGCCGATGCCCTCAATGAAGAGGCGGTGGCCAAGGTCTTTGCGGTGAAGGGGCGCCCCTCCTACGATCCCCTGATTGTCCATCTCGGCAGCTGGCGGGACCTTGCCAAAGTGGCGGAAATTCCGGCTGAGATCGAAGACACGGTGCGCACCTTGACCAAGGAATATTGGCCGGGGCCCTTGACCGTCGTTCTCCCCAAGAAGGAGGGTGTCCCGGAAGCGGTCACCGCCGGATTGCCCACGGTGGCGGTGCGGGTGAGCGCCCACGAGGTGATGCGCGAGGTGGCCAAGCAAGTGGGGCCCATCGCGGCTCCAAGCGCAAATCTCTTTGGCCGCATCAGCCCGACCAGCGCGGCGGCAGTGGTCAGCGAGCTGGGGGGCAAGATTCCCCTCGTGGTCGATGGCGGGGCGTGCCGCGAAGGTCTCGAGAGCACCATTATCAAGATCGAGCCGGGCGAAAAGAAGCCCCTGATTACCATTCTGCGGCCGGGACCGATCACCCGGGAGGAGTTGCGGAAATTTGGCACCGTCAAGAAGGCGCGTCCGGCCAAGGGAGAGACAAAAGTGGAGGTTCCGGGCCAACTGGACAGTCACTACGCGCCCAATGCCCGGGTGCGGATTCTGGAGAAAAACGAGGAATTTGTGCCCGAGGAGGGCAAGAGCTATGCTCTGCTCTCCTACCGCGGCGATAGCAAATGGGAGGACGCCCACGAGTGGGTGGCGCAGGACGCGCTCAGCCCGGGTAGCGGCAAGCTGGCCGAGGCGGGGGTGCGGCTCTTTTTCCTCCTGCGTCAGCTCGATGAAGCCGGACCGGATGTGATTCTGGTGGAAGCGGTGAGCGAGACCGGGGTGGGCGTGGCCCTCATGGACCGCTTGCGCCGCGCGGCCAGCAAGTGAGGGCCAGTCGCAAGTCTTTGCCAGATTGACTTCTCCGAAAAAGTGGACAAATATTGTCCCCATGAAAACGGTGACCGTGCGGGACTTGCGCAACAACTTCGCCAAGGTGGAGGCCTGGTTGGCGGAAGGAGAGCCCATCCGGGTGGAAAAACGGGGCAAGCCGGTGGCCTACCTGTCGACGGAAGCTCCCGAGTCGGGGGGGGAGGCTGGAAAGCGGGTCCTGCCGGACTTCGAGGCGCGTTTGCAGCGCTTGTGGGGGAATCGGGTCTTTACCGAGGAAGAAGTGGAAGCGATGCGGGAGGCAGAGGAGAAGAACCCTTTTGAAGTTTTCTGAATGAGGGTGTATCCGGATACCTCTTTCCTGTGCTCCCTCTACCGCAAACAGGTTCATACCCCTGTTGCCCTGTCCTATGTTCGGAGCCAGACCGAGCCCATTCTGGTGTCGTCTTTTCTCGTGCTCGAGTTTCGGCAGTCGGTGCGCCTGCAGGGATGGATCCACGAGCGCAATCCCAGCCAGGGGTTTTCCCTATTCGAGACCGACGGCATGTTGCGGGATTTTCAGTCCGATCTGCGGACCGGAATCTGGAAAATGGTCAGCCCCGACTGGGCGGAGGTCCACCAGCTGGGCGAGGCCATCAGCCGCAAGCACACCGCGGTCAGTGGCAATCGCCTGGTCGATATCCTTCATCTGGCCACGGCCCTGCACTTGGGATGTGAGACCTTTCTTTCCTTTGACAAACGCCAGCAGGCTCTGGCTACCGCAGAAGGGCTGCGGTTGGGAGTTTGAAACGCAATTTTAGTGCGATAAAGGCTTGCGGGTGGCTAAATTGTGCTGCAAGTTTTTGGCGTTATGATTTTTCGCACGGCGACTGCGCTTTCGATGGTGGTGATGGGTTCCGCCCAGGCGGACTGGGAGCTCTATGACCGGGAGGACTGGTTGTCCTTTGCGGCCCACCTCCGCGTAGTGGGTGCGGCGGGCGGAGGCGACTTCGAGGAATTGGCGGCCCACGCCCACGATCCCAACCGGGACCTGTCCCTGCAGGGCATTGAGTTTGCGACCAGTATGCGGCTTAACGATCACGTTCACGGTTTTACGACTTTCAATGTCTTCCGCAGCCTGGACGATGACCTGGATGTGGATTGGGAAGAGGGTTTCTTGAAGTTCGCCGATCTTCCCGGGGGCTTCGAAGTGCGCGGCGGCCGTTACCTCAATCGTTTTGGCGGGCAGAACTCCACCCACTTGCATGGGTGGGATTTTGTCGATGCCAACCTGGTGACGGCGGCTTTTCTCGGTGACCACGGGCTGGCTACCGAGGGGGCGGAGGTCAGTTGGATTTGGGAAGGCCCGGTGACTTCAGCTTTCTCCTTCTCCTTTGGCAACGCGCTGGGTCATTCCCATGGTCATGACGAGCACGAGGAGCATGAGCATGAGGAAGAAGAGCACGAGGAGGCGGAACACGAAGAGGAAGAGCACCACCACGAGCATGGCCATGGTGCTGGCGAGGAGGCTTTCTTCGATGACAATCTCTTCACCGGTCGCTGGCTGGTGCGCTGGGACTACAATGACTTTCATCGTCACGAGTTCGGCCTCAATGGCGGCTGGGGCGAGAATGGTTACGGGCGCGATACCCAGCTTTACTCCGGCGATTACTACTACACCTATCGGGAAAATGGCCTCGAGCCCGGAGGACGTTTCCTGCGACTCGGCGCCGAGCTCTACTTCCGCGATGTCGAGTGGGCGCACGAGGAGGACGGGCATGCCGAGCGCGGCGATGCCGACCATTGGGGCGTGGTGGCCTCGGCCACATACGGCTTCGCCGAAAATTGGGAGGCCGGTCTGCGCTACGATTACATTGAGGGCGTGGAATCCGGCCCCGAGCCCGAAGAGACCATTTTCGCGGTGGAGGAGCGCCATCGCTACTCGGCGGCGCTGACCCGTCGCTTTCAGCTCGCGGAGGATTTTTCCGCTCTCGCCCGGCTGCAGGTGAATTTCGATGACCTGCCCGATGAGGACGAACAGAGTGTCTATCTCCAGCTCGGATTCGACTGGGGTGGACCGGAAGTTCGTTGATTTCCCAACCCAAGACCCCAAATTCCCCCCTATGAAAACACTGATCACAACCCTCCTCGCCCTGTTGATGGGATGGGCCCAAGGCCAGCTGAAAGTGGCCAGCCTCCATCCCCTCATGGGCGATCTGGTCACTCAAGTCGGAGGCGAGCGTGTCTCCGTTCTCGCCATCGGCAAGCCCGGCTTCAACAGTCACACCTTTGCTCCCACCGCCCGCGATCTGCAGGCCATGGGGCAAGTCCACCTCGTGGTCGCTTCCGGCAAAGGCTTGGAGCGCTACCTCCCGGCGGTGCAGGATGCCATCGGCTCCATTCCCATTCTCGAGGTCGGGCGTTCCATTCCTTCGCGCAGCATATCCGGGGGAGAGTCACTCTACGTGTGTTGCCCCGAGCATTCCCACGGCACGGTCGATCCCCATTGGTGGCACGACGTCAGCAATATGGAACGAGCGGTCAAGGTGGTGGAAAAGCAACTTGCCAAGATGGATCCGGAAGGAAAAATCTACTACAAAGCGCGTAGTCAAGAAATCCGCAAGCGCTACGAGCAGCTCGATCGCTGGGTGAAGGGGCAAATCGCCGCCATCCCCAAGGACCAGCGCAAGCTGGTCACCGCTCATGCCGCCTTTGGCTATTTTTGCGAAGCTTACAAAATGGAGCCGGTCTTTGTCCTTGGGCTGAGCGGCGACCACGAGGTGCCCGCGCAGGAGCTGGCCAAGGAAGTGGCGAAGTTGCAAAAAGAAGGCATCAAGGCGGTCTTCCCCGAAACCAATTCCAATCCCAAGGTGCTGGCCCAGATCGCCCGGCAGGCCGGGGCCAAGGTGGGCAAGAAGCTGATCGCCGATGGAGCGGCGGCGAATTATGACCAAATGATGCAAGCCAATGTAGCTGCGATTGTGCAAGCCTTGCGCTGATGAGAGATGCTCCCCTGCGTGAGGGCCTGCTGTTGGCAGGCGGTCTCGCGCTTTTGATTTGGCCCCTGGTCCTCGTGACTGGTCAGGCCCAGGCTCCCGCGACCGAGGTGGTCGCGGTCGAGTCGTCTCAGGGCCAATGGATCACCGATGTCACGGTGCAGGCCGCCCATGCCTTCGACTGGATGGAGCTGCGCCGGGGTGAGGAGGTGCTCGGGCGCGTGGAGGGTCCTACGAAAGCGGGGGAGTTCGAGTGTCTCCTGGAACGTCATGGCGAGATTCTCATTGTCGCGGCCCAGTTTGTGGAAGGGAGTCCCGAAAGCGCCCTGAAGCTGGAGCTGTGGGCGGGAGCGATGCCGGAGGTGGTGCTCAATCTCTGGGGAGAGGGCGAAATTTTCGAAGAAGTGGAGGTCAAATTCCATGAGTGAGTGTTGCCCGGGAACGGTCGCCGGAGGGCACGCCTCCCACCGGCTGGAGGTCTCGGATCTGTGCGTGACCTATGGCCCGGTGACCGCTCTCTGTGAGGTGAGCTTTGCCACCACCTGCGGCCATCGCCTGGCCTTGCTCGGTCCCAATGGGGCGGGGAAGAGCACCCTCATCCGCTCGCTGGCGGGACTCTGTCACTCGGTGCAGGGGTCGATTTTGTGGCGGGGAAAAAGCCTCACCGGTTCCACCCGTGAGATCGCCTACTTGCCGCAGCTCGATCGCCATCGCGAGGGGTTCCCGGTCACGGTGCGGGAGGTGGTGGCCATGGGTCGTCTGCCGCACATGGGCTTTTGGCGAACCACCCGCCCCATCGATGTCGAAAAGGTGGACGAGGCACTCTCCATCATGCGCTTGGAGAATCTCGCCACCCGCCAGATTGATGCCCTCAGCGGGGGCCAGAGGCAGCGGGCTTTTCTGGCGCGCGCGCTCGCGCAGGAGGCCCACATCGTGATGCTGGACGAGCCCTTTACCGGGTTGGATGTCGAGAGCGCGGAGGAACTCTCCGAGACCCTGCGCGATCTGGCCCGCCGGGGACACCTCGTCATTGCCTCGCACCACAATCTGGCCACCGTGGAGACCATCTTTGACCAAGCATTGGTTTTGAAAAAGCATCAGATTGCCTTTGGCCCGGTGGCCGAGGTGATGGTCCGGCCCGAGGTGCGCACCGTGCTGGGCCTGGAGAAAGGAGGGGGTCATGTTTGAGATTTTCGAGCTCGCCCTCATGCGCCGCGCGCTCTTGGCCGCCCTCATGATCGGCTTCACCAACGGCTTCGTGAGCGCCTTTGTGGTCCTGCACCGCAGTCCTCTCAAGCTGGGGGCTCTCAGTCATTCTGTCTTTCCCGGCATCGCGGCGGTTGTGCTACTGCTGGGCTTGTCAACGGTGGGGGTCTACTTCGGAGCATTGGTGGCAGCCGCCCTGGTGGGATTGGGAGCGGTTTTCTTTGCCCGCCGGGCCATGGTGGGGGAGGAGACGGTACTGGCCGTGCTCATGACGGGTGCCTTTGCCGCCGGGGTCATGATGTTGACCCGCTATGAGGGAGCCGGCGGGCTGGAAGACTGGCTCCTGGGCAACATCGTGGGGATGTCGGACTCCGACCTCTGGATGAGCTACGGGGTGGGGGCCTTGGCCGTGCTGGTGCTGGCCATTCTGCGGCGCCCCATCCTGGTGACACTCTTCGAGCCCGATATCGCCGCTACCCTGGGCGTGCGCACCCAGGTGCTGAATTACGGGCTGTTCGCACTTCTCATCCTCGTGCTGGTGACTACCTTGCAGGCTGTGGGGGCTATTCTCGCGCTCGGCTTCATCGTCACCCCGGCGGCGGCGGTGCGGCAGCTGGTGGGTTCGGTGCGGGGGCTGTTTCTCTGGAGTGGCGTGGTCGGGGCGACCGGGGCCGGGCTGGGCTTTTTGGGAGCGGTCATTTTTGACCAGCCCATTGGTGCTTTCATGGTGGTGGTTCTGACCGTTCTCTTTCTCATCGCGGTGCTCATCCGGCGTTTGCGTGAGGGCGTGGTGCGGAAGCGGCATCGGCATTGAGAAGCGGTTGCCAGCACTTTCTCCGCCGGGGCAAAGCAGGATTCGCTTCTTGTCCTTTCGGGCAAGTTGATTAGCTTCAGGGCCTATGCGTGAGACGCTCCTCATCTTTGTCCATCCCGCCTGGGACAAGTCGCGGGTCAACCGAGCACTGTTGGAGGGGGTGGCCGATTTACCCAACCTGACCGTCCACGATCTCTACGAGGAGTATCCGCACTTCGACATTGTGCCGGAGCGGGAGCAAGAGCTGCTGTGCGCCCATCAGCGCATCGTGTGGCAGCATCCTCTTTTCTGGTATTCCACCCCGGCCCTGCTCAAGGAGTGGTTCGATGTTGTGCTGCAGTATGGGTGGGCGTATGGCAGCGAGGGCAAATGCCTCCATCAGAAGGACGTTCTCTCCGCCATCACGACTGGCAGCCCCCTCGAGGCCTATCAGGCGAACGGCCTCCACCGCTACCCTTTGCCGGAATTTCTTCGTCCCTTGGAGCAGACCTGCCGGCTGTGTGGGATGAACTACGAGGAGCCTTTTCTCGTCCCCGGGGCCCTGACCCTCTCCGGAAGCGAGCTGGATGCCGCCGTCGGCCGCTATCGCAATCGCCTTCTCGAATCCTAAGCCATCATGTCCAACCAAAGCCTTTTCACTTCCGCCTTCGTCTACCTCCTCGCGGCTGTCATCAGCGTGCCCGTTGCCAAGCGGCTGGGGCTCAGCTCCGTGTTGGGTTACTTGGTCGCGGGCATGATCATCGGCCCCTTCGGCATTCAGCTGGTGGGTGAAGAAGGCGCCGATGTCATGCATTTCGCTGAATTCGGGGTGGTCATGATGCTCTTTCTCGTGGGCCTGGAGGTGCAGCCCTCGCGTTTGTGGAAAATGCGCGGACCCATCCTGGGGCTAGGGGGTGCCCAAGTCGGAATCACCATCGCGGTGGTGGCCGGGCTCGGTCTGTTCCTGGGACTGGATTGGCAGGTGGCCTTGGCGATTGGCATGGCCCTGGCCCTATCCTCCACAGCCATCGCTTTGCAGTCTTTGCAGGAAAAGGGACAAACCAAAAGCCGGGCGGGGCAGAGCGCCTTCTCGGTCCTTCTCTTTCAAGACCTGGCCGTCATCCCCATCCTCGCGGTCATGCCTCTGCTGGCCACCCTGACCCCGGCGGGCGCGGATCATCATCATGCCGACCTCAATGCCCTGCAGGCATGGCTGAGCCATCAGCCTCCCTGGGTGAATACCGTTCTCGTGCTGGTCGCGGTGGTCCTTATCGTGGTGGCTGGGAAATACCTCTTCCAGCCTTTGCTCGGTTGGGTGGCCCGCACCCGCGTGCGCGAGACCTTTGTCGCTCTCGCCCTCTCCCTCGTCATTGGCATCGCCCTGCTGATGACCTCCCTGGGGGTCTCGGCCGCCTTGGGCACTTTTCTCGCCGGGATGCTTCTCTCCGATAGCGAGTATCGCGCTGAGCTGGAGGCCGATATCGAGCCCTTCAAGGGCCTCCTCCTCGGCGTCTTTTTCATCGCGGTGGGCGCTTCCATCGATTTTGATTTGATCGCCAGCCAGCCTCTCAATATCGCGGCGCTGGTCCTCGCCCTCATCGCCCTGAAGGGAGTGATTCTCTTTGCCCTCGCCAAATGGGCCGGCCTGTGTCTGGACGGGTGCTTTCTCTTCGGCTTCGTCCTTGCACAAGGCTCCGAGTTTGCCTTCGTCATTCTGGGCTTTGGCATCTCGGAAGGGGTGCTTCCGCTGGAAATCGGGCAGCTGGTGACCGCCGTGGTGGCCATCAGCATGGCGATGACGCCTCTGCTCTTGATCTTCAATGACAAGGTGCTGCGCCCGCGCTTTGGCACCCGGGAGCAGGAAGCTCCCCCCGCCGATGACATGGATGAGGAGGCCCCCGTCATCCTCGCCGGCATGGGCCGCTTCGGCAACTTCGTAGCCCGCATGCTGCGCGCCCAGGGCATCGAGGTCACCATCATCGACAACGACCCCGAGCACATCGATTTCCTCCGCAACATCGGGGTCAAGACCTTCTACGGGGACGCCAGCCGGGTGGACCTCCTCGAGGCGGCGGGAGCGGCTGAAGCCCGTGTCCTCGTCATCGCTCTCGATCAGGAGGAAACCATCAACGAACTGGTCGCTTCGGCCCGAAAGCATTTTCCCCAGCTTCAGATCATGGTCCGCGCGCTCAGCCGGGATCACCAGTATGAATTGCTGGAGGCTGGAGTGGATTACACCATTCACCAGCACGCCGGCAGCGCCATCGCGATGGGGGAAGAGACTCTGAAAACCCTCGGCTTCCGGGCTCACCGGGCCGCCCGTTTGGGAAAAATCTTTGCCCGCCACGACCGCGAATCCTTCGAGCAGCTCAATGAAGTGCGCAAGGACGAAAAAGCCTACGTCCATCGCATCCGCGAGCGCCTGAGCGATATCGAAGACCAATTCAAACGCGAAAACAGCGACTTCGCCAAAGACCCCGGCTGGGACACCGAGCGCCTGCGCAAGGATTCTCTTCCCGGCCTGGATCAGACCTCCTGACTCACCGGGTCCGTTCTTTTTCCCATTTCCCGGTTGCGAGCGGGGTAAGGCCGCTTAGGCTCCTCGTCATGAGTCGCGAGGATATCAGACGCCTGACCGAGCTCTCATCCTGCGCGGGATGAGCTTCCAAACTGTCGCAAGCTGAGCTCACGCAGGTCTTGCGTGGCTTGGCTCATGTCGAGGACCCCAATTTGATGGTCGGTTCCGCCTCTTCGGATGACGCGGCCGTCTATCGCTTGTCCCCGACCCAGGCGCTGGTGCAGACTCTCGATTTTTTCACCCCCATCGTCGATGACCCCTACCAATATGGGCAAATCGCGGCCGCGAATTCCTTGTCAGATGTTTACGCCATGGGCGGCCGTCCCGTGACGGCGATGAACATCGTGGCCGTGCCCACCGACGAGCTGCCCCTGGAAACGGTCAACGCCATTTTGCGAGGCGGAGCCGACAAGGTGGCGGAGGCAGGCTGCGTCCTCGCCGGCGGTCATACCGTGCAGAACGCCGAGCCCCTTTATGGTCTCTCGGTCACCGGCCTCGTCCATCCCGACAAAGTCATCTCCAACGCCGGGGGGCGCGCGGGAGACCTTCTGCTGCTCACCAAGCCTCTCGGCACCGGCATCCTTTCCACCGCCGTCAAGCGGGGACTCCCGATTGGCGATCTGGAGGAAAAAGCCGCGCGCCTGATGGCCACCCTCAATACCCCCGGCACCCCGGTGGCCGAGGCCGGGCTCACCATCTGCGGCACCGATGTCACGGGCTTCGGGCTCCTCGGTCACCTCTTGGGCATTTGCCGGGAGTCGGGCCTCACCGCCCATCTGGAGGCCTCCTCCATCCCTGCCATTGATGACCAGGTGCTCTCCCTCATCGAAGAAGATTGCGTCCCCGGAGGAACCCGCAAAAACCTGGCGACGGCCGAGCCCCACCTTTCTTTCGGAGCACAGGTCAGCCCGGCTCTGCGCCTGCTTCTGGCCGATGCCCAGACCTCGGGCGGACTGCTCCTCGCCATTGCTCCCGAGAAGCTGGCCCAAGCGGAAGACCTCCTGCAAGAAGCCGGTGCGCCCATCGTCGCCCGCATTGGCTCCCTACAAGCCCGGCAGGAAAAAGAGATCGTGGTTTCTTGAGACAGCCCGTCCGGATCACTCACTTCGCCCTGCCGGACTTCCGCATTGCCGCCCGGGGTGCCAGCTCCCATCTTCTCGTCCGTGATTGAGTCCTTGCGTTTGGCCGACTTCCGCTGCGTTGCAGGGGCGTCCTTGTCCATCCCTCCGGCCGGACTCGTCTTCGTGGGCCGGAATGCCCAGGGAAAAACCAGCCTTCTGGAAGCGGTCTGCGTCCTCGTCCGCTTGCACTCCCCCCGCACGCGGCGCCCCTACCAGATGGTGCGCTTCGAGACCCCGCAATTCGGAGTTGCCGGTCGGGTCTGGGGTCAGGAACGACGGGTCGATTTTTGTAAAGGGGACTATCGCCTCCGCGTCGATGGGGAGGCCCGTGGCTCCCAGAGCGATTACCTCGCCGATGGCGGCTTGCTCGTCTGGATGGGCAATGAAGACCGCGAGCTCGTCACCGGACCAGCCGAGGGACGCCGCCGTTACCTCGACTTCATGGCTTCCCAGATTGTGCCTGGTTACCGGCGGGCCCTCTCCCGCTATCGCAAAGCCTTGCAAGAGCGCAATGCCCTCCTCCGCGATGGCCGCGGCGAGGCCCGCGAGATGGTCGCCTTCACCTCCTTGCTCATCCAGCACGGACTCGAACTCACCGCAGGGCGAAAGGAAATGGTCCGCCATCTGGCCCGGCCCGTGAGCTGGGCCCAAGACGCGGTGGGAGGAGGCGGGGAAACTGTCGGCCTGGGCTATCAAGCCGCATCCGGGGACGACTTCGAAGCCTCCCTTGCCCGGGTGCGGGAGCAAGAAATCCGCCGCGGCATGACCCTCGTCGGCCCTCATCGCGATGACCTCAAGCTCACCCTCGGAGGACTCAAGGCCGCTGATTTCGGCAGTGAAGGCCAGCAGCGCACCCTCGCCCTTGCCCTCAAGCTCGGTCAGGGCGAACTCCTCCGCGAGCAAGGAGGCAAAACCCCCGTCTACTTGCTCGACGATATCTTTGGCGAATTGGACAAAGGGCGCCGCGAGCGGCTCCTCGCCAGCCTCCCGCCCGGCGCGCAGACCCTCATCACCACCACCAATGCCCACTGGCTGGGTGATGGAATGAACCTCGAAGTCCGCGAAGTGAGCGGCGGAACAGTGGCCTGAGAACCAACCTCGCTTGGACTCGCGAAAACGCCGAATCTCTATCAGAAAACGCTGTGCTTTTGGAAATCCTGTTTGTTAGTAAAAGCGTCCCGTTGTTTTGAGTGAATGAAGTATCTCGATATCTTCCGGGCGGGAAAAGATAAAGAGAATGTTGACGGATTGATTTTTAAAAGAATAACTTCGGAGAATCATGGTTGATGGTTTTTTTGGCATCAGGACCCCAGTTTTGGGAAAGAAGAAAGAGAGACTTGTCTGCTTGCCAGTCTTCCTCTCAGGGCACGCTGGTGATGTGGTCCATTTAAAAATCGGAGGCAATCTGGATATTCCTAATTTAGAATGGAGGCTGAAATCTGGTGATGCCACGATAGGAGTGTTTACTAATGAGACGACTACAGACGCGGAGTTTAAAGCCCTAAAGCCTGCGAAAGATGAAATCGAATTGGTTATTGATGGAGATGTTGCTTGGTCTGCACCAGTTCACACTACACGACAAAAATCGAGCACGTAACGCACTGAAAATAAGGAAAAAATACGCAAAAAAGGCTTGCAATGTCGGTGGCCGCCCAAAAT
>NZ_JAENIO010000045.1 GCF_016595415.1 Roseibacillus ishigakijimensis
CTTTCATTTTATTTGGTTGGGTTTGGCGTTTTTCGCCGCTCCTCACCACCAAAATTATCGCTTAACCCCTGGCCCGATTTTCGGGGTCCACCTCAGTCTGGAGTTATTCTGGCCCAGGTTCTTCCAATCTTGCAGCCCCCTTTGAGTTCTATCTCTCTGACTTTGCTCGCAAGAGTGTCAACGCGTTCTCCATCTAGCCCACCTTGAGAAGATCTATTCTTCTTTTTACAATACCGCGGTCTTCTCAGAGCATCCACCTCCTCCTCTTTCTCTTCCGGGCTCAAGCAAAGTTCGGCTTTTCTTTTCCCAGCCGCGTCGTTCTTTGCCTTTTTTAGCTTACTGCGCTCTAATTTCGCCTTTCTCTTACCGCGTGCCTTTCCCGCTCCCCTTCTCCTATTTTCCTCTGCTTGAGCGACCTTACATTTCTTTTCTGCCTTCTTCTCCTCCTCTTTTGCTGCAAGCCGTTCTAAAGCAACCTGCACCTTATGGTCATCGGGCTTGTTGCTCTCTTGTCTTGTATCAGTGCGCCCCTTCATCCGCTCTCAAAATACCTCGTTTCCTGAGAAGCGCAAAATGTGAACGAACCATTTTACCCACTGGCGAATCATGGCGAATCCGCGTGGACACAGTGTCACTTTTAGTGTCACTACCGAACCTCGGCAAAAAGAAAACGCCGCAATCAAATTGATTACAGCGTTTTAGGGAAGTGGCGGACCGGGAGGGATTCGAACCCTCGATACCCTTTTGGAGTATACTCCCTTAGCAGGGGAGCGCTTTCGACCACTCAGCCACCGGTCCAGTCGTTGAGGGGAGGGGGAGAAAATCAGAATTTGCCGACCCCGTCAACCTCTGGAGGGAATTTCTTGTGGAAAAATTGCCCTCCTTCGCAAAGCTCCCCCTTTCCCCTCTTTTTTCCCCTCGAAAATTCCCCCTGCGGCGCTCTGGGCAATCGGCATGGGACGCGCTAGCATGACGGCCAGCATGTCTCTCGAAGTTTCCACCCCGGCCCTGCTCTTTCCCGCCATCAGCCTGCTTTTTCTCTCTTACACCAACCGCTTCCTCCACCTCTCCGCGCTGGTGCGCACGCTGCACTCGAGCTGGAAAAGGGACCACGATGAGCTCCTCGCCATCCAGATTGACAATCTCCGCCGCCGTCTCGTGCTCATCCGGCTCATGCAATTGTTCGGAGCCATTAGCCTGCTCCTCTGCGTGCTCGCAATGCTGACCATTATTGCGGAATGGCCACTGGTGGGTTTGCTCGCCTTTGCCACCGCTCTCATTTTGATGGCTCTCTCTCTGCTCTGTCTCATTCGGGAAATCATGATGAGTGGAGGAGCCTTGGAGATTCTTCTCAAAGCGATGGAAGGAGAACGGGAAGAGGTGCCCCCAAGGAAGGAGAGCCATTGAGAATCTCTTGGGCGGAGGCGGAGAGATCCGGGCACGAAAAAAGCGACCGCGAGGGTCGCTTCTTTTTCGAGAGTGAAATCCCGACGCCGCATGCGCCGGGCGCGCCTTACTTGACGCCCTTCTTCGAAAGCTTGGTGCCTTTGGTGGTCCCTTGGCGAGCTTTGAACTTGGGGTCAGTTTTGTTGATCACGTAGAGGGTGCCCTTGCGTTTCACAACCTGACATCCTGCGTGACGGCGCTTCATTGAAGCCAAAGAACTCAAAACTTTCATAAGATTTTCCGGTGAGGGAGGCGGAGACTACGTCTCTTTGCCGGGGTGTAAAGGGAAAACCTCGAAAAAGACCGGATTTCTTCAACGAAAAGGAACTTCGGTGGCTTCATCGGCGATCGCTTCCCGCAGGAGTTCCTTGTAGACCCCGCGGGGAACTTCGTAGCCACCAAATTGCCGCAGGTGCTCGGTCATCCACTGGGTATCGAGCAAAGTCATCCCCTCCTCCCGCATCCATTCTACCAGAGCCACGAGAGCGATTTTACTGGCATCGACCTTGCGGCTGAACATGGATTCGCCGAAAAAGGCGCGACCGATGCGCACCCCGTAGAGCCCGCCTTGCAGGCCCTCTTCGTCCCAACATTCAAAGGAATGGGCGAAGCCGAGGTCGAAGAGTTCACCGTAACTCGCCACGATGACTTCATCAATCCAGGTCTCCTCGCGGCTGGCACATCCCTCCATGGTGGCTTGGAAGGCGGTATCGCGCCGGACCTCGTAGGGTTCTTTGCGAAGAGCCTTGCGCAAGCCCCGGGGGATGTGAAAGCGTTCGTCCACTGGAATGAGGCCCCGCTTCTCAGGCGAGAACCAAAAAATTTCGCCCTCTTCGGCCATAGGAAAAACTCCTTCGGCGTAGGCTCCGAGTAAAATGTCAGCTGGAATGCGCACCTCGACTTCATTTCAATACCCAAAGACCATTTTTCAATCTACAATCTTCTCATGAACAAACTGATTATCGATCTCGGCACTCTTCCCGAGGAAGGGAAGCAGATGAGCGGCGAGCTGGAGGCCACCCTTTTCGATCTCGGCCCCCGCGATCCCCAGCCGAAGGGACCTCTTTCCTATGACCTTTGGATCCAGCGCTTTGAAGGCGAAATTTTGCTACAAGGCTCCCTCTCCTGTCCCTTTGAGTTCGAGTGCGTGCGCACCCTGCACCCCTTCATCAAGACCATTCGCTTGCCCAAGGCTGCCCTCTCTCTGGAGATTGGAAATTTCGGGGAAGTGGACGCCACCGAGGCCCTGCGGGAGGAGCTTCTTCTCGAGGTTCCCAACCATCCCACCTGCGATATTGCGGACACTCCGCAGGACTGTGAGATCGATTCCCGTTATTTAGCAGTGGACAACCCCCAGTCCGATAGTGTAAACCCCGCGCCCCCCGAGGCGGGGGACAGTCGCTGGTCGGCTCTCGACGCCCTGGACTCGGACCAATCTTAACCATTTCCTGAATTATGGCATCTCCAAAACGCAGAACCTCCAAGATGAAGCAGAAGATGCGCCGTGGTGCGAACCGCTGGCGCAAGCCCCTGCTCAAGGAGTGCCCCGAGTGCGGCAGCCGGGTCCCCGGACACATTGCTTGCCCCTCCTGCGGCACTTACCGCGAACGTCAAGTCCTCGACGTCGACGTGGTGTAACTTTTTCTTTCGACGAAAGCACCTTTGACCGATTTTATGGACGGCGACGGCATTCCCGTCGCCGTTTTTGCATGTTTTTCCTCCACCCCCTACCCTTGACCGGACAATGATTATCGCACTGGATGCCATGGGCGGCGACAATGCCCCCGAGGTCAACGTCATCGGGGCTCGCGACGCGCTAGCCCTTTACCCGCAGATTGAGCAGATCATCCTCGTCGGCGATGAGGAAGTGCTGCGGGCGAGCTGTGCTCAGCATGGCTTGAGCGGAGACCGCCACCGCATCGAGCATGCCCCGGAGGTGGTGGAAATGCATGAATCGGGGGCCAAGGCAGTCCGCCGCAAGCGCCAGAGTTCCATTTCAGTCGCCAACGACCTCGTCAAGCAAGGCCAAGCCCATGCCGTGGTCTCGGCAGGCAATACGGGCGCGGCGGTGGCTGCGGCGACCATCAAGCTCCGCCTGCTCAAAGGAGTGGATCGGGCGGGCATCGCCTCCCCCATCCCCAACGAGCACGGCACCTGCAACATCCTCGACGCCGGGGCCAATCCCGAGGCCAAGGCCAAGCACTTGGCCACCTATGCGGTGATGGGCTCGGTCTACGCCCACAACGTGCTGGGGGTGCAACGCCCGGTGGTGGGCATCATGTCCAATGGTGAAGAAGAGGAGAAGGGCACGACCCTGACCAAGGAGGCCCTCGTCCTTCTCCGCCACATGGTGGAGTCCGGCCGTGCCAATTTCGACTTCCGCGGCAATGTGGAAGGGCACGACCTTTTCGAGACCCGTCTCGATGTCTGTCTTTGCGACGGCTTCACCGGCAATGTCGTTCTCAAATCCTGCGAAGCAACCGCCAAGGCCATGTCCAAGTGGCTCAAGAAGGAGTTCAAACGCAACCCCTTCCGCGTCCTTGGGGCCCTCCTCTCCAAGGGGGCCTTTGGGAATGTCAAAGAGCGCACCAACTACGAGACCTACGGGGGCTCCCCCCTCCTGGGTGTGCGCGGCACGGTCATCATTTCCCACGGCTCCTCCACCTCCCTGGCCATCCGCAATGCCCTGCACATGGCGGCCAAAGCAGTGGTCAACGAAGTCAATCACGAGATTGAGGCCGCTCTCCATGCCCTCACCCTTCCTCCAGCCAAAAGCAAAATTTCTCCCGAGAACAAGCCACCATCCAATTCCTGATGTTTTCCGAACGCACCGACAAAGACGCCATCGAGAACGGGCTCACTTTCATGCCCAAATTTGACGAAAACGGGCTCATTCCAGCCATGGCCATCGACGCCAAGAGCAAGGAGCCCCTCATGCTGGCCTACATGAATGCCGAGTCCCTGGCCCTGACTTTGGAAAAACAAGAGGCCGTCTATTACTCCCGCAGCCGCCAGACCCTGTGGCACAAGGGCGCCACCTCCGGAGAGTTCCAAAAAATCATCGCCATCCGCACCGATTGCGATCAGGACGCGCTCATCCTCGAAGTCGAGCAAATGGGCGGGGGCTGCTGCCACACCAAACGTCCCAGCTGCTTCTACCGCGAAGTGAGCGCCGACCAGTCCCTCACCTTCCGCGGGGCCTGAAGCGGCCTGCTACTCCCCCCTGCCATGCCCTCTCCGCCTCTTCGTTTCGACTGCTCCCACTGTGGCATCATTTTGGAAGTGCCTCCGGAACAAGCTGGCGTGACCGGGCCATGCCCCTCCTGCGGGAAAGAAACCACCGCCCCGGCCCGGCCCACTCCTTTTTCGCCCCTGCCCCTGCCATCCCCTCCTCCTCCGCCCGCCCGGCCGCCAGCCAAGCGAGCCTTTCCGGAGGTCCCGAAAAAAGCGGCCGGAACAAAGGCCGCAATCTCCCAAACGGAGGCCAGTCTCCCACCGCAGCCCTCCGCGGTCCCAAGCTCCCGCGCAAAAACCCCACCGGCGAGGACTCCCCGAAAAATCGCCTCCCCGTCCGAAAATCCTCCGGTCCCACGGGCACGCGAAGAAAAATCCTCCCCTCCTCTAACGATCTCTCCGGCCCGCTACCCCTCGACGGCTTCGCGGCACCCGCTCACTAATTTTCTCTTCTCCTGCCTCGCCCTGCTCGTCGCAGCCGCTCTCGCCCTGCTCATCCTGGATTTGACTGGGCTGGTCTCCTTTGGCCGCATCAAGACCCTCTTCTCCCCGCCTGCCGCTGACAGCGACGAACTGGTCGTCCCCCGCATCGGCCCTCCCCCTTCACCCCCTCAAAAAGACGAAACGCCCGAAGAGGAAGACTATCAACCACACTTCGAGTAATTTCCCTTTTGCAAGACCCCTCCCAGATGGCGGGTGAAAATGCGCAAGCCCTGCCCAAGCTCGCCCTCGGGCACCTCCTCCGGCCCTCCCAAGGACTGCGCCAACTCGGCGGCCCGCTCGAGGCACCACGCGGCGTAACGCGGGCAATGACGACTCTCCCGCGCCAAGGCACTGCGGTATTCCCGCCCGGCGGCCAAAAAGTCATTCAGCAATTCCTGCTGCCCCGATAACCCGGGGAGCGACGCGGCATGGCCTTCCGCAGCCTGAAGAACCCGCTCCAACAGAGCCGCCTGAAGCAGCCTGTCTTTCAACGAACTCGCCAGTTCGACAGAAGAAGGGGCGGAACCAGCAAGGGAAACGGGGACCATGCTCGAATTCATAAGCTCAAGAATAACCACTTTTCCGGAAAATAAAATTTTTAAGTTTTACGAGCTAAATTCCAAAAAATCTCCCTCCGGTTTTCACCCGGCCCTCCAGTCTTCAGAAAGCACGGGAGAAGAAAAATCCACCTTTCGTCGCCCAGGCTCACATGCGGACCGAGAAGCACCTAGTCCACTCTTAAACAGGAGATAACGACTTTATCAGCTCCTTACAGAAAGGAAGCTTTGCTGCCGGACGACGAAGAAAGTTGAGCACTACCACCGTCCGTGACGAGGAAGGCGGGAAGTTTTGTCATACTCGGAAAATTATTTTAGAAAACTGAAACGAATTTCCACTTGGCCCGCGCGCATTCAGTGGATTTCCTCAAAAACGCCTCCTCCGAGGAGCTGGCCTCCCTCGTAAAAGGCGCACACTTGGCCAGGGGTCAGTGCCCGTTGGGGCCTCTCGAATTGCAAGCGCACGCGGCCCTCGTCCTCCGCAGTGACCCGCACTCGCTCGGACTTGGCGCGATAGCGAGGCTGGGCCTCCAGGAATCCCTCGCGCGGCCCATTGAGCCAGGAAAGCGAGCCCACCACGCTTTCGCTGGAGAAGAGGCCGCTCCCTTTATCGTCTTCGTAAGCCACCACCAAGCGCTTGCTTTCCGGCTCCTTGCGCACCACCACGTAGGCCATCCCCTCACGGGGAGAGGCCACTCCATGGCCCTTGCGCTGCCCGAGGGTGAAGAGGTGCAGACCCCGGTGGGAGCCGAGGACTTGGCCGGACAAATCGACGATCTCGCCCGGGTCATCCTCCACGTAGTGAGTGAGAAAGTCGCTCATCTTGATATTGCCGATGAAGCAGATGCCCTGGCTGTCCTTCTTCTCCGCTGTAGGGAGTCCGAAGCGCCGGGCTTCCTCGCGCACACGGGTTTTGAGGAGCTCGCCCACCGGAAAGCGGGCTCGGGCCACTTGCTCCGGCTTCATCATGGCCAGGAAATAGGACTGGTCCTTGTTCGGGTCCGCCCCCCGCAAGACCACCGCCGAACCATCGGCAAGCTCGCGACGCCGGGCGTAGTGCCCCGTGCCCACGGCCTCGAAGCCCTGGGAAAGGGCATAGTCGAGAAAGACCCCGAACTTCATCTCGCGGTTGCAAAAGACATCCGGATTGGGAGTGATGCCCTCGCGGTAGCCCGCCAAGAGGTAGTCCACGATGCGCTCGCGGTAATGATCGACGAGGTCGACCACCCGGAATTCGATACCCAGATGCTTGGCCACGGCGTGGGCATCCTCCACGTCCTGCTCCCAGGGACAGTCACCCTTGATGCCCTCGTCATTGATCCAGTTTTTCATATAACCGCCCACCACTTCGTGGCCCTGCTCCAGAAGCAAAGCCGCTGCCACCGAGGAATCCACTCCCCCCGAAAGACCAACCATCACGCGTGCCATGGCGGGACCATAAGGCCTTTCCCAAAAAGGCAAATGCCAAATCGCAAACAGCCCGCCATCCCGACTTGCCTGCAGCGGAATCCACTCCTAAAAGGCCCCTCATGTCGCCTTCCACCGAGTCCTCTCCTGCGCCCAAAGAAGCCCAAAAATCCCCTTTCGCAGGATGCTCCATCATCCTCGTCGCCGGGGTGGTGATGCTCTTTTTCGTGGGCTGGACCCTCTTTTCCCTCTTCCGCCAACTCGACGAGATCGAACAATTCACCCAGAGCAAGCCCATCCCCGCCCCCGTGCTCGACCCCTCCCAACACGTGGAGGCCTTCAATGATCTCACCCAGCGACTGGAAGGGTTTCAGGGCCTAGCCTTAGCAGGGGAAGAAACCGCCGAGCTCACCCTGAGTGCCCGGGATTTCAATCTCGCCATCGCCGCGCACGAGCAGTTCAAGCCCTTGCAAGGCACCTTTGCGGTAGAGAGCTTCTCCCCCCAAGGGGCCAAGGTGCGCATCTCTTACCCACTGAATGGCAATCCCCTGACTGGAGGAGAAAAGCGCTACCTGAACGGAGTCCTCACCGCGCAGCCCCGCTTGGAGGCCGGACAGTTGCTTCTCGACCTCACCGCCATCGATTCCGAAAAGGGGAAGGTGCCCGCCGAGTTCCGCGCCCACCTTTCCGACCATCAGATCACACAACCCTATCTGACCGACGACACCCTGGGGCCGATCATGAAGAAGCTCACCGCTGTCGAACTGAGCGAGGACGGGCTCATCGTGCGCGCCGATCCCGGGCAATCCCCTCCCGGCCAAGACGAATTCACGAAGAAGGACTTCAACAACATCAAACGTATCGCCCTGACCGCCTTTGGCGTGGTGGGCACGGCGCTGGCTTTGGCCTTGGTTCTCTTCTTGAACGCGGGTAAGAAGAAGGCCTGAGGTAAGATGAAGGGATCAATGGGCAGTGGTTTCTCTTTTGCCAAAACTCTCCGCCTTCTCGGCTTTACCTTTCTCCTGCTGACGGCTGGTTGGCTCGCCTTTTACGCCTTGCGCTCCAGCTTGGGCTCTTATCACGAAATCCCCGCCCCCGGAGGGATTCCCTTTGCAGTCTGGTTTCCTTCCGACTTCACCCCCCGCCAACTGGCCCCTCCGCGCCCCGAAGGCCACCGCAACAAAGGCCGCTTTGCCCCTCTCACCCAGCTTCCCGCAGCCTTTCCTTTCGACACCCCACTCATCATCATTGACCGCTGGCTTTTCCACAAAACCGTGCAAATGCAATCCGGCCAGGGGGACATGCCGCAACTCTATGAGCTTTCGGCCAATGGCAAAAAGCTCATTCCGGTCAAATAAAACATGCTCTTGGAGACCCTTCCCTCCTTGGTAGCCTCGTGCCTTTACGGTTCAAAGAAACCATCGCCGATGATCAGGACTGGCTCTCCAGCAGCTGCCAGCATTCCTTGAAGCCGCCGGAAAAATCCTCCGGCCTCGCTCGCAACCACTGGCGGAGGGCCTCTTGGCCCAGCCATTCCACCGCTTCCACTTCATTGGCGGGAAAGCGCAGCACCCCGGAGTAGACCGTCACATAGAGCTGGATGAATTCCCAGCCGTTCTCTTCACTGGCGGGAATCTCCCCAACCAGTTTGAGAGGGAGGTCCTCTGTTTCGATGCCCAGCTCTTCGCCCAACTCGCGGCGGGCGCAAGCTTCGTAATCCTCGCCGGCGTCGAGGTGCCCGGCCGCACTGGACCCCCATTTCCCCGGCTGCTGATCTTTTAGACGCGAGCGCTGTTGGAGAAGGACCTCGCTCTTGCCATTGACCACCAGCACATGCACCGCGCGATGGAGAAGATTTTTCTCATGCACTTCCGCCCGGGTGGCCTGCCCGGTCACGATATTCTGTTCATCAACGACATCGAAAACTTCATCGTCACTTTGGGCGGGCGCGGCCAGGGTCTCGTCGTAGCAACGGGTGAGCTCCACCCATTGAGGCAAACTGAGCTCTTCCGCGCGGGCGGTCTCGCTACAACCGACCTTCTCCGCCACTTCGGGCCAGGGCGGAGAGTCGGGCATCGCCTTGCGCAGCATCTTGCGCCGTTGCGCAAAGCCCCGCCGAATGAGTTCGTCAAAGAGACGGCGATCGTAGACCGGAAGCGACTCGGCCCGCCGCCGGCACATCATCACCGTCGAGTCGATGAGAGGCCGGGGATGGAAGCACTCCGGCCCGATGGTCTTGATGGGCGCGGAGTCCCACTCACTCTGCATGCGCAGGGTCAGCACCCCGTAGGCCTTGGTGCGGGGCTCGGCCAGGATGCGATCGATAACCTCCTTTTGCAGCATAATCACCGCGCGGTCCACCGGAGTGGGACTCTTGAGAAAATTCCGCAGAATGGCTCCCCCCGCCGAGTAGGGCAGATTGCCCAGCATCTTGACCGGGCCCTCGGCCCAAAGCGGGCGAATGTCGAAGCGCGCGCCATCCTCACTGTGCACCTCCACCGACGGCTCGTCGGCGAACTTCTCGGTCAGATACTGGGCCAGCCGCTGATCATACTCCACCAGCACCAGCTTGCGCACTTTGCCAACGAGATGCTCGCTGAGAGCACCGGTGCCGGGCCCGACCTCCACGATGCAATCTTCCGGCTGAGGATCGAGCTGCTCGCCAATCCAGCGCGCCACATTGGCATCGTGGAGAAAGTTCTGCCCCAATTTGCGGGAGGGCGTCACCCCGGTGGCCTCGAGGGCGACTTTCAGTTCGGGTAAAGTCATGCAACTGGTCTTTTTTTACAATTCTCCGGCGGGGCGGATGTCGCGCACGAGCATCTGACAACTGGTCACCCCACGGAAGCAATTTCGGTCGATGGTGAAGGCCACGTCCCAAGGAGGCTCGGGCAAATCACGCTCCCCGCCCCCGAAGAACATAGCGTCCTTCTCCGCCCCCCCCTGGCGCAACCACAGTTTCAAGTGATTGTTTTTCAGCACTCGGGGCTCCTCGGAGAGCCAGACATTGCGCGCCACGAAGACCGGGACAGGATTGCCAGAGCCAAAGGGCTGCAGGCGCTCATACTGATGGAGAAAATCAAGATCGAGGTCGCCCAAGTCGAGTTCGCCATCGATGGAAAGCTTGGGCTCGAGGTCCTCCGGCCGGGCCGTGCGGGCAACAAATTCCGAGAAGGAATGGCGAAAATTCTCCAACTGCTCTTCGTGGACGCTGATTCCCGCCGCCATGTGGTGCCCACCACCCGTGATGAGAAATTCCTCACCATTGCGAATGGCCTCCACCAGGGAAACCCCTTCCACGCTCCGACCACTGCCTTTGCCAACCCCTTCTTCGTCGATGGCCACCACGAAACAGGGACGGTGATACTTCCGCATCAGGCGCGAGGCGACAATGCCAACCACCCCAGGGTGCCAAGCACGCGAACCCACCACGATGACGGGCTCATCCTCCACGTCATGGGTTTCCGCGAGTTGAGCCTCAGCCTCGGCGAGGATGCGCAGCTCCATCTTCTGCCGTTCGCGATTGTAGGAGTCCAATCTTTCCGCCAGCTCCTTGGCCGAAGCCGGGCTTTCCGCCAACAACGTGCTGAGAGCCTCATCGGGTCGGTCCATGCGACCAGCGGCATTGATTCGGGGACCGATGCGGAAACCCACATCACTGCTACTAGCGTGGCCGTTGAGACCCGTCACCCCCATCAAGGCCCGCAGGCCCGCATTCATCGTTTTGGGCAGACGGCGCAAGCCGTGGCGCACCAGCAAACGATTTTCCCCGACTAGGGGAACAATGTCAGCAATCGTCGCCACCGCCACCAGATCGAGCACATTGCGCAGATCGAAGTCCGGCAAAGGACGGGTCTTGAGCAACGCATGGGCCAGCTTAAAGACCACCCCCGCCGCGCAAAGATAGCTGTAAGGAGTTTCCTCGAATTTTGGATTGATCAAGGCCACACAAGGGGGACGCCCCGCCTCCCCGCGCTCATGGTGATCGACCACAATCACGTCGATCCCCTGCCCCCGCAGTTGCCCGATGGGCTCGTGGGAAACCGTTCCGCAATCCACCGTCACAAACAAATCCGGCTGCGGCCCCTCGGCCATGCAACGGGCGATGGCGGCCTCGCTGAGCCCATAGCCTTCTGAACTGCGCACCGGCACGAAGTGACGCACCTCCGCCCCATAGGCCTGCAAAACCGTCTCCATGAGAGTGATGGAGCTAATCCCATCGACATCATAATCCCCGTAGACACAAATTTTTTCCCCCGCATCGACCGCTTGGAAAATCCGCGCCACCGCCAGCTCCATTTCCGGCAGGTCAAAAGGATCACTCAAATCGCGCAGACGAGGTTCCAGAAAATCAGCGACCAAGCCCTCCTCCACATAGCCCCGCTGCCCTAAAAGACGGCGCAGAACCGGATGCAACTCCCTGACGACCGGGCACGAGGGCTCCGCTCCAGGAGCTTCCCGGAGGATCCATCGGCGCGTTCTGTTGCGGGTGGTAGCCATCGTGTTTGGCGATCCTAGGGGCGGGAAGCTTGCCACTCAAGGGATCTTCTTGTGGGAGACAAAGAAAGCCCCGCCCCCAAGTCGCTGCCAGCTTCCAGCTTGCTAGAACCGCGGCCCCAAGCTTCGAAGTGGTTGCGAACTTCTAGCTTGCAGAACCGTGGCCCCAAGCTTCCAGCTTGCGGTCTCTCCCGCCCTCCCGCCCTCCCCCAATCGGGAGACCCATTCGCGACAGAATTTCCTCGCCACCTCCCCCTTCCCTTGGTTAGACCGCCCGCCGCAAGTCATGGTCATCGTTCAAAAATACGGCGGAACCTCAGTCGGTTCCTTCGATCGCATCCGCAATGTCGCCCAACGCGTCAAGTCTCTGCATGAAGAAGGCCACCAAGTGGCCGTGGTGGTCTCCGCCATGAGCGGCGTCACCGACAAGCTGATCGCGATGGCCCACGAGATGTCTCCCAACCCACCGGAACGCGAACTCGATGTGCTGGTTTCCACTGGCGAACAACAATCCATCGCTCTTCTCACCATGGCCCTGCACGAGCTGGGAGTCCCCGCTCTCTCCATCACCGGGCGCCAGGCCGGCCTCCGCACCACCGGCTCCCACACCCGCGCCCGCATTGACTCCCTCGACGGCAGTCAGACCAAAAAGCTCCTGGCGGAAGGAAAAGTTCTCATCGTGGCTGGCTTCCAGGGCATCAATGCCGAAGGCCATATCCAAACCCTTGGTCGCGGCGGCTCCGACCTTTCCGCCATCGCCATCGCCGCCTCTCTGGAAGCCGATGTCTGCCAAATCCTCACCGATGTCGATGGCGTCTACACCGCCGATCCCCGCATCGTCCCCGATGCCCGCAAGCTTCCCGAAATCTCCTACGACGAACTCCTCGAACTCGCCTCCGTCGGCACCAAAGTCATGCAGTCGCGCTCGGTGGAATTCGCCAAAAAATTCGGCGTAAAGTTTGAAGTGCGCTCCTCTCTCAACAACAATCCCGGCACCATTGTGATCGAAGAACACCCCAACATGGAATCCGTCGTCATCCGCGGCGTCTCAATCGAACGCTCGCAAGCGCGCGTCACCATCACCTGCATTCCCGACAAGCCCGGCATGTCGGGCAAAATTCTCAAGGCCCTCGCCGAGGCCGAGATCAATATCGACATGATCGTCTCCAACATCGCCTCCGACGGTCGTGCCCGCCACTCCTTCACCATGCACACCAATGACTTGGGACGCGCGCAAGCCGCTCTCCAGCCCGTGGTCAAGGATATCTCCGACGACGCCCGCATCGAGACCGAGGCCGGCATTGCCAAGCTCTCCGTGGTCGGCATCGGCATGCGTTCCCACTCCGGCGTAGCGGCCCAAATGTTCGAAGCCCTCGGCGAGCACGACATCAATATCGGCATGATCTCCACCTCCGAGATCAAAATCTCGGTCACCGTTCCCGAGCTGAAAATCGAAGACGCGGCCCGGGCCGTCCATGCCTCTTTCAATCTCGACAAAAACCCGGCTTAAGCCTTCCAGCCCCTTTTTCTCAAAAAGAACGCAAAACTTTTCTTGCAATTCCCGGCGGATGACCTTACCTCACCCGCCCGCGCGGCTCCTTGAGCTGCAAAAAGGGTCGGTTAGCTCAGCGGTAGAGCGCCTGCTTCACACGCAGGATGTCACAAGTTCAAATCTTGTACCGACCACCATTCCTCTCTACTCCGTCTTTCGGGCATCCGACCCCCAAGCTCCCCCGCCGGGAGTTTCCAAGCGCAGACGGTATCCCGGTGCAACCTCACAGGTGACCGTCGCAGGCAGATCGCGCCAGGCAGCTCCCTCCCAGATTCGCTGGCGGCCCACCGCACCCGCGCCCCCTCCCGCGAAGCCGCGGGGACCAGTTTTGCGATGCTGGGTGAGCAGGGTCACGGTCATTTTTTCCAAAAACTCCACCTCGCGCACGAGTCCATCACCACCTCGCCAACGCCCCGTTCCGCCACTGTCTTCGCGCAGGGAAAATTCCCGCAGGCGAACTGGAAAGCGATACTCCAGCACCTCGGGATCGGTGATGGCGGTATTGGTCATGTGGACGTGGACCCCGCTGGCGCCGGCCGCGCCGTGGAGAGCCCCCGCTCCCCCGCCAATGGTCTCGTAATAGCCAAATTTCCCGTTACCGAAGAGGAAGTTATTCATTGTGCCCTGGCTCTCCGCCACCACCCCGAGGGCCCGCAGGAGTAGCTCGACCACCCGCTGGCTGGTCTCGACATTGCCCCCCACCACTGCCGGACATCGGGCCGGATCGGCGGGAAAGTCGGGTTGCAAAAAAGTTCCTTGCGCCTGAATTTCCACGGCATCGAGAAGCCCCTCGTTGAGGGGAAGGTCGTCATCGAGCCAGAGGCGCAGAGCGTAGAGAATCGCGCTGCGGGTTACCCCGGCGGTGGCATTGAGATTCCCCGGATGACGCGCTGCCGTGCCGGAAAAATCGATTGTCAAGTGCCCGGCCTCCGCTGCCAGACTCACCGCGAGGGGCGTGCCGTCATCGAGTTCGTCACAAGCTCTCCAAGTGCCCGCCGGGAGCAATTTTTCGGCCATCACGCGGGCGGCCCGGCCATAGAGGGCCTCCATGCCGGCCACCACGGGCTCTTCGCCATACTCTGCCAATAGGGCGCGCAGTGCGTGCACGCCCGCCCGATTGGCCGCCGCCTGAGCACGCAGGTCTGCCAGATTTTCCTCCACCGCCCGGCTGGGAAAGGGAGCCGAGCACAACAAGTCTTCGAGCTCGTCAAAATGCTCCTCCCCTGCCCGTTGCAGCAAAAAGGGCGCAATCACCACGCCTTCTTCGACAAGATGACGGGCATCCCCCGGCATGGAGCCCGGCGCTCGCCCACCAATCTCGGAGTGATGGGCGCGGTTGGCGACAAAGGCGATCACCCGGCCCGCCTCTCCAAAAACCGGACTGACCACGGTGACATCGGGCAGATGGGACCCTCCGAAGGCGGGATGATTCACCACCAGCACATCCCCGGGCAGCCAATCCCGCCCCTGCGAAACCGCCCGCACACACACTCCCAAGGCCCCGAGATGGACCGGCACATGGGGCGCATTGACAAGGAGACGCCCCCGCCCGTCGAGAAGGGCGCAGGAAAAATCGAGGCGTTCCTTCACATTGGTGGAAAGGGCGGTGCGACGGAGAAGCTCGCCCATGCTGGTAGCGATGCTTTCCAGGCGGGCCCGCATCAGTTCCTCCCCGACCACGCCCTCCCGGGCCTGGCTCTGTGCGGGGAACTCCTTTTCCAAAAGAACACTTCCCGCCGACCCCGCACGCAGAGTCCACCCCTCGCCGACCAGAATGGTGCAGTAGTTCGAGCGCTGCAGCCCGCCCGCCTCGCGAGGAGGAGAAAACTCTTCTTCGGGAAAATTCGCCTCGGCTTCACTGGCCACCACCCGCACGGTGACCACTTCCAACTCAAGCCCGGCGGGCAAAGGGTAACCAAAAAGCTGTTCGTAGCGCGTGGCAAACTCGGCCGCAACCTGTTCCAGATCGGGCTCTTCCTCGCCCGGAAAGATCAACTCAATCGCCGAAGCCTGTCCCGCCAAGCGCACCTCGATGAGCCAACGGGTCAACTGACTGCCCGGCACCTGAGCCAAGGCCCGCTTCGAAATCTCCCGCCGCAGGCGAGACCACTCGGGGGCGACTTCTTCAAAAAGCTGCAACACTTGCCTCTCTGCCACGCCCTCGCGCCGGGAGCGATGGAGCCCCCAGGCGCTCAGGAGCCCGGCATCGGCCGGGATGAGCACCCGGCTGACGCCCAGGCTCTCCGCCAGCTCGCAAGCATGCTGGGGTCCGGCCCCGCCAAAAGCCACCAGAGTGTAATCACCGGGCTCAAATCCTTCTCCCACCGAGATGGAGCGCACTGCCTCCGCCATGCGCTCGATGGCGATGGCACGCAGCCCCCGCAGCAGCTCCTCGTCGCCGGGAACGTCCACGCCCTCAGCGGCCATGGCCGCCTTCAGCTCCGCCAAGCGCTCGCGGGCCGCAGCCCGAGAGAGCGGAATCTCCACCCTTTCCTCATCGAGATAGCCAAGCAAAAAGTTGACATCTGTGACCGTCAGCGGGCCACCCCTGCCGTAGCAAGCCGGTCCCGGTTCCGCTCCCGCACTGTGGGGGCCGACCTCCAGTCCACCCTGATGCCAACGGCAAATGGAACCTCCGCCAGCAGCCACGGTTTCCATCTTCACTCCGGGGCGGCGAACCTTCACCGGGCCGATTTCCTGCTCGTAGCGCAAGGGAATGTGCCCCTCCAGGCGCGCGACATCGGTGCTGGTGCCCCCCATGTCGAAGGTCAGGATTTCGGAAAATCCCGCCGCGCGGGCAATGGCCAAGGCACCCACCAAGCCCCCGGCGGGCCCACTCAACAAGCTGTCCACCGGTTCATAGCTCTCCCCACTCTGCAGGCCACCCGCGCTGGTCAAAAACGCGGTCTCTCCCGCTTGGGAAACCCGGCGCTTGAAGGAATTCATCACCGGGGCCAGATAGCCATTGGCGAGTGCGGTCTCCATCCGGGGCAAAAAGCCGAGACGAGCCCCCAGCTCGGCAGAGGTGGTGACCTCGCGAAAGCCCTCCTCGAGGAGAATCTCTTTGGCCCGCCGCTCGTCCTCCGGGTGGCGATCGGCATGGAGAAAGGCGACCACCGCCACCTCTTCCCCTTGGGCCCGCCAAACCGCAGCCGCCGCCCGCAACTTTTCTTCCTCCAGAGGCCGGAGCACTTCTCCATCCACTGCCAAGCGATGGTCAACCTCGACGATTTTCCGCGTGATGGAGGGCTTTTTGACAATGGCCCGGGCAAAGAGATCCGGCCGCCGCTGATCGCGAATCTCCGGCAAATCGCGAAAACCCGCCGTGATAAACAGCACGGGCGCGGTGCCCTTGTTTTCCAGCAGGGCATTGGTCCCCCGAGTGGTCGCGACGCGAAAGTCCATCTCTGGAAACCGCTGCCCCCAAGGCGTCCGGGTCAGCACCCGGGCAGCCAGCACGGGAGCCTCCTCTCCTGTGCTGAGCTCCACGATTTCTTCCTGCGGGAAAAAAGAGCCCGCCAGCGTCAGCTCCCCACCCCGGGAAGCGCGGACCTGAAGCTCTCCCGCCGACCATCCCACGAAAAAGTCCTCAGGATAATCCTCCAGCCCTTTCACCCGCAGGAGCCCCCCGCTCTCCACGGCCAGCACCTTGGCCCGCAGGCAACCACTGGAGAGCACTTTGCAACGGCTTTCCTCCCCGCCCGGGCTCACCGCCCAGCCATCGGTGAAGGTTCCCCCAGTATCGACTCGCACCAACCATTTTTTCATCGCTCCTCCTTTCGAAAAATCACGGCCTGCCACAGGCATTCCCGCACCACTTGGCGACTGACCTTCGCCTTTTTGCCTGCCTCCCCAAGCGGCCGCTTCTCCAGCAAAGCGAGAGTTTCCAAGCCCAAGAGGGCCGGGAGGACAGAAGCCAGCCGTGCGCGCCAGCCCCTCACCGCCCGACTATAGGTCAACCCGTCCTGGAGGTATTCGCGTGCTCGCGCCAGCCATGCCGACCGGTCCCCCACCAGATATCGCCGGCCGCGGACCTCATCCTCGGCCTCATCACGCAGAATGTTCACCAGTTGCAGGCCCTTGCCGTAGCGGCAGCCCAAGCGCTTCATCTCCGCCGGGGAACGATCGGCAAAGGAATCGTCGCTGAGAAACCCGACTTCGGTCCAGAACTCCCCCACGCAACCGGCCACCCGGTAGCAGTAGTCCTCCAACTCGGCCTCCTCGGCCAAAGCGGTAACCTCTCCGGGAGGGAAGCGCTCCAAGTCCCATTTTTGGCCCGAAACGATGGTCTCCACCACCACCCGCACCGCTTCCCGCTCGCCATCGGGCAGGGTTTGCCACCACACAAAGACCTCCTCCAGTCGTCCCATCAGCACGCGCTCGCCTTCCTTCAGCCCCTCCTCCCCGGCCATGGCGGCACAGCGGGAAAAAAAGTCCGTCGCCTGCCCGCCTGCAAGGAGCCCCGCAAATTGCTCCAAAAGCGCCAACCGGGCCTCCCGCTCTCCTCCGCAATCCGCAATGGTATCACTGGCCCGGGCCAAGAGATAGCCCACGCTGGTGGCCTCCCGCATCCCCGCCGACAGGGCGCGCAGGGTGAGGTAGAAAGAACGCGAAACATCGCGCAGAACATCAGTGCCGAGGGATTTGCAAGCGGACCGGGACATACTCGGGGCCGACCTTAACGCCTGCCTTGCCCGCGACAATGGCAGAGCGGGAGAACTTGCGTCTCTCCTGCATTTTCTTCAAGAACACCCTAAACTTTCGCAAAGCGATTTCGTTACTAAAACAACTCGACCATGAACCGCCTTCTTCTTCTGCTCTTGCTCGTGCCTTTTTCGCTCTCCGCCCAGGAGCTGCCCGAGACGTTTCAGGCCCCCGTTTCCTATCAAGGCGAGAGCTATCAGGTCGACTTTGTGCGCCACTCCAACCGTTCCCCGGAATTTGAAGTCTGGGTCCAGCAAGACGATGGCAGCTTTATCGAACACGAGGCGGGCGAAGTGCGCACCTATCTGGGGGAAATCGCGGAATTGCCCGGAGCCATGGTCTCGGCGGTGCGACGCCACGATGGCGACCTCTATTATCGGGTGGCCTTCGAAGACGGAGAGGAGTGGATCAATGAAGGGGGCAGCACGTCCCTGCGCACCGATAGAGACTGGACCCCCAATTGGCCGGACTACCTGACCCCGGAAGGAGGGGCGGGCTCGGAAATCTTTGCCGCCGAGGTCACTGTCGATTGGCCGCACAGTCAATTTTCCCGCAATGGCAGCGCCGAGGCGGCCCTGGAAATGATCGAATACAGCATCCAATCCGCCAATCTCATCTATCTTCGCCAGGCGGGAGTCCTCCATCAGGTCGGCCGTGTCTTTCTCAGAGCCAGCGCCGAGCAGGATCCCTACGCGGGAATGACGACCACAACCCCGCTCTTGCACAAGATCGTTAGCGAATGGCTACTCGTGCTCGACGAGCAATTCCCCGTCACCCACGATCTGGGCTTGGTGGCGACCTCGGCGACCGGTGGCGGGCTGGCCTACGTGGGGGTGGTGGGCAATCCCGGTTATTCTTCCAATGGAGCCAGTGAGGAAGGCGACTTTTGCACCGTCTGGCGGCATGAGGTCGGTCACAACTGGACCCTCAGTCACTTTGACGGTGGAGCCCCTGAAGGAGCCACCATCAACTCCAACAACCGTCTGGCGCGCATGTCCGGCCCGGAGCAGGCCAAGGTCATCGCCCATCGCGTGGACCGCACCGCCCACCTCGACAACCTGGGCCCCTACTCCTTTTCCCTACCCCCGAGCGCCAGCCTGGATCGAGCCCGCTATTCCCCCCGGCAGGAAGCCACCGCGATCGACGTCTTGGCCAATGACCATGATGGCAATGGCGATTCATTGACCTTGACGGCCTTTCAGGAAGAAAGCGACCTGGGAGGACGGATTGTGCGCTCGCCCGGAACCGGTCCCAATGGTCGCGACGAGTTACTTTACTACCCTCCCACCCGTCTTTCCAAAACCGCGGACCGCTTCACCTACCGCATCACCGACAGCACCGGCCGGGAAGCACTGGGCCATGTCATTCTCCAACTCCGTTACGATGATGACCTTCTCCTCCACCTGCCCTTTGATGAGACCACCGGCACGACGGCGCGCGATCATTCTTCTTACAATAGCGGGGCCACTCTCTTCGCCGGCCAGAGCTGGACCGAAGGACACAACAACGGCGGGGTCCACACCATCGGGGCTCCGGGGATGACCGCCGAAAATCGCGGAGCCCCAACGGACGCCTTCACTATCACCACTTGGATCCAGCTGGACTACGACCAACCGGACGATGCCGGCCTCGTTTTTTCCCGGCGAGACGGGACCGCCTGGGGGCTGAACTTCGGCACCGGCAACACCCTTCGTTACCATTGGAACAATCAGCATTGGGATTGGGACTCCGGCCTGACCGTGCCCACCGGGGTCTGGGTCTTTGTCGCTCTCACCATTGCCCCCGACCAAGCCACCCTCACCCTCTTCGACGGTCAATCTCTCCAAAGCGCCACCAATCTGGCCCCCCATGGCGTGGAAGATCTCGCGATTCCGCTCACCATTGGGCTCGATCCCGCTTCTTTCTCCCGCGAATTCCAAGGCTCTCTCGACGATCTGCGCCTTTACCGCCGCACCCTCAGCCCGGAGGAAATCGCGGCCATGAGCCGGGGCTTGGCCAGCGCTTCCCATCCTCATCCCGCTCATTTCGAGGACATTGCCACCCTTCCCGCGGGCCTCACTTGGCAAGGCTCTCCCGCCGCCACCACCTACCGCGTCTTCTTTTCCCCCCACTATGCAGAAGTAGCGGAGGGGCAGGCGGGTGGACCGGCCGACCAAGGCACAACCACCGCCACCCACTTTCCCGCCACCGGCCTAGAGGACGAAACCACTTATTTCTGGCGCATCGACAGCAGTGACGGCTCCCAATGGATGCCCGGGCCCGTCTGGCACTTCAGCAAGGTCGATGACCAGCTGCTCGTGCGCTGGAAAATGGACGAAAGCTCCGGCACCACTGCCCACGCCTGCTGCGATCACCACTTCCCGGCGGAATTCCAAGGCACCCCGACTTGGGAGGCTGGTCCTATCAATGGTGCCATCTCGCTCGACGGAAGCAACGATTCCCTACGCGCTCCCGCTCTCAACCATCCCACCAACCAGTTTTCCATCACCGCTTGGATCAAACCGACAGAATTCCCTCCCCCCTTTGCGGCCCTGGTTTTTTCCCGCGGACCCAGCAGCGCCAGCGGCCTGAATTTCGGTCAAAACGGGGAACTCCGCTACCACTGGAAAGGTAGTCACTGGAATTGGAACTCGCAATTGACGCCTAACTTGGGCCAATGGAACTTCGTGGCCCTGACCATCGCGCCCGACGAAGCCACCCTTTATCTCGACGATGGCAGTGGTCTTCTCTCCGCCAGCCATAGCGCCAGCCACGCGGTGGAACCCTTCGACGCTCCTCTCTATCTGGGCCGCGATCCCAACCAGAATTCGCGCTATTTCCCCGGAGCCCTCGACGACATCCGCCTCTACGGACGCACCCTCTCCCCCTTCGAGGTGGCCGCCCTCAACACCGACCGCCCGGATACCTTCCTCACCTGGTCTGCGGAAAAAGGGAGCACCCGCGCGGATGGCGATCCCTATCCCCTCCTGCTGGAATACGCCCTCGACCTCGATCCCCACGCCCCGGACTCCCCCGAAGCGGCAGGGTGGCTTCAGAACGAGACCTTCTCCCTCTCCGTGCCGCATGCCGGGCTTCCAGACTACCTTCAGATCATCGAATCCTCCCCCGACCTCCTCCACTGGACCCGCCTCGCCACCCGGGAAGGCTACCAGCAGTGGGATGCCCTCGATAACGCTACTTTCCGGCTCACCCCCCTCGATGCCCACCGCAACCTGCTGAAAGCGGCCCCTGCCAGCCCCCAAGAGGAGCAATTCTTCCGCTTCCGGCTGGAAGAGATCTCTACCCCTTGACTCCAGAAATGGACTCCGACAATGTTTAGTCGATTTTTTTTTAACAAAAATGACTAAACTTATCATGAGTCGCCCGTTTATAAAAAACCATGAAACGGTTTTTTATTTTATTTGGCCTTTTGCTTTGCAGCCAAGCCCCGGCCCAGGAACTTCCCGAGACCTTCCAGGGAACCATCTCCTACAATGGCGAAAGTTTCGAGGTCGATTACGAGCGCTTTTCCAATCGCTCGCCAAATTTTGAAATTTGGATTCAGCAAGCGGATGGAACCTTTGCTGAATATGAGCCAGGAGAGGTACGAACCTACATTGGTCAAATTGACGAGCTTCCAGGAGCAATGGTCTCGGCAGTGAGAAAGAGCAACGGCGAGACCTTCTATAAAGTGAATTTCGCCAATGGAAACGAGTGGGTCAAAGAATCGGGCGCGACTAGCCAGCGGACCAATCAGACTTGGTCACCTCGTTGGCCCACTTTTCTCCTTGGTCAAGGAGGGGCCGGCTCAGGAATTCAAGCAGCCGAAGTCGCAGTCGATTGGCCTGGGGTGCAGTTTGCCCGCAATGGCTCCGCCGCCGACTCCTTGGAAATGATCGAATATTCGGTTAATACCACCAATTTGATTTATCTGCGCCAAACGGGCACGATGCATTACATCGGGCGGGTCATTCTCAGAGCTAATGCGAATCATGATCCCTATAAGGGACTATCAGGGATATCAGAGTTCTTTACTGAGCTCAGACGTCAATGGAACACAATTCTCCCCGCCACTTTCACTATGACCCACGATGTCGGCCTCGTTGCTGCGGCAGGCCTAGGAGGTGGTTTGGCAAGCAGCGATGTAGGTGAAATCGGCGGGCCAGGGTATAGCTCCAATTCGAGTTCCAATGCTGGCGATTTTGCCAACGTGTGGCGACATGAGGTCGGCCATCTCTGGTCTCTCGGTCACTTCGATGGTAACACCCCCGAAGGGCCAACCATCAATTCTGGCAATGGCCTAGCTAGGATGTCTGGACCGGAACAAGCCCTCGTCATCGCCCACCGGGATGATCGTACCGAGCATATCGACAATCTGGGACTCCCCTCTCTTTCCATCCCTCCCTCCGCCAGTTTGGATGCGGCTCAATACACCACTGCTTTAACACCGATTACGATTGACGTGGTCGGCAATGACCACGATGCCAATGGTGATTCGATCTCGATTAAAAATTTCGAGACTAAATCCCTTCTGGGTGGGACCATTTCCCGTTCGGTAGGGACAGGGCCAAATGGCCGAGACCAACTCCGCTATCAACCACCGTTGAGCTATGACCAGAAGGTAGATCGCTTTAGGTACTACATTGTGGACTCAACCGGACGAGAGGCCCTCGGTTACGTTAACCTGCGTCTCATACCAAATTCGGATCTGCTGCTCCATTTCACCATGAATGAAGGCACGGGCGTCTTCGTCGGTGATTCTTCTCCTTTCGTGACGCATGGAGATTACAAAGTCTTCGACGAAGACGCAAATAACTGGGAAGAAGGCATTATTGATGGCAGTGTCAATCTCAACTTTTTTGGTTATATTGAAAGTCAAGCTCGCAACACCCCCACCAACCACCTGACCATCACTGGGTGGATCAAAACAAAGAGTTCTCCTGATTCTTTTCCCAACGGATTTGCCGGATTCGTCTATTCGAAAAATGACGATTCCCACTGGGGCTTCGGCCTTATTGATGAAGAGGAATTAGCTTATAATTGGGGAAACGAACATCAAAGGTGGAATTCAGGACTTTCGGTTCCGAAAGACACCTGGACCTTCGTGGCTTTGACCATCGCCCCCGATGAAGCCACTTTCTATATGGATAGTGGCTCCGGCTTGCAAACGGCGAGCCGTACCGCCGTGCATGACGTCGATCCTCTGAGTGCCCCCATCGGAATAGGATGGGAGGGAGAACAATTCTCTGGCTTCTTTAGTGAAGAAGCCCAAATCGACGACATCCGTGTCTACCAGCGAACCTTAAATGCTAGCGAAATCGCCCTGCTAGCCAACAAACTGGGAAGTCCTAGTAATCCTAGTCCCGAACCCTTTGTCCAAACGCTTACCACTCCCACTGCACTGGCGTGGTCGCCAGCTCCGGCAGCTACAGGCTATCGTGTATTTCTGTCCAATAAACTATCGGAAGTGCAGGAAGCCCTCCCAGATGGTCCTGCCGATAAAGGAATCGTCAACTCCCCAAGCTTTCCGCTAGACGAACTCAGCAATAATAACACCTATTTTTGGCGAGTAGACTCCACTGATGGCACCAACTGGTTTCCGGGGCCAGTCTGGATGTTCACTGTCCTCAACGATCTTCTGGCCCGATGGAAAATGGACGAAGGTTTTGGAGCAACCGCCTTCAATTCCACAGGAAACCATCTCTCGGCTCAATTCAACAGTTCACCACAATGGACGGAAGGAATCATCAACGGAGCACTCCAATTCGATGGATTGGACGATTTCCTCATCACCACTCCCCCAGAACTATCCACCAATAACTTAACCATCACTTGCTGGGTGTATCCGGAAGGATTCCAGAACGACTTTTCCGCAATCCTCTTCAGTCGGGGAGGTTCAACCGTAAGTGGGCTGCTCTTCGGACCGAGCCGCGACCTGCGCTACACTTGGGGAGGAGCGCACACTCAGTGGCTCTCCAGATTAGTGCCGAGCATTAACCAATGGAACTTTATTGCCCTAAGTGTAAGCCCTGAGGAAGCGACCCTTTATTTGGATAGCGGATCTGGCCTGCGAACTGCAAAAAACATTGGTAACCATCGTATCGAAGCCTTTGATGCCGCCCTTAGAATTGGTGCAGATCCTGACACCAGTACACGGCGCTTCCGAGGTAAAATTGATGACCTTCGCATCTATCGACGAACACTAACCCTGAATGAAATCGCCAATCTCAACACCCGCAATCCAGACTCCTTCTCGACTTGGTTACAAGAAAAAAGAGACGAAGGCCCCGATGGCGATGCCTTCCCGACGCTAGTGGAATACGGTCTCGATCTCCATCCCGGCCAAAACGACTCTCCCGAAAGCGGCCTCCAGCTCCACGAGGGCCAGATTCGCTTGGAAGTGCCCACCGCCGGTCGCTGGAACTACGAGCAATTCCTCGAGTCCTCCCCGGACCTGTTGCAGTGGACCACCATGGCCCGTCGCGATGCCTACAATCCTTGGGCCATGGACCGGGCCCAAGAATTGAACATCACCCAGAACGAACCCGGCCGGCTGATTCTGGAAGCGACCCCAGAGGAGGCGGAAGACGCTCTCTTCTTCCGCTACCGCTTACAAGAAAGCTCCCCCAACGAGCCCTGAGAAACACTCGCCAAGCCCGGGCCCTCCCGCTAAGGGTGCGTGTGTCCGAGCCGCTCAGCCTCTACCTCCACCTGCCCTTCTGCCACAAGATCTGCCCCTACTGCTCCTTCTACAAGCACACTCCCGGTGGCACCGACTTGGGAGCTTTTGTGGCCGGTATGCTTGCCGAGGGCCGCTATTGGGCGGAGCGATTGGACCATCCCCCCATCCGCACCATTTACCTCGGCGGCGGCACGCCTTCCCTGCTTTCGGAGAAGCATCTCAGCGAGCTCTTCCAAGGCTTGCAGGAGATTTTCGACTGGTCGGCGGTGGAAGAAGTCGATCTCGAAGCTAATCCCTCCACTTTCCATCTGAAAAAAGCGTGCCTTTTCCGGGAACTAGGCGTCACCCGCGTCTCCTTGGGCGTGCAGTCTTTTCAGGAAAAAGAACTCCAGGCTCTGGGCCGCGACCACACCGCGCAGGGAGCGGCGGAATCCTTTTACCTTCTGCGCAGCGCCGGCATCCCCTCCTGCAATCTCGACCTCATGTTCTCGGTCCCACACCAGACCGAGGCCACTTGGGCCGACAATCTCGCGCAAGCCCTCGCCCTCCAGCCCGACCACATTTCCTGCTACAACCTGACCTATGAGGAAGACACGAGCTACTTCGAACGCTTCGAGAAGGGCGAATTGAGCGACGATCCCGACCTCAATGCCCGCCTTTTCACCCTGGCCCATGAGACCCTGACAGCGGCGGGTTTTCACCATTACGAAACCTCCAACTACGGCACCCCCGGCCACTATTCACGCCACAACCTCAGCTATTGGGAAGGACGTAGCTACCTCGGCCTGGGGCCCTCCGCCGTCTCCACCCTCAATGGCTGGGAAGAGCACTGCCACGCCAGCCGATGGAAGAACGTCCCCGATACCGCCGCCTATCTCCATCAGGTCGCCACCGTCGGACACGCCATGCACGAGCGCGAAAACCTCAGCGAGGAGCAATACAATCTCGAGCGCATCGCCCTCCTTCTTCGCACCGAGAGCGGTCTGCCCCGGCGCTATCTCCCCGCGAGCGCCGATTGCGCGTTTTTACAAGAAAACGGCTTGGCAACCTTGACCGGGAGTCACCTCGTCCTCACCCGCGAGGGAGCCCTTCTCGTCGACGCCATTGCGGAAAAATTGACGGAGTAACCCTCGGTGTCACGATTCCACCACTTTTTGTCGTTTTTAATATGTTTTTTATTTAATTTACACATCCGACTAAACGACTTACCCTCGCCTCGTCCGGGGTCTCGCACTCAATTGCGGCATCCCCAGGCCTCCCCTCATTTGTCTCAGCCTTCACTCTCTCATGTCGACGCCCCGCCTCCTTCTTCTTCTCGGCCTGGCCAGCTCATGCGCCCTCGCCGAGGTTCTTTTTCAGGACGATTTTCAAGCTGCCAGCAACTCTCTCTCTTGGTCTTCCGGTCATTCCATTCCTCTTGCCGATAGTGCTACCGTCCCGGAGTTCGGCACTCTCAATCAATGCGCGGACCTGGCGGGTCCCAACCGACGACTCTTCGAGGCCCTCCCACCCAGCTTGCCCGGGGCGGTCTCCACTTTTTCCTTCGACCTGCTGGAGCGCGGCACCGACAACGCGACCACCGGCCTGATTTTTGGCTATGGCAAAAGCGCGGAGCTGAACTCGGCCTCGGCCTCCATTCAGCTCTCTGCTCTCAAGGGAGTGTTCTCGCACCGCTCTCTCAGCAATGAATCCACCCTGACCCAGAGTGGCGATTTGAGCTACCCGGTTGACGAAGCCTTCCGCGTCTACCTCGTCGTCAATGACTCGGAGGAAACCTTGAACAACTACGAGGGAGACGAAGACCTCGCGCCCAAGAGCTTCGAGCTCTGGAAGCGGACCGCCTCCGGGCTGGTACAAGTTCTGGAAGCCACTCTCGTCGACAGCCCGTCCTTCGCGGGATTCCGCACCTTCAGCGGCTTCAACGCCCGCTTCTTTGCCGACAATGCCAAGATGGAAACGGGAGCCAACCTCGCGCCCCACGAGAGCCCGATACGGCTGGCCAGCACGACCCCAGCAGCCGCGACGGGAAGCCCCTTCGAGTGGCACTTCCATGCGGTCAATCCGCCCTCCGGCTCTCGCTACCTTGTCGCAGCAGACAAGCCCTTTACCGGACCGCCCCCCACAGAAATGACCGCAGCCGAGGGCCAGTTCTCACTCACCATTCTAGACGGATATCAAGGCCCGGTTACCGTGACGATGACACTGCAAGACGCGGATGGCGAAGCTCTCTCCAGCACCTCCGTGCAGGTGCTAGTCTATGATTACAGCGGACCCGAGACCCTGCATCACCCGTCCCTCATCAGCAACGAAGGACAATTGCGAAAGATGCGGGACCTCGTCCGCAATGCCCCCGATTCCATCGCTAAAATGGGTTGGGATGCCATGCACGGCACCTACACCGCCAACCTGAACCGAGAGCCCACCCCCTACGCCGTGGTCTACGGGGTCGCCAGTGGCAGCTCCGAGAGCGAAAACGCCCTCCGCGAAGATGCCCAGGCCGCCCGGGCCAACGCCCTGCAATGGGTCGTCACGGGAGACTCCGCCCACCGGGACAAAGCCATCGAAATCATGAATGCCTGGTCCCAGACTTTCCAGGCCATCGAGGGGAGCAACTTTTCTCAAGCGCAACTGGAAAGCGCCTGGGTCCTCCCCGTCTGGCTGAGCGCGGCTGACATTATCCGCTACTACGACGACGGTAGCGCGGGCTGGCCTCCCCACGAGATCGCGGCCTTTCACCGCATGATGGAGATTCTCTATCTGGAAGCCAAAAAAGCCATTCACCGACCCACCAACTGGGCCGCCACCGCCTGCCTCGCCCAGATGTGTTATGGAGTCTGGTCTGATAGCGAGGAAATCTTCGAAGCGGGCTTGGCGCAACAACTCAATCGCCTGGAGGAGATGAGCCAACCCGACGGAGAAATCGCCGAGACCTGCCGCGACGTCACCCACCCCCAATACACCGTCGTCTCCTGGACCGACTCCGCCGAACTGGCCCGCCATCAAGGCCGACTCGATCTCTACGAGGCCACCTTTGACGGCCAGGAGACACCGCGACTGGCCATCATTTTGGAATACTTCGCCAATCTCCTGCTGGGCCGCACCGCCCCTCCTTGCGACAGCGATTGGGGCTACACCTACCCTACGGCCTTGAGTGACTTCGACAACTACGAGGTCCCCTACCGACACTATATCGGACGCAAAAATGTGCCCTATCTCCCCGTCTTCACCGAGTTCGTGGAAGATTACTGGCAGACCACCGGAGGCGACGACAAGCACTTCCTCCTCTGGTCCCGTCTGACCCACGGAGACAACAACTTCGATGCCCTTCCGCCCGAAATGACCTACGATGAATGGGCGCTCACCGCCTTCACCAACTCTCAGTTGCAAGACCCCACCATCAGCGCCCCCAGCGCCGATCCCAATGGCAACGGGCTCAGCAACGATCTCGCTTATCTGACCAACACCGATCCTCTAGCCCCCACTGGAACGGCTATCTTCACCTTCGCCGGGCACTCACCCAGCCACACCACCTTCCGGGTCCTCGAACGCCCCGAGGCCTCTCTCTTGGGCAGAGCCTTCTTGATGAGCACGGATTTGGAAACTTGGAAAGCCATTGAGCCCACGGCGAGCAGGGTGATCGAATCCACCGACTCGCAGGTGCTGCGGGAAGTCGAGTTTTCCACCCGGGAGTCGAGAGCCTTTTTCCGCCTCAGCTACCCGGAGCACTGAGAAGACAGCATCGCAAACTCACCCGCAGCAAGCCTTCGTGCGACAGGCATGCCCGCAGGCACAGAGGTTACCCACGTGGGCGGTGATGAGGAAGAATCCTCCCAAAGTCGTCACGATGGCAGCGGGTGGGATGTGGAGGGATTTCTCTCCACTCGCACTCACCTGCACACTGGGGCAGCAGGCATCAGCGCAGGCCGCTTCCTCGACCGGAGCCGCTTCCGAAGCACAGCTGGAGCAACCGGATTCGCAACTCTCCCCACTCGCCGCGACCGGATCCGACGTGGGAGCCGACACCGGGGCCTCCGGGGAAGAAAAGGCAGGAAGAATCGAGCCCACCAACACGGCCAGGATTCCCAGGAGAGCGACCCCCGCCACCCAGCGCTTGCCATGCACACGATAGCCGCGATAGATGGAAAAGGCGGCCAAAGGAACGATAAAGAGGGCCACCAGGGCATGAGATGCGGGGTGCGCCCAAATGCGACCAAAAGTCGGTAAAGCAATGAGGAAAATAGGGGCAAGGGCACAGTGAATGGCGCAGAGAACAGAGGCGGCTACCCCCATGCGATCCGCATGATGGAGACTGAGACGTGGAAAAGACGGAGCAAAACTCATGAGCAACAAACGCGATTTAATGGCAGATAGACCAATCCGCAACTAAATTGCGATAAATCCTCAAAAACCGGGTCTGTTCTTTTTCGGAAATTCTGCCAGAATGGGCCCGTGACAACGGATGTGCGTATCGAGCCCGCGACCATTGAGGATTTGCCTGACCTCACCGATCTGGTGGTGGATTTGATGAATTTGCAGGACGACTTCACCCCCGACCCCGTTTTGCAGGAGAGAGGCATCCGGCATATTTTGGAGGATCCCGCCCGGGGGCGCATTTTTGTCGCCCGCACCGATGACCGCATCGTGGGGATGGCCAACCTCCTCTTCACCGTTTCCACTGCCATGGGCGGCTTCGTCATCATCATGGAGGACGTCATCATCCATCCCGAGCACCGGGGCATGGGCTACGGAGCCCGCCTGGTGGATGAGGTCATCCAATTTGCGGAGGAGAAGGACTTCAAGCGCATCACTCTACTGGCCGACCGGCTTTCCAACGATTCGCAGGCCTTTTTCCAACAACACGGATTCACTTTCTCCAGCCTCATTCCCATGCGGCGGATCCTCTCCAACACCCCTAAAACCTGAGCCGCCATGCCTACCCTGCTCGCCATCGCTCCCGCCGACGCCCAAGCCCTCACCCTGGTGGCCATCCTGGCCTTCGCGCTCGGCTCTTTGGTGACTCTCTTCGTGGTGATGGCTCGCAATGGCCGACGCAATGAGGCTCTCGATCTCCCGGAATTTCCCGATTTGGAGAACGAGTCCCCCCCCGCCCTCTCATCGCGAAAATCCCCTCCCCCCCGCGCGGACTGGGAGCGGGAGAGTGATTGGTGGAAAAAAGGCTGACTCACGCCCCCTCCTTGCGGCGGTGAATCCCCACGGAATTGCCATCGGGATCGCGCACAAAGGCCATGTGACAAACGGGTGTCTCCAAGGGACCGAAATCAATGTCCACTCCCGCCGCCCGGACCTCCGCCACCGCTTGTTCGAAATCTTCGACCTCCAGCGCCACCGAGCACCCGGTCGCACTGGGCTCCATCCCCGGTGCCTTGCCAATCGCCAAAGTGCCGGCCCCAATGTCGTATTCGACCCAATGGGCCCCGTCCATCTCGTGGTCCATGGTGGGGACCAGTCCGAGCACTCCTTCGTAGAATTCCTTGGCCCGCGCCACATCGCTCACGGGATAGACACTGAACGCGATTTCCTTGATTTTCATGGCTAAAAGTCCTGTCCGGCTTTCTCTGATTAGCAGAACAAATCTGGGAAAGCGATTGGAAAGTAACGCCGAAGCCTCCTTGGCTTATACCAAGACAGATAACTTTCTGATGTTGCTAAGAAACATCTCTCCTTTCTGAAGGATGTCCCGTCCTCAAAAGAAGCTCGACCACTTGGCCAAAGCGAAGAAGCTCTCCTGGGCACTAGACAACAGCGAGTGGGCTCGGGGATTGAGAAGGAGGGACTGTCTCAATCCAAAAACTCGACCCGCAACCGGATAAAGGCCGTAGGCTGGGAGGTGGTCTCCTGCGGGTAAGAGACCTGGACTTCCTGTGAGCCATTGCCAACCGACCACTCTTGCAACGAGGAGGTTCCCGACCAATTCGCGTCACCCTCTTTTCTGGCAAGTTCGGTCCAGCTTCCGGGAGAGAGCGAGGTCGAGGCCTCAACGAGGTAAACGAGGTCATAGCGACCATTCTCTGGGAGATAGAAGTGGAATTGGAATTGGTCATTCTCCATGCGACCGCGCGGAGTGATGGGAATGGTGCCGGGGTCGGGGGTCAGCAAGGCGTAGTCGAGGAGATCGACTATTCCGTTCTGGTCAGCATCACCCAAAGCGTCGGCGGGATTGGTGGGGAAGCCATTTGTCGCCGCCCAGGTGGCCCAGGTGTCACCGCTTTCGCCCGCCATTTCGAAATGAACCGTTTTGCTTTCTGGGCCTTGGTTGATGAAGGCGAGGTAGTAGGTTTGGCCCGGAATCCAGGGCCAGCCGGTGAGGTCTTGAGTCAGGTCGCCATCGACATAACTATCCGAGTAGTGGGCGACACTCTCCGAGGCCGGAAGCGAACCTTGTTCGAGACGAAGCTCAACATTCTCGCTTCGTTTTGAGGTGTGGACCCAGCGGCGGCCCATGGCGGGCACGATGACGCGGTAGTCGCGGCGTTCCCCGGGAGCGAGCGTGAAATCGGCGACCCCATTCTGGAAGGCCAGTTCGGTCGGCAGGCCAATGGTGGCCGCGCTCGCTGAGGAGGAGAGGTCGAAAACGGAATCCGCGCGAGCTTTGAAACCAAGGTAGTAAACACTGCCGGGTCGCACGAGGGGAGGACTGAAGACGTAGCTTCCGGCATCGGGATAGTTGTCGGCGTATTGGGAGCTCTTATAGTCGGACTGCCAGTCCCGGTCATAGAGATTGATTCCACCTGTATGGTAGTGATCGAGAGCGGAGCCGGGGGGAATGGCGTCGCGAAGGTAGAGGTCGACGTCGCCTTGCTGTTGGTGAAAGGTTACCGTCCACTCTGCGGGCGCGTCCTCCGGAACTTCGACCCGGTAGTAGCGCCAGTCGCCGGCGGCGAGGAGCTGGTTGTTGGCCAGACCAGTGGCGAGATCGAGCCCGGTCATGGAACCAATCGACAAGCGGAGACGGTAGCGGGCATTGGTGTCTCCAGCTGCCCTGACGGCGAGATACCAGCGACCGGGAGTGAGCTCGGACTCCAGTTTGCCATCGCGGGGAACAAAGTTGCCGTATTCCGTTTGTGACGAGTCGTCTAGTAGATAGTCATAGAGAGCATATCTGGGAATATCCGATGGATGGGAGAGGTGGGAAAGGGTGGGGATCTGGCCTTGCCGGACATAGAGGTCGGGATTGCCACTGATGGCTTCCAGTTGAGCACGGAGAAGACCGCCATTGCCGGCGGCAACGTCGATGGCGTAGAAGTGATAGTGACCGTTCTCGAGGTCGACTCCCTGATCATTGGGGAGAGGAGAACCCGAGGAGTCCACCCCGGTATCGGCAAAGAAAGGAGCGGTGAGGCCGGGGGTCGTTGAAGGCGCTCCGGGTTGGAGCATGTCCCAGGTTTCCCGCTCCAAGGAGACCGCCTCACTAGTGAGGACGAATTCGGAGGCCCCCACGCCTTTGATTTCGAGATACCAAGTTCCTGGAATGACCTGTGGCGGGGCGACCACAATTGATTCGGATATCCAATGGGTCAGGCTTTCGGAAGTGCCTGACCCTTCGGGGAGGAGAGCGGGACGCACTCGCATTTCCGGCTCTCCGGCCAGCGCATCGAGGGTCAAGCGCCAGCCAAGAGGTTGCTCGCCGTCGAGAAGTTCGGGAACCTCAAAAGCAAAGAAGGCTCGTTCGTCATCAGCGAGAATTCCGCTGGCGGTGTGGCTCTGTCCATTGCCATTTTGACTGGGCGCAAAATTGAGCGACGGAGGCACAAGGGAAGAGACAGTGACAGTGTAAGATGCGTCGCCTAGGTCGGACCCGTAACCAGGATCCACGATGGAAAGATAGTAATAGCCGGCAGGGGCGTTGGAGACGGTGGTGCGGATTCCATCGCGATCCGGATACTCTCCCGAAAACACTCCATACTGGGCATGGTTGGGGAAATGCGGGCTGGTATACTTCAGTCCAAATTCGGGATTGCCGACCCGATCACTCAGTTGAATCGAGACGGCGGGAGTCTGGGTGGGGAGCTCGAAGCGAACGAGATCAACCTCCCCCGCCTCGAAGTCACCTTGAAGATTCACGCTTTCTCCAAGAGAAATGAGTCCGAGGTCATGGAACACGGGCAAGCCATGGCTGGTGAGGATGGCGGAAGAGGAACCGGTGCCGATGTGATTATCGACGGGATTCTGGCCCTCGCTGACGACCATGAGGTAGTAGCGACCGGGTTCAAGGAAGTCCTGGCTAGATTCGGGCAGAAGGGTGAAGTGCTCGTCACCGTCCTTTTGAAGTTTGGTCAGTTCGCTGCGGGAAACTGGCGAATAGGAGGAACCGGCAGAGGTATCGGAGGTGGGAAGGAACTCTTTGTTCACATAGAGGGCGGATTCGCCGGAAGTGTTGGCGAGGGAAATGCGCCAGCCGGAGGTGTTGTCCGGGATGTCCACGTAGTAATAGGCCACCTCCCGGGCAGGAAGG
>NZ_JAENIO010000046.1 GCF_016595415.1 Roseibacillus ishigakijimensis
TTGAAGTAAATAGCTTATGGTGAGTTTTTCTGTAATTCTGTGTATTATAGGCTAATAAGAAAAGAGGGGTTCGATCCCCCTCGCCTCCACCATTTCCTTTAAAAAAGAGCGACCTGCGGGTCGCTCTTTTTCGTTGGGACCGGGCGGGGGAGTGCGGGATTGGGAATGCGGAACCAACAAAATTGGGAGGAGACTCCAAAAAAACCTCCCGGCCGGAGGGCTCGGGAGGTTGGGAAAAAGGAGAAACGGGGAGGGCTCACTTGGCGAAGATGCTCTGTCCGGCGGACTTGAGCTCTTCGCAGGCTTGCACGAGGCGGGCCGCGACGCTGGCCTCCGCTTTTTTGAGGTAGCCCCGGGGATCGTAGGTCTTTTTGTTGCCCACTTCGCCGTCGATCTTGAGCACACCTTCGATGTTTTCGCACATGTGGGTCACGATGGGACGGGTGAAGGCGTATTGGGTGTCGGTGTCGATGTTCATCTTCACCACGCCGTAGTCGAGGGTCTCCTGGAGGTCTTCGGCGGAGGTGCCGGAGCCGCCGTGGAAGACGAGGTCCATTTCGGCTTCAGCGCCGTATTTGTCCATGACCACTTTCTGGCCGTCCTTGAGGATGGCGGGCTTCAGTTTGACCGCACCGGGCTTGTAGGCGCCGTGGACGTTGCCAAAGGTGGCGGCGAACATGAAGCGGCCGATGGGATTGAGGGTTTCGTAGACCTGCAGCATGTCCTCGGGGGAGGTGTAGAGCTTTTCGGCAGGCAGGCCGGAGGTGTCGTGGCCGTCTTCCTCACCACCGACGCAACCGGCTTCGACTTCCAGGATGATGTCGAGTTCGGCGCATTCCTTGAGGAGCTCGGCCGAGATTTTCAGGTTTTCATCGAGGTCCACCACAGAGCCGTCGAACATGTGGGAGTTGAAGAGCGGTCCGAGGCCCTTCTCCTTGCGGGCGCGGGACTCGTCGAGGAGAGGGCGCAGGAAGGAGTCCACCTTTTCCGGGTGGCAGTGGTCGGTGTGCAGGGCGATGAGGACATCGTATTTCTCGGCGAGGCGGTGAACGGCTTCGGCAAGGACGATGGCTCCGAAGGCGGCATCGGCGACATTGAGGCCGGAAGCAAACTGGCCGCCACCGGTGGAAACTTGGATGATGCCGTCTGACTTGGCGTCGGCAAAGGCCTTGAGGGCGGCATTGGCCGTGACGATGGAGGTGATGTTGATCGCAGGATAAGCGTAACCACCCTTCTGAGCGGCATCCAACATATCCCGGTATTGAGCAGGTGTTGCAACAGGCATGGCGAGGCCCTTAGCGGAAAAAAGGGCTGCGCGCAAGGGCTATGCCACGACTGGGGAGAGCAGGGGGGCGCGGACGGAAGGGAAATCGCATCCGGTTTGTCCTTTGATCTCTTCGGCTCGCCTGTTGCCATAGGCAAAGGGGAGAAAGGTGCCGAAATCGTCACCTGAGGTGAGTGTTTTTCCCTATTGTTCTTTGCGGGCAAGGTCGTCATAGTGCGAGGGCTATGTTGAAAAAACTAATTGCCCTCGCGGGGGCCTTGTTGGCGCTGGTCGGTCTTAGCGGATGTTTGGAGATGGATATCTCGGTCAATCTCAAGAAGGACGGTTCCGGAACCTTGGTCGAGACCATGACCTTCAATGCCCAGACGGCGGCGATGATGAAGATGGGGGCGGCGGAAGGGGCCGAGGATCCTTTCGCTGAGTTTAATGAAGAAGAGCTGAAGAAAAAAGCGGCGGAGTATGGCGAAGGAGTCGAGTTTGTCGGAGTGGAGAAGAGCGAGAATGCTGATGGGAGCCTCTCTTTCAAAAGCACTTACAAGTTTGCTGATGTTGATGATTTGAACTATGATCCTGGTAAAGCGATGGGTGATGAGTCCGAGGGCAATCCCATGGCTGATTTTTCTTTTGAGGATGGGGTGCTCACGATCGTGACTCCGGATCCTTCCAAGGAGGAGATGGCGATGGCTGGTGATATGAGTGACGAAGAGATGGCCATGATGGCTCCGATGATGGCGGGCTTGAAGATGAGCTTCAAAATCGTTGCGGAAGGTGGCATCGCCAAGACCAATGCTCTTCATCACGAGGGAGACACGGTCACGGTGATGGCTTTCGACTTTGATGAGATTCAGAAAAACGAAGGCGGAATGAAGGCTCTGAATTCTTTGGAGGCTGAAAACCGGGCCAAATTCACCAAGAAGGCGGCCGAAATCAAGGGCTTCAAGGTGGAGAGCCAAGAGAAGGTCACCATCAAACTGAAGTGAAAGAACCGGACCCTTTTTGAGACGAGAGAAGGGAAATTTTTTAGGAAGAGCGACTCTCCGGATTTTGGGAGAGTCGCTTTTTTTTGAACTCGTCGCGTTAATCGTCGCTCAAAGGGACGATGCGGATGGTGCCCTTGGGTTGGTTTTGGGCGATATTGCTGGCGAGGGTTTGCCCACCGGAGGGGCTTTCGCTGCTCGTGCCTTCGAGGGCGTTTTTGAGAGCGTTTTCGACCAGCTGTCCGCAATGAATTTTCATGGGCGGAAGGGGGCCGAGGTCGCCGGTGAGGTCTTCGCTTTTGAGGGCAGCGGCTTCTTCGGTCGATTTGCCTTTAAGGAGTTGGGTGGCCATGGAGGCTACCGCGATGGCAGTTTGGCAGCCAAAGGCTTGGAAGGAGGCGCGGTCGATGACTTTTTTGCCGTCTTTTTCGGTGAATTTGAGCCACATGCGAACCATGTCGCCACAGTCGGGAGAGCCGACGGTGCCCACGCTGTCGGCGTCGTCCATCTCGCCGACGTTTTGAGGGTTGGCGAGGGCTTCACGGGTTTTTTCTTCGAAGTCGTTCATTGTTATTCGTTGGGGGTTTGAGGGACTGGGGGGACGCTTTTTTCCGGCAGGCGGCTGAGGCTGGGGAGTCCCTGGCGGAGGAATTGTTGGTCCACTTGATCGGAGAGAGCGGCGTCGAGGTAGAGGGTGCCGGGGGCTTCGTCCAGCCCGATGCGATGGATGCCATCGGTGGGTATTGCGGTGAGAGCGTCGGCGAGGTCGCGCAAATTCCGCACGGCCTGGCCATTGGCTTGATTCACGATGAGGCCGTGGAGGCGGTCGTAGCCGATGGTGGCGGGATTGGGGAGCACGCGGGAGAGAAAGACGATGCTTTCGCGTTCCTCTTCGTAGTCTTCGGGGTTTTCCATTGCGTGCATGAGGTCCAGAGGCGCGCGGGTGGTCCAGTTGTCCCCATGGGCTTCCAGATATTCGCGGGAAAGCTCCTGAAAGACGAGTCCTCCCTTGATGAGGAAAGTGGGCGGGGAATCGTTGAGATGGCGGGGAACGAGGGGCTCGGGGGCGGCTTCCAGAGTGGCGGTGATGACTTCTTCCTTGCCATCGCGAAGGATGGTCAGGCTTAGTTGATCACCCACCGTCTTGGTGGAGCGGATGAGGACGGACCAGGGAAGGGGGCCGTAGGAGGGGTGCTCGAAGTAGCCCCGGCGATCCAGCTGATGCTCGTCGATGGCGAGGAGGACATCGCCAAGCTGGAGCCCGGCTCGCCCGGCGGGACTGTCGGCCTTGACTTTGGAGAGGTAGAGTCCGCCCCCGTCGCTGGGGAGGCCCAGATAGTCGCGAAAGGACTTGTCTTCGGTGCGGGTGATGGCCACGCCGAGGACGGGGAAGCCCTCGTAACTGCCATCGCGGGCATCACGGAGGAAGGTGGCGATGATTTCGGGAGGGATGACCTCGGAAATCTGGTCCTCGGAATCGTAGCTGGTGAGAACGCCCAGGAGGCGGTGGCCTTTGGTCACCGGGAGGGTGAAGGACGAGGAGGCGGACTGCATGGATCCCTTCACGACATAGGTCAGGAAGGAGTAGCCGGAGAGGAAAGAAGCGGCGGTATCGACGGCCCGGATAGTGGCCCGGGTGCGCAGGGTGGTGCCGTTGCTTTCCACCTGCCAGACGCTCACGGAGTCGCCAATGTGGGCGGGGGATCCCAGCTGCAGGGGGGTCTTTTTTTGCAAGAAGCCTGCGTCGCCGATGGGGGCGAGGAGGGCCAGATTGGCTTTGTAATCAATGGCGATGACTTCGGCCTGCACCGATTGCGAGGAGTCGGCGGACTCGAGCTCCAGGTAGGTCTGATTGGCGACGAGCTCGGCGGCGGTGAGGATTTCGCGGGGGGAGATGAGGGTGCCGAGACCACTGCGGCGCTGGGGGTTGTTGCGTTGCCAAGGTTGGCCCGCATTGAAGGTCTGGATGGTGGAATTCACCCGCACAAAGCTGTCGAGGATGTCCTCGCTGGCTTCGCCCACCAGCTCGGTGGCCCCGGAGGCAGAAGCCGGGGTGGGGAGTTGGTCGGCCGGGGAGGCGGCAGGGGTTTCGGCCGATAGCTGGGGCAGCAGTAGACTGCTGGCGAGGAGGCTGGAGAAAAGAGGTTTCATTATGATGGATAAGTTTGCTGGAAGGGGGGCTTCAGTCTTCGCCGAGGTAATGGGTGGCGGGAATGTTGTTGGTGCCCATGAGCCGCTGATTGACGGCGGGGACGCGGGCGCTGGGCAGGACCAGGGGGCGGCCGCGATCTTCGAATTCGAAGACGGTGAACTCCGGTTGTTCATTTTCATACAAAAGCTCGTGGGCGTGGCGAAGGTCGCGCACTTTTTCGCCATTGATGCTATCGATGATGGAACCGGCGAAGGAGGTCATGTGGACGGTGAGTTCGTCACTCTCAACCCGTGTCAAAACGAGGATTTCGGGTTTCTCCTTGAAGAGGCCTTCCCGGAGATAGCGCTCGGTGAGGTGGCGGGTGGTGACGTCGGTCAGGCGGTGGGCAGACATCACATTGAGGCTGAGGGGCTGAATGACGAGTCCGCCGTAAAAAATGTATTCGGGGCGCTCGTCATAAATGATGCTGAAAAGCGGTGAGCCCGGGAGGGGCGCCAAGGTGATGGTGGCTTGCCGCTCCTCTCCCTCGCGGAGAAAGTCGAGGGTGACTTCGTCTTTTGCGAACTTCCGCTCCACGATTTCGTGCAGCACGAGTTGCTCGCCTGCCACATTGATGTTGCCGGCCGAGTCGATGGCATTGCCGTCGATGGCGAGAAGGATGTCGTTTTCCTGCAGCTGGCCATCACAAGGCCCTTCCGGAATTACGCTGGTGACGAGCACGCCCCGATCGTTGTCGGGAAGGCCCAGGGCCTGGCGCATGGCGGGATTGAAGAGTGGGAAGGTGCTCACGCCGAGGTCGACGTATTTGTCGTATTGACCGTCCTCGATGTCTTTCAAAAAGCGGCGGATGACGGGGGTCGGGATGATGTAGCCGGTGTTGTCGGCTTGGGTGAGACCTTGGAAGGCTACGCCGATCACTTTGTCATCTTGCACCGCCGGGCCGCCCGAGTTGCCGGGGTTGATGGCGGCATCGACCTGGATGATGAGGTGGGAATCGGCTCGGGAGTGGGAATAGGGGCGGAAGTCGATGCGGGAGACGATGCCCCGGGTGACGGAGAGGCGATCTCCTCCCACGGGGTAGCCGATGGCGCGCACTTCGGAGTCCAGCGCGGGCATGCCGCCGATGGGGAGGGGGGCGAGGCCGGCCAGCGGGGTGGGGTCTTCCAAGCTGATGAGAGCAAGGTCGCAATCGTGTGCAATGTGCTGGATGACTGCCGGGAGCTTGCGGGCGGAGTTGCGCTGGGTGACGAGGATGCGGCGGGCGTTGGAAACGACGTGGGCATTGGTGAGTATCTGGTTGGGCCCGATGAGGAAGCCCGTGCCATTGCCGCCGGAGAATCCGCCTGTATTCCATGGGGTGCGGTAGTCGGGATTCTGGGTGGCGACCTCGATGCGAAGGACGGAATCGAAGAGGTGGCTCTGGGTGGCCTTGGGCGAGGGGGCGGGCTTCTCCACCACTTCGGGCGGGGGAGCAAGTTGGGCGGAGAGAGGAAGGCAGGCCAAAAGGCCGGAGAGGAACAATCGCGTGAGCATGGAAAGAAGCCTAGTGCCAAATTGCAGGCTGGCAAGCGCCCGGAATGCCGGTAAAGAAGCGCCATGATGCAACGCAATGAAGATCGATTCGTGATGCCAGCCGAGTGGTCGCCGGTGGAGGCGATCTGGCTAAGCTGGCCAGTGGCTCCGCAGCTGTGGGGCGGCATCGCCCGTGCGGAGGTGGAAGCGGAGTTTGCCCGCTTGGTGGCGGTGATTGCGCGCTTCGCGCAAGTGCGGCTCTGTGTGCAGCTCGACCAGCGCGAGCGGGTGGTGGAGCTGGTTCCGCAGGCGGAGGTTTTTGCCATTGCCACCGACGATGTCTGGTGTCGCGACCACGGGCCGACTTTCTTGCGCCATCCCCGAACCGGAGCGGTGGCGATGGTCGATTGGCGCTACAATGCCTGGGGCGGGAAGTTTCCTTTTGAGAAAGACAACCGGGTTCCCGCCGCGATTGCCGCTTTACAGCAAATTCCCCGCTCGGTGAGCTCTCTTGTCTGCGAAGGAGGGGCTTTGGAAAGCAATGGTGCGGGTCGGATTCTCACTACTGAGTCGGTCTTGCTGAATGGCAATCGCAATCCGGATTGGGATCGGGAGGCTGTTGCCACTGAGTTGAAAGCCCAGCTGGGGGCTGTGGAGATTCTCTGGCTGCGGGCTGGGCTGGAGCACGATGATACCGATGGGCATATCGATATGGTGGCTCGCTTTGTGAGTGAAGATGCGGTGCTGGCGGTGGAGCCCGCAAGCGAGACGCTGCGCGACAACTGGAAGCGGCTGGAAGCGGCAGGACTGCAAGTGCGGGCGCTGCCCTACGTGGGGGAAATCGCGGAAGGCATCGAGGGGAGTTATGCCAATTTTCTCATTGTCAACGAGGGAGTCGTCGTGCCGCAATATGGCTTGGCGGGTGATGCCGAGGCCTTGGCGGTGGTGGCGGAGGCTTTTCCCGGAAAGGAAGTGGTGGGCTTTGACTGCCGATTGCTCGGGCGGGAAGGGGGCGCGGTCCATTGCCTCACCCAGGGGCAGTGGCGGCGGGGTGATGTCCCGTCTTCTTGCGATTAAGGGTTGAGCCTTTCCTGCCGCTGGGGCAGAAAGTGGCATGAAGATTCTCGTCGTGGGAAAAGGAGGCCGGGAGCACGCTCTGTTGCGTGCTCTGCAAGAGTCGGGTCGGGAGGTTGAGCTCTATTGCCATCCCGGCAGCGATGCCATTGCCGAAATTGCGCAACCAGTGGCGGCCGGCGGAGTGGCCGAGCTAGTGGGCTGGATGCTGGGCTCCAAGATCGACCTCTGTGTGGCGGGGGAGGAGAGCTATCTCGTGAAGGATGAAGGCTTGGCCAATCTCTGTGCCCAGGCTGGCATTCCCTGCTGGGGCCCCCGCAAGGAAGCGGCGATGCTGGAAGCCAGCAAAGGCTTCGCCAAACACTTCATGCAACGTCATGAAATCCCGACCGGAAAGGCCTGGGTCTGCGAAGATATCGAGGAAGCCCGTGATGCCATCGGAGGCAAGTATCCCACCGTGCTGAAGTTTGATGGTCTCGCCGCCGGCAAAGGGGTGGCTGTATGCAACGACGAGAGTGCGGCGGACGAGTTTTTGGGTGAAGTCTTTTCGCGCAAACGTTTTGGTGAGGGCAAGCTACTTGTCGAGGAGTATTTGGAAGGCCCCGAGGTCTCCATCTTCGCGGCGGTGAGTGGCGAGGATTATCAAATCTTCACTCCGGCCCGCGATTACAAGCGCATTGGGGAGGGTGACCAAGGGCCCAATACAGGTGGAATGGGCGCGGTGGCCAGTCGCCAACTGGTGACCCCGGAAGAGTTGGTTCGCATCGAGGAGGAAATCGTCAAGCCTACCGTTGCCGGACTGGTGGCTGATGAACTCGACTATCGCGGTTTTCTTTACTTCGGTTTGATGATGACGGCTGCGGGTCCGAAAATTATCGAGTATAACTGTCGCTTCGGGGATCCGGAGTGCCAGGCGGTGATGCCACTCGTGCAGGGCGATTTGGTGCAGTTCTGTCTCTCGGGCGCGCAAGGCAAGCTTCAGCAGGATCTTCTGACTTTTGACCCCGGTTGGAGTGTTTGCGTGGTCTTGGCCAGTGCGGGTTACCCGGAGAGCTCCCGCAGCGGAGATGTCATCGCCGGGCTCGATGAGGTCGACGAGGCCCGGATCTATCATGCAGGCACTCGCAGAGAGGGGGAGCGCTGGGTCACGAATGGAGGCCGGGTGCTCGCGGTCGTCGCGGGTGGCGAAACCCGCGCAGAAGCGGTGGAGCGGGCCCATGCCGAAGCGGCCAAGGTCACCTTCGACGGCAGCCAACGCCGGGCGGACATTGGCCGGTTGCATTTTTAACCCGCTTAGGAACGGGGGCGGGGGTAGACCTTGGCCTCGTGTGCCCATCGCACCCACTTGTCGGCAAGTTCTTTGAGCTTCTCGGGTTGAGTGGGGGCGAGGTTTTGCAATTCGGTGCGGTCCTCGGCCAGGTTGTAGAGTTCCCATTTGGAGAAATCCGGCTGCGTGGTTCCGACGAGGTGGTTGCCCACCAGCTTGTATTCCCCTTCTAGGAGAAAGGCATTGCTCTCGTGCTCCATGGCGAGAAAACCTTCCCGCGCGAGAGGCTCTTGTCCGAAGGAGGGGCGGAGGGAAATGCCTGAGAGAGGGGGCAAGGGATTGCCGTGCATCTGCCCGGGATAGTCCGCGCCCGTGACATTGAGCAAGGTGGGCACGACATCGAGGATGTGCCCGGGGGAGCGATACCACTCGCTCTGGGCCTCGATTTGTGCGGGCCAGTGCAGGAAGAAGGGGGTCGCGGTCCCGCCTTCGTGGGCATGGTGCTTGTAAAGGCGGAAGGGAGTGGAGCCCAGATTGGCCCAAGCCTCTCCGTAGGAATTGGCGGGCTGTTGGTTGCGGCGGGCGATGTCGTAATATTCGCCGCGACCCAGAGGACCGCCTTCCTGACAGGCTCCATTGTCGGAGAGGAAGAGAATGAGGGTATTATCCAGCAATTTTTGCTCATTCAAGAAGGCCGTGAGTTTGCCGATATTTTGATCCACGCGGTCCACCATGGCGGCATAGATGGCCATCTTGAGGTCCATCTCGTCCTGCTTTTCTTTGCTGAGGGAATCCCAGGCAGGGACGCTCGCGGGGCGGGGGGAGAGCTTCCACCGGGGATCGATGAGGCCGAGTTCGAGCTGCCTTTGGTAACGCTTCTTGCGGAGTTGGTCCCAGCCGAGTTTGTATTTTCCCCGGTATTTGGCGATGTCATCTTCGAAGGCTTGGAGGGGCCAATGGGGGGCGGTGTAAGCGAGGTAGAGAAAGAAGGGGTCATCCGTTTTTGCTTCGTTCTCAGCGATGAAGTCGATGGCATAGTCGGTGAAGGCATCGGTGGTGTAGAACGGCTCGTCAGTGGTGGAGAGGGGTTTTTCGAGGGGAGTATTGTCCCGGGTCATTCCCCGGGGGTGTTCGGGGTAGAAGAAGCGGGTGGCCCCGGGGATGCAGCCATAGAAGCGATCGAATCCGCGTTGGAGTGGCCAGCGATCCTTGTCGTGGAAGCCCAGATGCCACTTGCCGGTCATCAGGGTCGAGTAGCCAGCGGGCTTGAGCAGCTCGGCCAGGGTGGCGCAGTGGCGATTGAGGTAGCCTTGATAGGCGGGAGGCTCGGGCTCATTGATATGTGTGGGCGAGCTGGTCATGTGCCCGATGCCCGTCTGGTGGGGATGCAGCCCGGTCAGCAAGGTCGCTCGCGTGGGGCAACAGCGGCCGCCATTGTAGAAGTGGGAGAAACGAACTCCGCCGTGGGCCAATTTGTCGAGATTCGGGGTCTCGATTTCTCCTCCCATGTAGCCGAGGTCCGAGAATCCCAGGTCATCGACCATGATGAGCAGGATATTGGGTCGCTCGGCGGGCAAGAGCGAGGCGGCGAGGAGAAGAGTGCTGGTGGCCAGAAGGAGTAATTTCATAAGGCGGGACTGGGGAAAAGGGGGGCTAGCGGGGGCTGGGATAGAGAGAGAACTTTTTCTTCATCTCCGCCACAATAGCGGGGTGCTCTGAGGCGATGTTCCTGGTCTCGAGGGGACTCTCCTGAAAATCATAAAGTTCATAGACCAGGTCCTCGCTGCCCGGGCGTCCCCATTGCACGAGGCGGTAGCGTTCGTTGCGGATGGCCCAGCCGAAGCGTTTTTGCGGATAGCAGTGGGTGATGTGGTCCCGGATGCGCGCTTTCGGATCTTGCAAGACAGGCTTCAGGCTCAGTCCGTCAATGGGCTGGGGACCGGCCGGTGGCGGGAGGTCGGCCAAGTCGCAAAGGGTGGGGAAGAGGTCCACCGTCGAGGCGAGTTGCCCGGTGGCGGAGCCGGGCGCGATACCGGGGCCCGCGATGATGAGCGGGATGCGCGTGGGCTGCTCGAAGTTGTCGTGTTTGCTGAAGCGATTGTGGGTGCCGAGGTGCCAGCCGTGGTCGCCCCAGAGGACGACATAGGTGTTTTCCGAGAGTCCGCTCTCCTCGAGAGCAGTTAGGACTTTGCCGATCTGAGCAGACACATAACTGGTGCAGGCGTAATAAGCGCGAATCATCTCTTGTTGGAATTCCTCATCATCGAAGCGCTCGCGACAGGGGAAGTAGTTGAAGAGCTCAATGCCTTTGTTTCGTAGGGCGTAAGGGGGACTTCCTTCAGGAGCGGTGCGCACGGAGGGGAGTTCGAATTTGTCGAGAGGATGAAGGTCGTAGTATTTCCTGGGAGCGGAGAAAGGAAGGTGTGGACGAGCGAAGCCCGCGCAGAGGAAGAAGGGCTCGCCGCTTTCCTGGAATTCGTTTAGGTAGTCTATGGCGCGCTGGGCGGTGCGTCCGTCGGCATAGGCCTCGTCGGGCGCGCCCGCGATTTCTATCGCCGCCCCCCGGCCCACTTTCTTGTCTGCGAGGAAGCTCTCGCGCTCGCCTGGGGAGAGGTGATGAAGCTCGAAAAAGACCTCTTCTTGGCTGATCGAGGTCTCGCGGCTCTCGGGCAGGAGGTATTCCACCACCTTGTCTTTGTGGACGAGATCGAAGGACTGGTCGTCGCCGCTGTTGCCGTGTCCGACATGAAAGACTTTGCCCAGGGAGAGGGTGCGGTAGCCTCCGTGGTTCTTGAAATGCTGAGGCATGGTCACCGCCCCGGAGTAGCGCTCGCGCAGATTGGTGCCGAGCCCGTAGAGGCCGGTGGAGGTGGAGAGACTGCCCAACATGAGGTTGAAGCGGGAGGGTGCGCAGACCGCTTGGTTGCAATAGGCGGACTCGAAGCGCAGCCCTTTTTTGGCGAGGGCGTCGATGCCCGGCGTGATGGCTTTCTCGTCCCCGTAGCAACCAAGGGCGGGTTTCAAGTCGTCGACGAGAATGAGTAGGATATTGGGCCTCTCATTCCCTCGCAGCATGCCAGTGAGGGTGAGCAGGAGTGTGGCGGCAAAAAGGGGGATTCGGGAGTGGATGGTCATCAGGAAAGGCGGTGTTCGTGCTTATCGGGAGAGTTCTGAGAGAGAGAAATCGCGAAAAGTGGCGGCGGTATCGACCACGCGCAGCCCGACCCTGCCCGTGGGATAAGTCTCATCGCGAAAGGTCAGCACCTCTTCGTCATTGAGAGAGATAGTGAATCGGGGACCTCGGCCTTGCACGCGAAGGTGATGGGGCTGGCTGTGGTCCAGAGACAGGGCGACCCGGTGCAGCTCCTGCCAACGATGGCCATCCATCTTGCCCGCAACCAGCAACCGGGTGCGGGGAATGAGCCCCGCGAAGTAGCCACGGTGGGCATCGTAGCCCACGCTGGGGGCGGTGGTGCGAAAGAGGAGCCCGGCATCGCGGGACTCGGCCCCGCCCTGGAAGTCGATGGTGACGGAGGCGCTGAAATCTGCTGGGGTGGGAGCGGAAAGGACCATTTTTTCCCCGCCGCGATAGACATTGACCGGATGGGCGACCTCTTGGCCGAGGGTGAGGCCCGACTCCCCGATTTGATAAAGTTGATGATGGCCGTAGTAGTCCCACCCTTCGAGGGTGGCAGGCTGCTGCAAGGTATTTTCGTAAGGCAGGGAGAATTTGCCCAGGGGCTCGCCGGAGGGGCGGGGGAGAGGCACGTTGGCCGGGACCGGAAGGCCGAACTCAGGGTAGCCTTGGTCATTGAAGAACATCGGCTGAGCGAAAATGGCACGCCGCCAACCCGGTTCGCGGTCCCGCTTGGCATGGAAGAGGTGCCACCATTCCGTGCCATCGGGGGAGGGTGCGAAGCAGCTGTGGCCCACTCCGTAGGTCTCCTTCGTAGAGCGAAAGACTGGCTCGGGGTGTTTTTTCCAAGCCGCTGGGTCGAGCGGATCGTCGCCGATCAGCTCGAGGAGACCGAGCTTGTAGGTGGGCAGCCAGGAGGCCCCGCAGGAGTAGGTCACGAGAGTGCGCCTCGGGCTGGGCACCACTTGGGGGCCCTCATTGAGGCCGCGCCCCCGGCCCTCGGGCTCGGTCATTTCCCAAGGATAGTCGGCATTCCCACAGAGTCGCACGCGGGGACCGGAGAGCTCGGTGGGGGACTTCATGGGCGCGATGTAGAGGAATTGGCGGTCGGTATCGGGGCCGTCCCAGCCGGACCAGATGGCGTAAAGGCGGTCGCCGATGGGCAGTGGAGTCATGTCAATGGCCCAGAGATTGGGCGAGCGGCCATCCGCGCCTTCGCCAGTCGCCAGGGGACCGTGCAAGTCGTATTCGCCCAGAGGATCCGCTGTGCGGGAACGGAGGACATAGGCGAGGTGGTTGCGGTTCTGGCCATCAGAGGCGGCCATGTAGATGTGCCAATGCCCTTCGAGGAAATGGAGCTCCGGGGCCCAAACCTCGCGGGAAAAGGGGCCTTCTGCGGGAGCCCGCCAGACGAGATGTTTTTCGCCCAGGGAGGTGAGGCTGTCGCTGGTGTGAATGGCGATGCCACGATTGCCATCGGAGAAGCACCACAGGTAGCGATTGGCCTTGGCATCGCGCACCACCCAAGGGTCGGCTCCTTCCCCAATGGCATTGACAAAATGGTCGTCGGCAAGGGGAGCGGTGGCCGCGTAGGCGGGGTCTCCCTCATCGCGGGGCAGGCCTTCGTTCCACGCCTTGAGCTGGGCGGACATGGCTTGCACCAAGTCTTCCTTCTCGGGCGCGAGATTGTTTTTCTCCCCGGGGTCGTCTCCAAGATGATAGAGCTCGGCTTCGGTCCCTTCGTAGTTCACCAGCAGCTTCCAATCGCCCTGTCGCATTGCCAGGTCGGGATTGGCTTGCCCGCCTTCCCCAGGGCGGTCGGGGGGACGACGCCAGAAGAGGGGAGCTTGGCGGCTCCCGGCTCGTTCACCCTGCAGGACCGCGCTCAGGTCCTCTCCATCGAGCGAATGCCCGGCGGGAAGATCGGTGTGGGTGAGGGAATAAAGCGAGCGGTTGAGATCGAGCGCGGAAAACACCGAGGTGGTGTTGGTGCTTCCCGGCGCGTTCCCGGCTTGCAAACCGGGCCCCCAGACGATGAGGGGCGAGCGGATGCCTCCCTCGTAAAGCCAAGTCTTGGCCCCCCGAAGCGGTTTGGAAGAGCCGGCTCCCTCCTCGTGGCCATTGTCGGAGCAGAGAATGATGAGGGTGTTTTCCCGCAAGACCTTATCATGGCGAATGTGGTCGAAGAGTGGGGCGAGCTGCTCATCCATCGCCTCCAACACGGCGTAATAGAGCGCGCGCTTGGATCCATCGCTCTCATCGCGAAGAACTTCGGGCGGAAAGAAAGGGGAGTGAACGTCGTCCGGCCAGAGATTGAGAAAAAAGGGCTGCTCCTTTTCCGTGGCCTCTTTGATGAAGGTGAGGGCCTCGGTGACGAAGGCCGCGGTGATTTGGGAACGGTCTTTCCAGATGATGGGGCCCCGCCCCAGACGTGCGGACCCCAAGTCGTGGCGCTGTTTCCGGCTGCCATCGTAGGGGTCGCAAAGGGGGAGGAAGCGCTTGCCAAGTCCTTCAAAGTTGGTGGTGCTTCGGTCGAATCCGTAGTCTTCGATGAGAGGCGCGTCGTAGACATCCCGTTGCCCGCCCATGTGCCACTTGCCGAAGTGTCCAGTGGCATAGCCCGCCTGCTGCAACTCGCGGGCCAGGATGGGGGCCTCGGGATCCAGCCATTGGGCCATCCCTCTTTCGTGATTGGCGCGCCGGTGATTGAGGTAGGAAGTGATTTGCCAGCGCTGTGGATACTGGCCCGTGGTGAGGGCCACCCGCGAGGGCGAACAGATGGGAGAATTGACGTAGAATTGCGTGAAGCGGATGCCTTCCTGAGCCAGGCGGTCGATATTTTCGGTCTGGGCGTGCTGACCGCCAAAGCAAGAGAGATCGCTGTAGCCCAAGTCGTCAATGAAGACGGTGATGATATTGGGCCGTTGCGGAGAAGCGGTGAGCGCCGCCCAAAAAAAGGGGAAAAGTAGGAAAAAATGCTTCATGCAGAGGAGAGCCGAGACTGCCGCAGCCGGACCCTATTCCGCTATGATGAATGCGTAGAGCTTTTGTCAGATTTCTGGTTGGGAACTCTGGGGGAGAGAGGAAGGTTGCTGGAACCCGCTAGCTCTCAGCTTGGTCAAAGAGGGCCCTCACGCAATGGGCGGACCAAGTTTCCAACTGCGGAAACAATTCGCCTAGTAAGTTTTCCTGGGACTGAAAAGATAGGTTGGCGAGTGCGTCCTCGTTGGAGGCGACCTCCGCGCTCTCCAGCTCGAAGAGATGAACAATCCCGAGATGGACCCGGCCCACCTCGTTGGAATCGTCGTTGATGAGACCGACAATGCGGTTGCTGTAATCCCCGCCCAGATTGAGCTCTTCCCCAATCTCACGTTCGACAGCCGCGTAGTAAGTGGCTTGGCCGAGGTGCTCCTCACCCGCGTCCACGGGATTGATGTGCCCGCCGATGCCAACCGAGCCTTGGGCGTGGAGGCGGGATTCGCCCGAGCTTTTTCCTCGCGTGTAGTGGAGCACGCGCCCCTCGTGATGAAAGACGCAGTAGGGGATGAGCTGCTTGAAGCCCGGGTCCTGTTCCGCCAGGTCGCGGTCCATGAAAAAATTGTGACGCGGATCGAGGAGGGTATCCACATAAGGGCTCCAGTCCGCGTGAAAACCCTCGAAGGCCCCCAATTCGTCGAACAGGGCGCGGGGGACAACGAGGACTTGTTCTCCTTGGTATTTTGACATCGCGGCGAGCTTGCTCAGGAATGGTCCCGAACGTAAGCCGCGATTTTGGCATCATCGTCACCCGCCGCCCAGACATGGCGCAGGAAGTCCGCCGGGTGGATGTCCCCGTGCTTACGCAGGAAGTTGCGGTCGCCGCCGCAGCCAAACATGATGTCGGGGTCCAGTTCGCCCTTCAATTTGGCCCGCGCCTTGGTAATGATGCGGGGGAGGTAAGCGATGCCCTCCAGCTCGTCGCCAAAGGAGGGGAGGTCGCGCATCGTGATTTCGTGGCTGGAGAGGCTCCCTCCCTGTGCCACCAGGAGATAGTCCCGGCGCACCGAGGCAACCAAGAGTGCGGTGGAGCGGGCGGGCGATCCTTCGTCGACGAGGTCCTCCACAAAGTCGAACAATTCGCGGGGTTTGTAGCCGATTGACTTCAGAAAGGCCAAATCGGCTTCCGAGTAGTAGCCGGTGAAATCGCGGTCTCCAGCCTGATAACGGCTCACACATCGGTCGAAAAGCTCGAGAAATTGTTCGTTCCAATCCATAGGGCCCTAAGCTGGCTTCCCTGCCGGGCATTGCCAGCGGAAAATTTGGCCCCAATTTATAAATATTTCGGAATTGTCACTGAATTTTCTTGGTTCGCGGATGAGGAACCCCTTACGTCGGGAATAATGAAGTTGCCCCCTTGGTCCCTACTCCTCGCTCTATCATCCTGTTGGTCTCTCAGCAGTTGCCAAGATGAAGAAATGGTCGCCCTCAACCGGGAACAACAGCTCAGGATCGATGAGCTGCGTGGGGAACTGAAAATCGTCAAGAGCCGCTTGGATGAAAATTGGTCGCGGAATCTGACCTCCCAACTGGAACAGACTCAACTTTTGGTGAAGGAAGCCGAGGGGGTGGTGGCTGATTTGGAGCAAGAAAAAGCTCAGCTGGAAGAGGAGCGAAAAGCGGAAGAAGAGCGCTATGCGAACTATCGGCGCGACTATCCGGTGGGACAATAATCGATCAATAGAAAGAAGAAAAAATGTCGGATTTTATGGATGGAATGCGCTCTCCGGGAGCAATCGGAGTGATTCTCGGAATTGTGGTTTTGGCTGGCTTTGGGGGGCTCTCGACGATGGTTTTTGACGATCGCTTCAATGGGGATGCGGCCGCTCGCTTGAAGGCGGAGATCCAGGAGCAGAAGATTGAAATACTCACTCTCGAAAATGACATCGAGGTGGCGGAGCGGCGCATCGCCCAGCAGCAGGAAAATGAAGGGGTGGCTCGTGAGCTGGCTGTGGTGGAAAAGTCTTTGCAGCCTCTCGAAGAGCGTCAGAAAGAGCTCGCGAAGGCGATTGAAGAGGAAAAGGTCCGGATCGAGGAAATCGGCGAGGAGTTGTTGTCCTATCGGGACGAGTATCGGATCTACGAACGGAAACGGGCTATCGGTGAGATCTTTGATGAGATCGTCCTGACCACCGGGAAGAAATTGCAGCAAGCTGAGATCAAGGAGATTTTTGCTGACAAGATTCGCTTCACCACCCAGTTCGGCAGTTCTTCCGCCACTTGGAAGGAGTTACCGGAGAGTTGGCGGGATCGGTTCCAAATTGGTGAAGGAGAGCTGGAAGCCCATCGGGAAATGATGACCCAATCCCGCGAACAACGGGCGGAGAAAATGGTGGCTTTGCGCAAGGAGCGGAACGCGAGTCTGCGCAAGATGGAGTTGAAAAAGTCCTTGGAGCGGATCAACCGGGACCTTGAAGCGAGCCGCGTCGAGATGGAAAAGGCCCGGGCTAATGTGGCGATTCTCAAGTCCAAGGCGGGAAGTCTTCGCAATCGGGCCCAGGACGCCCGTATCAGGGGCAGTGTTTCCACTCATTCCAATGAGGCTGACAAGGCAGAGGCTTCCGCCGAGCGTTTGTCGGCCGGGGTGCGTCTTGCGCAAAACAAGATCAAAGAGCTGGAGAAGGAAAAGGCCCGCTTGGAGAGGGTCTTGCGGGACCTCTAGGAGGGCAGCTTGGCCAGTTCTTGAGAGAGGAAGTCGGGGTAGCTTCGGGCGGCGGTGGCCAGGTCGAGGGGGGGAGCACCCTCATTGGCGAGGCAAGTCATGCGCACGCCCGAGAGTCCGCAGGGAGTGATGGCCTCGAAGGGGCCGAGAGATTCCGGCCGGAGATTGAGGGCAAAGCCGTGGTAGGTGATCCACTTGCTAACGCCGACGCCGATGGAAGCCAGTTTGCGCTCTTCCCGCCAGATTCCCGTGAGGCCTTCCCGTTGGTGGGCGGCCACTCCGTGGTGTTGGCAAAAAGCAACGAGGGAGAGCTCGAGCGCGCGGAGATACTGATGAAGGTCTTTGCCAAAGGCGCGCAAGTCGATGATGGGATAGCCGACCAATTGGCCGGGCCCGTGGTAGGTGGCTTGCCCTCCCCGGGAAATCTCATGCACCGGGTAGGGCAGGTGCGAAGGCTCGCGAAGGGAGGATTGATCGCGGGTGCGCCCGATGGTGTAGACGGGAGCATGCTCAAGAAGGAGGAGGGTGTCGGGCCGCGAGCCCGCCAGGCGTTCGGCCAGCAGTTCTTGCTGCAGGGCGAGACCGCTTTCGTAGGGAAGGTCGGTTCCCAGGTTCCTTATCTCCAGGGTCATGGGGCGGTGTCGGTTAGATTTCTTTGCGGTCCAGGGTTTGTGCTTTGAGGGGATCGGAGGCGGTGAGGTGGGCCAGGGCGATGGCGAGGGCGTCGGCGGCATCGGCAGGAGGGGTTTCCGCGAGGCCGAGAAGGGCTCGCACCATGAAGGCGACCTGAGCCTTGTCCGCCGAACCCTTGCCGACGACCGCTTGTTTCACCTTGCGGGGTGCGTATTCGTAGATGGGCAGCCCCCGGTCGGCGGCGGCAATGAGCGTGGCGGCCCGGGCGGCTCCCATGGAGATGGCGGTGCGGTGGGATTGCACGAAGATGATGCCTTCTACAGCCACTTCATCCGGTTGCCATTTCTCAATCTGATTGGCGATGCCGGTGCGGACGGCGGCCAGGGCGCGCGATTGGGGGAGGCGGCGGGGGATGGTAATGACGTCGTAGGCGAGGGCCCGGGGGCGCCGGCCATCGCCTTCCAACACCGCGAAGCCGGTGTTTCGGATGGCGGGATCAATGGCCAGGACACGCATGTTCAGGAAAATGCAGCCGCCGACTTCAGGGCCGGATTTCCCAGATTTCGCAGATCTGGTTCAAGAGGGGCTGTTCGCGGGAAAAGCGGCTGGTTTCATTCAAGAAGACAGCGCGCACAATCTGGTTTTCCCGTTTGTCCTGATTCACCTGGCTGGCCACCGAGGTCGCCCGGTCCGAGGACAATTGGCGGTTGGTTTCGAATTCACCCGTCTTGGAGGCGTAGCCGACCACAAGGAAGAAGGCTTCGGGGTGGGTGGCGGCGAGATCATTGCGGATGATGCTGATTTTTTCGGCAGTCAGGTCCGCGGAGCCGGTGTCGAAAGTGATGGCGCGCAGGCGGCGGGCGTTCAGCTGCTCCTCGATGCGCTGGTATTGGTTGTCGAGCTGGGCGGGTTCGTAGCTTTCCAAGCGTTCCAGCTCCCGGAAGAGATGCTGGGCCACTTCGGGCAGTGCGGTGGAATCCTCCACGAAGAGGATGTAGCGGTTGAGGGCGGCTTGCAGCCGGGCAATCTCGGCCTGCAGCTCACGGTTTTGGGTGCGCAGTCCCTCTAGATTTTCCACTTGGGCTACCAACTCGTCATTTTTGCGACGCAGTTCCGCCAAGGTTGCTTCATCCGGACGTTGGCGCAACCGCTCAATTTCCTGTTGAGCATTCTGGTAAAGGGTTTTCAGCGAGCTGAGTTCCTCGGTGAGTTTGTTGGTGCTGCTCACGCTTTCGCTCATCTCGGTCAGGCGTCGGCGCAAGTCCTGGATGGTCCGGTTCAAGGATTGTTCGTTGCTCCGGGCATTCTGGAGGAGTTCTTCCTTTTGTTGCACGGCACTCCCGATTTCGCCAATGAGACCAGCGAGAGTATTGGCCTCGGTGGCGATTTCGTCGGCCAGGAGAACGGGATCCACTCCGAAGTTGTTCTGACTGGTTCCGTAATTTCCTTGGGCCGTGTTTTGATTGGCGTTTCGGAGAGCCTGGATGCGGGCTTCCAGCGCAGCCACTTCGGCGGAGTCGTCCTTGGTGGAAGGTTGGCTTTTGCTATCGAAGACGAGGAAGAGGAGGAGCAGGATTGCCGCTCCGAGGACCAGCCCGATGATGAGGTTCTGGTTGCTGGCCGGGGTCGCGGTCTGGGAAGGCGGGGTGGACTGGGGAGGAGAAGATTGGGTTTCGTCGGACATGGTTGCGAAGGCAGGTGGGTGCGAGGACCAAGGAGTTAGCAGATGGCCGGGGAGGCGGCAAGAAAGACTCCTGTGTGCCGAGGGAGATTTGCAAAAACCCACGCGCGCGCAATCGCTCTGCTCAGAACAACATGGCCACCAACTCTTCGTTGGAGAACAAATCGGGGTCGTCGGCGGCGGTCAGCAGCAATTCTGTCTTGAGGGAACTCTCCAGGGAGTCAGCCACTTCAGCCGGGAAGGCCTCCCCGGTGGCAGAGGCCGGAGAGGTGGTGAGGGAGGGGGCTTCCGTCGGCTTCAATTGGGGGGCGAGAAGGGCTGCGGCGAGAAGAGCTAGAGCGCCTGGCACCAGCACCCGGGGCTGTCGGAAGAAAGTCCAGAAGGAAGAACGGCGGGCGGGCTCGCTTTCCTGCAGGCGAATCTCGCGCAGCACATTGCGGCTGAAAAACGGACTGGCCTGAGGCTCGCTGGCTTCCCCGAGAAGGTCCCATAATTCTCGGTCGGAAGACTCGTTGAAGTCTTCACCGGCAGGCGATTGGTGGGCTTGGGAAGGCGTGTTCTTCATCTTGGTCGGTCTTTTCAACCCCTCCGCAGCGCGAAGGTTGCGCCAGACTGCCATTTTTTCTGAGCCAAGAAAAGGGGAGGACGAAGAAATTGGTTTAGCTACCGGTCGCATTCCGCTTGGATAACGCAAGTGAATTTCAAGCTATTGGCACGTGTTCTCGGTCTCCTTCTGATGATGGAGAGTCTGGCTCTGCTGGCCTGCACCCTATTTTCCTTTTTCGAAGCTGGTTGGGAATCGTCCGCAAGCCGGGCCCTCGCCACGGCCACTCTGACGGCGCTTTGTCTGGGGCTTCTCCTCGTGCTTGTCGGGAGGGGCAAATACGAGCGCATCCCCCGGCGGGAAGGGGTGCTCATCGTGGGAGCGGGGTGGATGACTTCCACTTTGATTGGTTCCATCCCGTTTGTTCTGTCGGAACCGGGGCTGAGTCCGGCCGCCGCATTCTTCGAGTCGGCCTCGGGGTTGACCACAACGGGCTCGACCGTGATTTCCGATCTTTATGCCTGGCCCAAGGGGGTTCTCCTGTGGCGGGCGGTTTCCCAATGGTTGGGTGGCCTCGGTATTCTGGTTCTTTTTGTGGCCCTGCTGGCTAGTCTCGGGGCGGGCACAAAGTCGCTCTTCCGCAATGAGTCCTCATTTGAAGCATCCGAGACTTCCCATGCCAAGATTCGCGACACGGCTCTTTTGCTCTGGAAGTTGTATCTGGTGATGACGGTGGTGTGTCTGCTAGGGCTGCGCGCGCTGGGGATGACTTGGTTCGACGCGGTGTCCCACGCCTTCACCTGCATGTCCACTGGCGGTTTTTCCAATCACAATGCCAGCATCGGCTATTTTTCCACTTGGGAAACGGGTCTGGCCATTGAGCTGTGGCTGATGTTTTTCATGCTGTTGGGGAGTATCAGCTTCCTCGTTTATGTGGTGATTCTGCGCCGCAACTGGAAGAGGCTTCGCAATGAGGAAGAAGCCAAGTGGTATCTGATTTTCATCCTGGTCGCCATCGTGAGCATTGTGGCCATCAAGTTCGTTCTGGGTGGGCGCGAGCTGTGGGCCAGCTTGCGGGGGGCATCATTTACCGTGGTCTCCATCGTCTCATCGACCGGCTATGGCACGGAGGACTTTGAGCAGTGGCCGGTGGGGGCGCATTTCATCGTGCTGGGCTTGATGTTGATGGGAGGCTGTGCGGGGTCGACGGCGGGCGGAGCCAAGGTCAGCCGTATCCTGCTTCTCGTGCGGGCGGTCCATCAGGAAATTGTGCAAGCCTTCCGGCCCAATCAGGTCTTCCGATTGCAAGTGAACGGAAACTCCATCAACAGCCAGAGTCGTTCGCAGACGGTCCTTTTTGTGGCTCTCTTCTGGTTCATCGCCATCGTGTCGATGATGGTGGTCTCGGTTTTGGAGACCACCAACGGGGTGGATTTTGAGACAACGGTGGCGGCGGTTCTGACCACGCTGTCCAACATCGGGCCCGGCTTTGGCGCGGTGGGGCCGACCGATAATTTCAGCCACTTCGGGGATGCCACCTTGGTTTATCTCGCCCTTCTCATGGTGATGGGGCGATTGGAAATCTTTGCCTTTCTTGTCCTCTTTGTCCCGGCGGCCTGGCGTCGCTTCTAGCCCGCCTGGCGGGGGCCGGGTTGGTCAGGACTCCGGGGTTGATTCCGGAAGGGGTTCGGCACGCATGTCTTTGAGCAGAGAGCGCCCGACCCGCTCGTCAAAGGGGATGGTGGCCCGGTGGGCAGAGTTGAGACCGAGATAAAAGGCGAAAATGGCGAGGGCGGCAAAGGCTAGGAAAATGGCGAAATCGCGTCCTCCGGTGTCGCGTCGACGGGGAAGCGAGGTGACGGGACGGTAGGGGGCGGGGGCTCCCGGAGCCGGGGCGGGTGCGGGGCTGGCGGCCGGGGCCGGATTCTTGGCCCGCTGCTGGGGACGAAAGGACTCCTGGGCCAAGGCAGCCTTCTCCTCCTCGGTGAGCTCGTAGCGGAAGTGGACATCGCCGATTTCCAGCTCCAGGCCATCCTTCAGATCGATAACGGCCATTTCCTGCCCGTTGAGCAGGGTGCCATTGGTGGATTGATGATCTTCGAGCACGAATCCACCCGGGACACGCTTCATGTCGCAGTGGTGCGAAGAGACGGAGGGGTGGGTGAGCACCACATCCAGCTCGGCCCGTCGTCCAATGGTCACCAGGCTGGTGTCCAAGGGGAAGCGGAAAGGCTGGGGGGCTTGGTCGGGGGAGGTGAGGCAGATACGCGGCATGATGGTTTGCTAAACGGTTCGCAGCCGTGAGATCTTAGCGCCAAGTTGCCGGAGGGAAAGTCACTTCTAGCGACCGTCCCTCCGGAGCGGATGAATCTCTGGTCCTCAGGAGACAGGCTCTACCGCCGACTCATGCTTGGCTTCCTCCAGCTCCAGGGTGTGGCGGTCCTTGGGAATGACGCGCAGGAGACGCAGGAGGGAACTTTCCCAGTTGGCGAGCAGTTCCTTCGCACGCACGGAGCCGGTTTTCTGCAAGTGGCTTTCGATGAGGGATTTGACTTCGGCAATGTCTTGCTCGCGGGCAACGGGCAAGGCCACCACCATCTCCGAGTTGAGGCGGGACTGGAATTGCCCGTCTTCGTCGAGGACGTAAGCCACGCCTCCGGACATCCCGGCACCGAAGTTCTTTCCGGTGAGCCCGAGAATGACGACGAGGCCGTTGGTCATGTATTCGCAGCCGTGGTCGCCCACGCCTTCGCAGACTGCGGTGGCCCCGGAGTTCCGCACGCAGAAGCGCTCGCCGGCCCGGCCATTGGCGTAGAGTTCGCCGCCAGTCGCTCCGTAGAGCACCGTGTTGCCGACGATGGAGTTTTCCGCCGCCACGAAGCCCGGGTTGATGTCTTCCGGGGGATGGACCACGATGGTGCCGCCCGCCATGCCTTTGCCGACGTAGTCATTGCCTTCCCCGGCGAGGGTCAGGGTGATGCCTCCCGCGAGGAAGGTGCCGAAGGATTGACCGGCTGAACCTGTGAAGGTGAGCTTGATGCTGTCTGCGGGGAGGCCCTTGTTACCGAAAACCTCGGCGATGCGCCCGGAGAGGCGGGTGCCGATGTTGCGGTCGGTATTGACCACCGGATAGGTTTGGGCAAAGGGCGCGCTGTCCATGAGGAGTTCGGCCGGATTGTCGCCCTCGGCACCGCCGACGTGGGCGCGCAGGTCTTCGAGGATCTGCAAGTCCAGAGCAGGCTTGTGGATGCCCATGTTGCGCTCGTGGGTGCGGAAGCGGGCGAAACCTTCGTTCGGAGTCGCTTCTCGCAGCACTTTGGACAAATCCAAGGTGGCGGCCTTGGGATGATTGGGAACCTCGCGCTGACGCAGGTAGCGGGTGTGGCCAATCATTTCCTCGATGGTGCGGATGCCGAGGCTCGCCATGTGCTGACGGGCTTCCCCCGCTACTCCCATCATGAAGTTGACCACGTGCTCGGGGGTGCCCTTGAACTTGGCGCGCCACTTGGGATCAGTGGTTGCGACCCCTACCGGGCAGTTGTTGAGGTGGCACTTGCGCACGTAGACGCAACCCATCGCAATCATGGCAATGGTGCCGAAGTTGAATTCTTCTGCTCCCAGCATCGCTCCGATGACCACGTCGCGGCCATTGCGGAAGCCTCCGTCGGTGCGGAGGACCACCCGGTCGCGCAGGTTGTTCAGCACCAGAGTCTGTTGGGCTTCGGCCACGCCCAGCTCCCACGGCAAGCCACAGTGCTTGGTCGAGGAGAGGGGAGAGGCTGCGGTGCCGCCGTCGTGACCGGAGACGAGGATGTTGTCGGCGCAGGCCTTGGCGACCCCGGCGGCGACTGTGCCCACCCCGGCTTCGGCTACCAGCTTCACGGTGACCCGGGCCTTGGGATTCACTTCCTTCAGGTCGTGGATGAGCTGGGCCAAGTCCTCAATGCTGTAGATATCGTGGTGAGGAGGAGGGGAAATGAGCTGCACCCCGGGCTGGGTATTGCGCAGTCGGGCGATGAGGCCATTGACCTTGTGACCGGGCAGCTGGCCCCCTTCGCCGGGCTTGGCTCCCTGCGCCATCTTGATCTCGATTTCGTCACAATTGACGAGGTAGTGGGCGCTGACTCCGAAGCGACCGGAGGCCACTTGTTTGATGGCGGAGCGGGCGTTTTCGCCATTGGGGTAAGGCTTGAAGCGGCGCACGTCTTCGCCCCCTTCGCCCGAGTCAGACTTGCCGCCGAGACGGTTCATGGCGATGGCCAGGGTTTCGTGTGCTTCCGGGGAAAGAGCCCCCAGCGACATCGCGGCGGTGGTGAAGCGCTTGACGATATTTTCCGCCGGCTCCACTTCCTCCAAGGGAACGGGGGTGGCGTCTTCGGTCCGGAACTCAAGCAAATCCTTGATGGTAATAGGATTGTTTGCCAGGGAGGCTTTGACGTAATCCTCGTAATCCTCCATCTTGTTGTGCTTCACGAAGGTGTGCAGATTGCTGATCACCTCGGTGGAGATGGCATGCGATTCACCTGCCTTGCGGTAGCGGTTGTAACCCGGATCGCCCAAGTCGAGCGGTGCGGTCGCTTCCTCCGCATAAGCGGTGCGGTGGCGGGTGAGGGTTTCCTGGGCAATCTCGTTGAAACCCACCCCCCCGATACGGGTGACAGTGCCGGTGAAGCAGAAGTCCACGACCTCGGCCCCCACCCCGAGAGCTTCGAAAATCTGGGCCCCCTGATAAGAGTTGAGCACCGAAATGCCCATTTTGGACATGATCTTCAGGAGTCCTTTCTCCAGCGCCTTGCGGTAGTTGGCCATCGCGATCTCGGGAGTGAGATCCTCGGTGAACTTATGCTTCTTGATGAGCTGGGGGTCCTTGAGGACGGCGCGTGCGGTGGCGTAGCCGAGGTAGGGACAAACGGCGGTCGCGCCATAGCCGAAGAGGCAAGCCAGCTGGTGGGTGTCGCGGGCCTCCCCGGTCTCGATGACAAGGGAAGTGCGCAGACGCTTGCGGGTCTTGGTGAGGTGGTGATGGACGGCTCCGGTCACCATCAGGGACGGGATGGGAGCGCGCTCTTTGCAGACTTTCTTATCGGAGAGGATGATGATCTCGGCACCGTCATCGACGGCCTTTTCGGCCGCACGGCAAAGGGCTTCCACTGCGGTGCGGAGGCCGAAGGGACCATTTTCCACCGGGAAGGTGGTGTCCAGCACCGCGGATTTGAAGCCGTGGGCGGAGCGCTCGGCAATGTATTCCACTTCTTGCTCGAAGAGGATGGCGGACTCGAGGTGCAGGATGCGGCCGTGTTCGGGAGTTTCCTCCAGCATGTTGCGCTCGCGGCCGAGACCGGCGGCTAGAGTCATCACCGCCCATTCCCGGATGGGGTCGATGGGCGGGTTGGTGACTTGGGCAAAGAGTTGCTTGAAGTAGGTGAAGAGGAGACGGGGATAGCGGGAGAGGGGGGCGAGGGGAATATCGTCACCCATTGAGAAGACCGCTTCCTGCGCGCCCTTGACCATGGGTGGAAAGACCATGTCGAGATCCTCGGCGGTGACGCCGTGGGTCACTTGCAGCTGGGAAAGCTCGATGGCGTCGAACTCGCAGGTCGGGGAGTGAGGTTCGTGGGAGACGTATTTGCGCAGCTCCACGCGATTCTCATCCACCCACTTGCCGTAGTTTTGCTGGGCGGCGAGCTTGTTCTTGATTTCGCGGTCGAAGAGCAGTTCGCCCGTTTCGGTGTTGGCAGAAATCATCTGACCCGGTCCCAGGCGACCGCGACGGGCCACTTTGCTTTCTTCGATGGGGCTGGTGCCGGATTCGGAGCCAATGATGAGCAAACCTTCGTTGCTGAGAGTGAAGCGGGAAGGGCGCAATCCGTTCCGGTCGAGGGAGGCACACACTTTTTCGCCATCGGTGAAGACCAGGCCAGCGGGGCCGTCCCACGGCTCGGCAAAGGAGCGGTGGTAGTGGAAAAAGTCGCGCACCTCTTCGGAAATCTCCTGATCGTGGCGGAAGGCCGGTGGCACCAGCATGCACATGGCGTGCTCCAGGGAGCGGCCCGAGAGCACGAGAATCTCGAGTGCGTGGTCGAGGGAGGCGGAGTCGGACTCCTTGCCGGACATCACGCCTTTGAGCAGCTCGATTTCATCACCCCAAACGTCATTCTCAAAGAACTCTTCCCGGGAGGCCCACCAGTTGCGGTTGCCGCGCACGGTGTTGATTTCGCCATTGTGGCACATCATGCGGAAGGGCTGGCCGAGGGGCCAGGCCGGGAAGGTGTTGGTGGAGAAACGCTGGTGATAGAGCGCGAGTGCCACTTGGAAATCGGAATCCTGCAAGTCGCTGTAAAAGGCCCGCAGGGTGGCCGGCATGGCGAGGCCTTTGTAGGAAATCAGGCGGGAGGAAAGAGTGGGAATGTAGAAGTTCGGCACTTCCGCGAACTCGCGCTCCAGCAGGCGACGCACGAGATAGAGTTGGCGCTCGAAGTGGTCGCAAGCCCATTCACGAGGGCGTTCCAAGAGGAGGTGCTGGATGTTGGGCTGGCTCTTGGCGGCCAGATTGCCCAACTCGTCGGGGTTGACCGGCACCTCGCGCCAGCCGAGGACCTTGATGCCGCGAGCTCCGGCGAGGGAGACCGCTTTTTCCTGAATCGATTGGGCTGCCGCAGCGTCATCAGCGGGAAGGAAGAAGACGCCCACCGCGAGGTCATTGATGTCGCGGATGCTTTGGCTCATTTTGCTGAGCTCGCGGGAGAAAAGGGTGCGCGGAATCTGGGTCAGCACGCCCGAGCCGTCCCCGGTTTTGCCATCGGCATCAATCGCGCCCCGGTGGGTCATGCAGCAGACCGAATCGATGGCGCGTTCGATGATTTCGTATGACTTCAGTCCGTCCAAATGGGCAATGGCTCCCATGCCACAATTGTCCTTTTCGTTCGCAAAGGAGTGGAGGGTTCCAGAGGTGTCGGGAGTGAAGGCGGGATGGTAAGGAGACAGGCTGGTCATGTATTCAGTAGGCTGAAGGAGTTGTCAGAACGTTCAGGGCTCGAAAAATTGCTGTTGCCGTGCAATCGCTTTGGAGAAGGAAAAAGACAAGACATTTTCCGGTTTCCCCCCTCGCCACCTTGCCCGGGCCGCGCACGATAAAAGACAGCAGCCCGTCTGCCAAGAAAATCGTGCCGAGCTTATTTTTCGTTGTTTCCCGGTCAAAGAAGGAGAATTTCCGCAGGGTGGGGTGAGAAAGTCCGTCGCCTTTTCCCGGAAGAGTGCCATTCTCTTGCCCGGTTGCTCGCCGAGTGACCGCTTTTTATCCATGACTTCGGCATCCGACTCCCGTTCCCGCTGGCAAACAGCCCTTCTCATCAGTGGGATAGCCTTCATTGGGCTCAATCTCAGGCCCTCGCTCACCAGTCTCTCGGCGTTGGCCGAGCGCATGGCCTCCGATGGGCTGAGCCGAGAGTTTATTGGCTCCTTGACCACCGTGCCACTCATTCTCTTTGGCTTGGTGGGGCTGTGGGCGGGCTGGATAGGGCAACGGCTTGGGTTTGCGCGCGCCCTCGGGCTGGGTCTCTTGGTGCTGGCAGTGGGCTGCTTTCTCCGCTCGGCCAGTGGGGTCAGTGGCGGTGGGGAATTGCTCTGGCGGATGGTGGGCACGGTCCTCATTGGCGCGGGCATTGCGCTGGGAAATGTCCTTCTTCCAGGCTTGGCGAAGAGCCGGTTTCCTCATCGTCTGGGGCCGATCACGAGTCTCTATGCCACCGCGATGAACCTTGGAGCTGCGGCGGGGATTGCTTTCGCGGTTCCCCTGGCTCTGCGATTGGAAGGGGGGTGGAATGCCGCTCTCGCCAGCTGGGGGGTGGTCGCGCTGGTGGTTCTTCTTTTTTGGTCGCCCCAGATGTGGCCCCGCCCTCTCGCTCGCCAGCCGGTCCATCCCCTCGCGGGGGTGCGTCGCCTGCTGCGCCAGCCCCGGGCTTGGCAGGTCACCGCCTACATGGGCCTGCAGTCGACCTTTTTTTACTCCATTGTCGCTTGGCTCCCCAGCGTCTTGCAGCATCGCGGCATGGAGGAAGGAGAGGCCGCTTTCTGGGTCACCGGTCTCCAGCTCATCGGTTGTGTGGCCAGTATTTTCGCGCCTGTCATCGCCGGGCGGCAGGCTTCCCAAAGCGGCTGGATCGTGGGGTGCATGATTTTCAACTTTCTGGGTCTCTTGGGCGCGCTGGTGTTGCCCCTATCGCTGGCGGGCTACGCGGTTTTGCTCCTCGGCATCGGCCTCAATGGTGGCTTTGGCTTGGCTTTGCTAGTGATAGCGATGCGGAGCCGGACCCCCGAGACCGCCGCGCATCTCTCGTCCATGGCCCAAGCCTGCGGTTACCTTTTTGCCGCCCCCGGCCCTTTTTTCGTGGGTTGGCTGAGCACTCACGGGGGCTGGTCATTGGCCATGGGCTTTGTCCTGGCCCTCATTCTGGTGGCCCTCATCCCGTCCTACCTCGCTGGTCGAGAGGGGGTGGTGGATCCGGCAGAATGAGAGAGCCTCCCTTTTGACGAGGAGGCTCAGGGGGGGAAGGAGAAAGTTCGGAGAGAGATTTAGCAGCATCCCGAACCGGGAGCGCAACTGTTGGCAGGGGTCAATCCGCAGACATCCTTGGCCAGACAATCGGTGTGGCGATTCTCGACCAGCAGAGTGACCGCCTCCTCGCCCACCGCTACTCCGGTGAGGGGATACTGGGAGATGACGGCTTCTTCATATTCGATCTCCACGGGGAGAGCTTCCGTCGGCAAAATGGGGGCTCCGTGTGCGAGGATTTCCAGAAAGCGGCCGATGGGAATGCGATGGTCGACATCGTCGGCCACCCAGGCCTGCAACTGGCAGCGGCCTTCGTGGCGCACGGTGCCTCCGCAGTCGACGAAGTCCTTCTTCAAAAAGGCTACTTCGGTGACGTGGAAGTGGGCGGGGACGAGGGATTTGTCCGGCAGTTGAATCTGCAGGGTCTTGTCTTCGTGGCCGTGCAAGGCGGCCTTCAGTTCAGCAATAGTCATGATTTGAGAGGGATAATGGAAATTTTAGCAGCAGGGTTTGGTGTTCTTGGGGTCGCAAAGCTCCGCCCGGCCTTGGCAACAATGGCCAACGAAGAAATCGACCAAGGCACTCACCGTGCCGGGTGAAACGGTGTAGAGAATCGAGCGACCCGCTCGCTGCGAGGTCACTAGTCCGGTGTGACTCAGTTCCTTGAGGTGAAAGGAAAGAGTGTTGGCGGGGATGGCCAGTTGCTCGGCCAATTGACCGGCCGCAATGGGTTCGGGAGAGCTCCAGGCCAAGGCCCGGAAAACCTCCAGCCGCGCTGGGTGAGCGAGAGCGGCAAAGGCTTGGCTGGCAGTTTTCGTTTCGATAATTCGACGATAGTGGAAATATTGAGGCTTGCAATGAATTTCTGGGAAAAGGGCGGGTATTGAGTTTCTAACCCGCTTGGAGGACTTGTCGGGAAGCTCCTTTTGCAAAAGATGGGGGGATGAAATTGTTTCTGGCGTGGGTGGGGTTTTGCGGTCTTCTTTCGGCTCGGGAGGTGATTCCCCTGGGGGAAGGTTGGCGGTTCTTTCAGGGTGAGGTGGAAGGGGTTATCGAAGAGTCTTTTGATGATTCGGCATGGCGGGAGGTGAGAGTCCCACACGATTGGAGTATTGCGGGAGAATTCAGCGAGAGTGCTCCCACTGGTGGCGCGGGTGGGTGGTTGCCAAGCGGGGTGGCCTGGTATCGGCGGACGATTGCCTTGGAGCCAGCGGGGGCGACTTGGTTGGAATTTGATGGCGTGATGGCTCATGCCGAGGTGTGGTGGAATGGAGAAAAAGTGGGCGACCGACCCTATGGCTATTCCGGTTTCCGATGCGACTTGACGGGTAAGGTTCGCGCGGGAGGAAATACTCTGGTGGTGAAGGCGGATACCTCTGCGCAACCGGCTTCGCGTTGGTATACCGGGGCGGGGATTTACCGCAAAGTGAGGCTGGTCTCTGTTGATGAGTTGCACATCGTGCCCGAGAGCCTGTTTGTCACGACCCCAGAAGTTTCGGCTCAAGAGGTCGAAGTGACTGTGGCACTGGCTTTTTCGCGTGACCTGAAAGCGGAAGAAAGAGCCCTTGCGATTGTGCAGGATTCGTCGGGTCAGGAGGTCGCCCGGGGGGAGTGTTTGAAGGGAGCCGCTTCGTTGACCTGGTCTCATCCTCACCTTTGGAGTGTGGAGCATCCCCAGCTTTATCACCTGTTGGTGCGCATTGAACGCGAGGGCGAAGTGGTCGACCAAGTGAGCGAGCGGTTCGGGGTGCGGACAGCGGAGTTTCGGTCCGAGACGGGCTTTTGGCTGAATGGCCACAACCTCAAGCTGAAGGGAGTTTGCCTGCATCATGATGGCGGGGCGGTAGGGGCGGCCGTGCCTCAAGCGGTTTGGAGAATGCGCCTCGGCCGGCTGCGTGAGTTAGGGGTTAAAGCCATTCGAACTGCTCACAATCCGGTCGATCCCGGGTTTCTTGACCTGTGTGACGAAATGGGCTTTCTCGTGATGAACGAAGCCTTTGATTGCTGGACCCGGGGGAAAAACCCCCATGACTATCATCGGCATTTTTCCGAATGGTGGGAGCGCGATTTGCGGGCGATGGTGCGCCGCGATCAGAACCATCCGTCGGTGATCCTTTACAGTGTGGGCAATGAAATCCGTGACACGCATGATGCGGAGAAGGCCAAGGACATCCTCGCCGGGTTGGTGGAGGTGTGCCACGAGGAAGACCCGACCCGCCCGGTGACGCAGGCCCTTTTCCGTCCCAATACGACCCACGATTACGACAATGGTCTGGCTGATTTGCTGGATGTGATCGGGACCAATTATCGTGACGCGGAATTGCTGCAGGCGTGGGAAGATCGGAAAGATCGAAAAATTGTGGGAACGGAGCAGGGACACAATCGCAGCACTTGGTTTGCGTGTCGGGACAATCCCCAGCACGCGGGGCAATTTCTCTGGGTTGGAATTGATTATCTGGGGGAAGCTCGTAGTTGGCCAGTGACAACTTTCAATGCGGGCCTGCTCGATCGGACAGGAGAAGTGAATCCGCGGGGCTGGGAGCGGCAGAGCTGGTGGGGTGACGCTCCTATGGTGAAGATTTTCCGCAGACTCGCGCCTACTGAGGCCACTCCTGAAGATCCGGGCTACGAGGTGGTGGAATGGAAGCGGCGACAAGTTCTCTTTCCTGATTGGAATGGGGAAGGAAGTGGCGCGCGAGGAGTTGCGCACTGCTGGTCCTGCGGTGGGCTTGAAATTGACGGCGGACCGAACCCGGGTGGGCCGGAGCTTTGACGATTTGGCACACATTCGGGTGGAAGTAGTCGATGCTCATGGGGTTCTTGTTCCCAAGGCTGCTCATGAAGTGACCTTCGAGATCAATGGCGCGGGTGAGCGGGTGGCAGTTGATAGTGGATCGATCACCAGCCACGAGCCTTTCCAAGCCGATCGGCGGCGGGCTTTTCAGGGCAAGGCCCTTCTTCTGGTGCGAGGCCGGGGAGAGGGACGAAACATGGAAATCACGGCCCGGGCAGCAGGTTTGCGTCCGGCAGTCATCGAATTGGTTGTCGAGTAGATGATGTTGATTGGTGATCCGGTGCAAGGCTTGTCTCATCGGAATCGAGTTCTTCCAGGCTCGAAATTCAATTTCTGTCCTTCACCTTTGTCGATAGAGGTCCATCAAGAGCTTGGGTGGGAACTCTCCCTTCAGGAGATTGGCAACGTGCATGCGAATCTGGGTCGCATCTTCAATGAGGATTCGTCCAAACGGGGAGCTCGACTGGTTAGGTCATTCGGATTGTTTTGAGATAGTTCCGAGAGAACCTTTCTCAAAAAATCAATGGCCCGACTATTGAGGTGCTGTTGAAAAGTCTGCCGGGACATGGCTTTTTGCTCAAGAGTCCCCAGAAGAACTGCCATTTCATTGAAGGAAGCTTCGGACTTCGCAGTAGTCTTTAGAAGTGTGAGAAGAAAGCCACTAGCCCATTCGCGTCAGGTTAAGAGCCTAACCGATTCGTAGCCAGCAAATTAGATTGGCAAAAACCACCTTTTTCCCTTGACAAGTCGAGCAGCGCG
>NZ_JAENIO010000047.1 GCF_016595415.1 Roseibacillus ishigakijimensis
CCTAACCGATCAATCCAGCCATTACAGTCGTTATACACAAACCCATACAGGTTCTCCCCTCCCCGTTCTTCAATAGGGTCTCTACTTGGCCACCTGCCCGTCACCGGGTCATAGTAACGATATCCGTAGTAGTAAAGACCAGTGGCTGGATCCTGAGGCTTGGTGCTGAAACGGTAGGTGAAGTTGGAGACTGTTCCGCCCGTCGTCAAATTTCCGAAGGGATCATACTCGTTGTGTTCGCTTACCGCTCCGGTTTCATCCAAATATTCGCTGACATTGCCGTTGCCGTCGTAGGTGGGATAATGGGTAGCGGAGACACTGCCCCCCGAAATCCCATTTTGAGCCAAAAGCCCACCCACTCCTCCGGCTCCCTGCAAGCTACCGCTCACATCGAGCCCCCAGAGATAGGTCTTGGCGAGGACTGGAGGATTGCTGAACAGTTGCGAGTACTCAGCCACGCAGTTCCAACCATCATAAGTGTAGTAAGTGGAGGTTGTCATACCACTGGACACTTCGCTTCGTTTGATGCGACGGCCCAGATAGTCGTAGTCATAATCAATGCGAGCGCCCCCATTGGGCATTTGCACTGAGATGAGACGATTTTCTGCATCCCAGGTCAAAGAGGCCAGACTGCCAATGGACTTGGGCATCGGGTAGGCGGTGGCATTGCCATCGTCGTCATAGACGGGGCTCACGCTGAGGCCTTGCTGCACCACGGTTGTGTATTGGTTGAGGTCGTCCGGGGTGTAAGTCGTGGTGGTTGCCTGCGGGGGATCCGAGATTTGAGTCTGCGAGATCTCAGAAGCCAAGCGGTTGCCGATAGCATCATACTGATAGGCGCGATCTTGGGCGACACTGGAGTGGTCGGCCTTGATCACTTGACCGAGGGCATCATACTCCCAAGCCAGAGTCGGAGTGCCAGAAAAGGCGCTCCCGCTGTGGGTGACCCCAGTGCGCTGACCGATGGCATTCACGGTGTAATCATACTCCGAAACAAGACTGCTGCCAGCATTTTTGACGTTAGCCTTGGTGTCGAGCACGTTACGGTCGCTTTCCCAAGTATTGGTCACGGTGTGGACCGGACCCGCCACTTCGGCGATGAGGCTGTAGGAATCATCCTCATAAGTGTAAGTGAAGTCGGCACTCCCTTGGGGTACTCCCGAGGAGAGGGTGGGGTTATGCCAGACCCGATTGAGGCGGCCACCGGTGTCGTAATCGTAGCCTACCTTGTGATCGCTTCCAAGCTGAATGGATTGAGGGCGATGGTATTCATCATAATTCCGGGTGAGGGTTCTTGGTAGGGAGATGTCTTGATTCAAGTGCTCCTCTTCTACCCTTTGAGTGGCAGAATAATAGTCATACTGTGCGTGGAGAACGCCATCTCTCTCGACAGTCTCGAGTCGGCCAAATTCATCATAAGTGTAGTCTAGATCGGGGGTGGTATAGCCGTTGTTCTCGTTGTCGTAGCTGACGCTGGTCAGCTGGCCATCAGTATAGCCATAGGTGGTGACCACGCCCCGGTCCCAGGTTCGGGTCAAAAGTCGTCCGCCATCGGTGTAGCTGTAGTCCACACCTTTGTCCTCGGCATCACGCTTCTTGAGCAACCAACCTCGCTGAGAATCGTAAGTCCAGGTCGTGGTTTGGGAATGACCGGCAGGAGCAACGGCGGGAAGAGCGTCTGGATCGAGCGTGGGGGCCTCGGTGTAGGTGTGGAGGTATTTGAGACGGTTTTGACCGTCGTAATCATACCAGCGAGGATAGGTTTGGTCCCCCCACTGGGCCTTCACCTGCCCACTAGGATAGTATGCGGTATGAGTGATATTATCATGGGTCACTCCTCCGGAAGAGGTGTCTGGCGCATCCACCTTGATGCGACGACCGAGGGCATCATATTGGTAGGAAGTCGTATGACCCGCGGAATCCGTCATTGAAACGAGGGAACCATTGTCCAGATAGTCCCCCATCGTAGAGGTCCCTACCCGGGAGTCAGTCATCGAGGAGACACGGCCAAGAAGATCGTAAGTGTAGCTGACGCTCGCGATGAGATTGGCAGGAGAACTGTTGTCATAGGATTTGCTTTCTTGAAGAAGGCCATCCACGTAAGATTGCTCGGTTTTTTGGCCTTCTGCACTTGTGTTCGTCACCGTCCAGGAGCCAGGAGTCTCGGACTAACCCCGTCTGCCCCGACCGCTGGTTCAAGGACAGTGCTGGATGTGGGTGGCCCGTGCATTGAAACGTCGTGAGATAAAAGCAGAGCCAAGCCGCCCAAGCTGCAGCCCCTTCCCGAAGAGGCTCGTTGGGCAGCGAAAAAAAATGGCACGGTCAACGCGGTGGATTGTTCCTTCCCGGCTTCGCTGGCATGCGGGACTTTTTCTTTGGCTTCAAGGGTCGGGCTGGTAAAGAGCTGGCGAGAGCGGCTCGCGCCGCCGCCGGCCACCTGACCAGCCCTATGATCAAACCTCTCCTCCTCGCCGCCCGTCCCAAGACCCTCCCTGCCGCGATTGTGCCCGTGTGGGCGGGATGTGTGCTGGCGTGGAAGGTGACGGGGCAATTCAGTTGGCTGCTCGCCCTGGCCACGGTGACCAGCGCCCTGTGTATCCAGATAGCGACCAATTTCTTCAACGATGCCATTGACGAGGCCAAGGGGGCAGACACGGCGGCCCGGCTGGGGCCCACCCGGGTCACGGCCAGCGGGCTTCTTTCCCGGCGCACGGTTTACTTCCTGGCTGGGGTTTTTCTGCTTTTGGCGGCAGTAGCGGCCGGGCCTCTCATCGCCGCTCGCGGCTGGGTCATTCTCGCCATCGGTCTTCCCAGTCTCTTCCTGGCCTATGGCTACACCGGGGGGCCTTTTCCCCTCGCTTACCGGGGTCTGGGCGAGCTCTTCGTCATCCTTTTCTTTGGCCTCATCGCTGTCACGGGCACGGTTTTCGTGCAGACGGGGCTTTTTCTTCCCCAGGCTCTCTGGCTGGGACTGACGGTGGGCTGCCTCTCCGCTGTCCTCATCACGATCAACAATCTGCGGGATGTGGAGGAGGATAGCCAGTCGGGCAAAAAGACTCTTGCGGTGCGTTGGGGCTATGAAAAAGCGGCCAATCTGTTGCGCTACGAGTATCTGGTCGCCATTGTGGCCTTCTATCTCGCACAAGGGAAACCCGGCTTTGCGGATGTCTTTTTCGTCATTCTGATTCTGGCGCTACCGGCCATCCGGGTGGTGAGCGCAGTGAAGGAGTTGGGCCCCTCTCCGGAGCTGAACGGCCAGCTGGCCAAGGCCGGGATCCACCTCCTTGTCTTTGCCCTGGCGTGGAATTTGCAGGCCTTTTTCAGCCGAATGGGCTAAAGAGCCCGCGATGAAACTTTTCCCTCTGCTTCTCGCCCTCCCCAGTCTCTTCTTTGCGGCCTGCGGAGGCGGCTATCGCAGCACCCTGCACGACTCTGCGGACTGGAAGGCCTATCGGGCCGATCGCGAGCGCGCCCTCCCGGAGGTGACCCTGCCGGTGGGTGAGCGGACCCTCGCCTTCGAGCACAAAATGAGCCTGATCCCCATGCCCGGCGGCTTCAATGGCACTTTGCTTCCGGAGAATCCACGTTTGGTGCATGTCGAATACAAGGTCTCGGGGGCCAACTCACGCACTTATCTCACTGGCCTGCGGCCCGGGCGCACCCGGGTCTTTCTAGTCAACGGAATGGCCCACGGCGGTCGGCTGAATGGGCAACTGGAGGGCGAGGAGTCTGCTCTTTCGCCAATCATTTCCCCCTACACGCCGTCCTACCAGCTGCGGGTGACTGCCGACTAGAAACTGAGATTCAGCCAGGCCCCGAGGACGACGGCATCATCGATGTGGCCCGTTCCTCCCGGATTCTGAATGTATTGTAGCGAGGGCTGAAAGTAGACGGCCGGGGTCAGCTGAAAGCGGTGACCCAGCTCGTAAACCATCTCGTAGTCCACGTCTTCCCCAATGGCATCTCCGTACTCGTCACTGAGCTGGCCATAGGTAGCGAAGAAGAAGGTGCGGTCGGCTTCGCGGCCTGGGAAGAGGCCCGCGTAGTTGAGCCCGGCGCTAAGCTGCCACGGGGTGAGAGCGACCTCGTCCTGGGGAGAGTAGGTGGCAAGGGCGAAGGCGGTGAGACCCGGCGCAATCTCGCCCTCGGCATGGAGGTAGGCCCGAAAGAGGAAATCGCGCTCTCCCCCATCGAAGCGTTCAAAATCGCGGAAAGAACCAATCACGCCGCCGAAGATGCGGGTTCCGGGCTGGCTGCGCGGAGTCCAGTCATATTGCGCCAGCACGGAGATACCATCGTCATTGCCGAAGCTGAAGTCGGCTCCATGCTTGCGGTAGTCCCACTGATCGGGTCCGGTCTGATAGGCTCCGAGCTGGAATTTGTGCTCCTCGTCGGGAGTGTATTTCAGCCGTGCGCCCCACACCGGATACGGAAAGGAGGTGAGCGAGCTCTCCAGCAGGGTCGCGCGGATGGGTCCATTGATGGCGGTGCTGAGGGAATAGCCGAAGAGTGAAGACTTCGTGAAATCGGTATCCGCCGAGACCCGACCGAACTTGAGCGACCAGTCGTCACCGAATTCTTTCTCAATAAAGAGCTGGTAAAGATAGCTGACCTGACCGCCGTAGATAGTCATGGGGTCATAGATGCCACCCACGGAATCGCTCAGGGTGTTGCCGTGCCGATTGACCATGGAGACCTTCATGGTAGTGCCCTCCCAGCCCCAAAGCGTCTCCAGATCCAAATCGACCCCTGCGTAGACCTGTCCCACAAAGTCCTCGTCATGGCGGATCCCCCCCGAGAGATTGGCGCTGAAAATGGAATCGTAATAGAGGAAGGGAGTGATGCCACTATCCACCAGCTGAGGGCGGAGACCTCCCCAATCGCGGGTGAGATAATCGCCGACATTGAAGTCGTTCTCCGCGCGGAGGGGCTGGGTGAAAACAATCGCTGCCAAGAATGCAGCTGGGAAAGGTGAATGGGTCATGGTTTTCATCGGATTCGGTTTTTTCCAAAACCCCCTCTTCCGAAGGGGTTCACCGGACAGAAAGAGTTCCCACTTCTTCAGGGTTCTCCGCCTGTGGTGAAGACTTTGATAACCTCTCTCCTTCTAATTGAGAACACAAAAACTCACATTACACCCAGACATTGTTTTCATTTTAATTACAAATAAAACAGAGAAAGCTTTTTATGAGCAAGTTGGGACTCCAAAACGAACTCACCTCCCGTGACGGCACGCAAGCAACTCTTGATCCGTGCAAGGAAAAGAAATGAACAAGGAAGACGGGCAGGCCCCCAAAAAAAAGCCGCCTCCAGAGAGACGGCTTTTTGCAGAAAAGAGAAAGGACTCGAAACTTACATCGAGAGCTGGGGACGACCGGGCTCGGGCCAGTCGATGTGGAAGAACTCGCCCCGGGGCTTGTCGACGCGCTCGTAGGTGTGGGCACCGAAGTAGTCACGCTGGGCTTGCAGGAGGTTGGCGGGCAAGCGCTCGCTACGGTAGCTGTCGTAATAGGCAAGGGCCGAAGAGAAGGCCGGGATGGGCACACCGTGAAGAGCGGCAGCGGCCACCACCTTGCGCCAGTTGGCCTCACAACGCTCGATCTCGCTCTTGAAGAAGGGATCGAGGAGGAGGTTGGCGAGGTTCTCATCGCGCTGATAGGCTTCGAAAATCTTCTGCAAGAAGGCGGCACGAATGATGCAGCCACCCCGCCAGATCATGGAAATCTCACCGAAGTTGAGTTTCCAGTCATACTCGTTCTGAGCCTCGCGCATGAGCTGGAAGCCTTGGGCGTAGGAACAAATCTTGGAGCAGTAAAGGGCATCGTGGATGGCCTGGACGAACTCGTCCTTGTCGCCATCGAAGCCGGGCACGTTGGCGGAGAGAATCTTGGAGGCCTCCACACGCTCTTCTTTCACGGCGGAAATGCAGCGAGCGAAAACGGCCTCGGCGATGAGAGGAGCGGAGATGCCCATATCGAGAGCGTTGACCGCGGTCCACTTGCCGGTGCCTTTCTGGCCAGCGGTGTCGAGGACGATGTCGACAAAAGGCTTGCCGGTCTCGGGGTCGTCCTGCTGGAGGATGTCGGCGGTGATTTCGATGAGGAAGGAGTCGAGAACACCTTGGTTCCACTCGCCGAAGACCTCACCCATTTCCTTGGGCTCCATGCCGAGGAGGCTGCCCATGAGCTGGTAGCCTTCGCAGATCATCTGCATGTCGCCGTATTCGATGCCGTTGTGGACCATCTTGACGTAGTGGCCCGCGCCATTTTCACCGATGTAGGTGGTGCAGGAGACACCACCTTCGACGGGCTTGCCAGGAGCAGCACCCTCGATGGGCTTGCCGGTCTCCATGTCCACCTTGGCGGCGATGGCTTCCCAGATGGGCTTGAGCTCGTTCCAAGCGGACTCCTTGCCGCCGGGCATGAGAGAGGGGCCGAAGCGGGCGCCTTCTTCGCCACCGGAAACGCCGGAACCCACGAAGCGGAACCCTTTTTCGTTCAGCTCCTTCTCGCGACGAATGGTGTCGGTCCAAAGAGCGTTGCCACCGTCGATGATAATGTCGTCTTTGTCGAGGAGTTCGGTGAGACCGTCGATGACCGCGTCAGTGGCGCGGCCCGCTTGCACGAGGATGATCACCTTGCGAGGACGCTCGAGAGACTCCACGAATTCTTCCAAAGTCTGGGATCCAACCAAACCACCAGGGGTGTCGGGATTTTCCGCGATGAAGGCATCCGTCTTGGAAGTCGTGCGGTTGTAAACTGAAATCTGAAACCCGTGGTCGGCGATGTTGAGGGCGAGGTTTTGCCCCATCACTGCCAAGCCAATCAATCCAATGTCTGATTTTTTATCTGCCATATCGCGTATTTGCTGCGAGAAGGGCTATAGAGGGAGGATTCCTTGGCGGCAAGTGTGGAATGAAGCGGGATTGTTCATGCTTGCGATGAATGGCTTTCCCCCAACTCTCCAGCGGCAGGAGAGCCGGGCCCAGGCCGATGGTCTTGAGGCTGGCTTAGAAGCCTCCACCCGCGAAACCGCCCAAGAGAACCACCCCGGTCTCCAGCTTGGACTCCCCTGCTGCGGTTCCCACGCCCACGCTGGCGTAGTCGTCCTTCAGCCATTCGCGCTGGGCAGGCTGGTTGGCCCAAAAGTCCATCAGCTTTTTGCCAAACTCTGGCCCACTGCGCGCGGTGCCGGCGAGGGTCAGCATGCGCTCATACCCGGTCTCGAGACGGTTATCGACATAACCTTGGCCACTGCTTGCCCGGCGCTTGGCATCGGTGCGGGCCAGCTCGGTCAGACTGGCACTCGGAGTGAGGGCTTTTTTGCCATGACTGCTGCGGTAGTTATTGATTGCAGTCAAGAGATCGCGCTCGGCAGGAGTGAGTTCAGCAACCGGGACCGCGCGCGAACCACAGGAAGCGAGGAGGCAAGAAACCATAGCCAAAAGAAGGAGGGAAGATGCTTGTTTCATCACCTGATAATTTATAAAAATCCTCGCTTAAACAAGAAAACTCTTGGGAAAAATCGGTCGCAGCGGCTCCCTGGGCTTACCCAGTCTCCGGCTTTCCGCACAAAGCCGGAGACTGGGTGTTGTCTCATCCCAAGAGAGGGGTTAGAAATCGACGGCCTGCTGCTAGGAAGGAGATTGCGGAGGAAAGGCGGGGAGGAAGGGCAGCTTGAGGGCCGGGGGCCACCAGGAGAGACCGCCACTCAGGCCGAGAGCATTCACGGTCAACCCTTCTTTCAGCCCCAGGGTCAGGCCCAGAAGATAGCCTTGGACCTCGAAACCGGTGCCTCCGGCGGTGGGGCCAAGGGAGAGGCGATAATCCTTTCCCACCGCATTGTGATCGAGAACGGCGGCCAAGCCCGGAGTCTGGTGGACCAGCCCCTGCGCGAAGGTGTTGCTATTCGGCCCGGGCCATGCCCGGTAAGGGCCGGGCCGGGAGTTGGCCGCATACTCCCGGATCGCGGCGAAGGTCTCCGGGGTAGCTTGGGAGGTCTGGGAGAGAATACGGACTTTTTCCCCCCAGCGCTCGCCAGCGGACTCCTGCCCGGCTGCGAGAGAACGGTGGACCACCCCGCTGCGGGCGTTGACCACCTCCACCCGTTGCCACGGAGCCTGCTGCGACTCGCGATAGTCGAGGAAGGTGTGGCGGGCGAAGCGGGTATACCAAGGTTGCCCTTGGGGGAGAGGCACATCTTTCACCACCAGCAAGGCGGCGGGATCGAGCCCTCCACTGTGGCAGGAAGTCACTGCGGCACATCCCAAAAGCAAGAGGGCTCGAACCAATATCATCATCCTATTGGAATTGATAGAAAGCAGATCACAAACCAAAACATCCCCTTAGGGCCCCACGGTGCGCACCACCTTGAAGAAGCGCGGTCCGGCGGCCGGAGCCACCACGAGGTGGGCCCGGCGGTCCTCGCCCGCTCTCTCGGTGCCACCCACCGGGACAAACTCGTCCAGGTCAGTGGACTCATACAAGGTGTAGAAGAGGCCGCGATGCTGGTTCCACGAGATTTCCATCGAGCCGTCTTCCCGTGCCACTACCTGGATAGGCACCTCTTCGGTGGCAATGGTGCCATTGTAATATTTCTTTGCCAATTCCCAAGCCGCGAGGCCGCACCGGGAGCCCATGATGCGCCCGGGGCCATCGTCGGGAGCCACGTGGATTCCTCCGTAGAGACGGGAGATCCCCGCCTGATCGGCAGCATCATAGTAGGTCCCCCACTGCAGGGTGATATCCTCGCTGGGACCATACTCGAAATGAAGGGAACCCGCCGTGACGGTTTGCGAACCCATCCCTCCCGGGAAAAAGGGGCTTCCCGTCATCAAGGTCAAGACCTCCGCCGCGGATCGGCTGAAACCACTATGCCCGGAAACATAGCCGGCGAAGGCCGGAGTGACGAAGGTGGAGCGCTGATAGGGCATCCAGTCTTCTGCCAGGATCCACTCCGCCCCGCTGTGTTCGCTGGCCGGATTGTCCGGCTCCCCGGGCCAGCAGTAGATGGCGGTTTTGCCAATATGAAATCCCAGGTGGGCATGGCGTTCCAAGGGACGGGTCGACTCCACCGTGACCTGCTCGATCAAGCCAGGCACCAGCGGGAGCTCATTGTTTTGCCCCAGGAAGCGAATGCTGGAAATGGGCCTGATGTAGTCGTAGTGGCGTTTACAGCCCCAAATGGCTACGGCCACGTCATGGAGAGCCCCATTGAGGGCAAAATACATCTTCACATCCCACTCCAGGGGCTCCAGCAGCGGGCCGGTCCCTCCCAGGCGGGGTTCGAAGTCGGGGTGGTCCACGACCTGGTTGGCGAGGGTGTTCCAGTGTCCCGGAGGAGTCTCGGAGGCCGGGCCATCGGCCCAGAACTCCGCCATCACGCGCCCAAAGTCCCCGCGCTTGACCAGGTTGCTTTCGTAGGCCTCGCCCGTCGCCGGATTGATGGCGTGCCCCGTTCCGTCATTTTGCCCGAGGGAATTGTTTCCGTAAGCTCCCGGCGAGATATCCTTCATCACCCCGTCATCGGGATCCAGCCAGGAGCTGAAGCGGATCACCTCCACGTTGTTCTCCTTGTATTGGGCCTCTCCCTCTCCGCCATACAGAGGCGGGGTGCCGGGATCGAAGGCAAGAGCTTCGTCCTCACCGAGGTGGAGAGCAAAGGAGCGCACCGGGCCCCAATGGGAAGCCACGAAGCTCTGCACCTTGTCCGCAATGATTCCGTTTTGGGTGCGCCGGGAATCAAAAGCGAGAGGTTGCCAACGGTTGGGATCGGAGAGTTCGGTGCCCGACTCGGAGAGAATGAGAGGGGAATTGACCGGAAAATAGGTCGGATCATTGTATCCTTGGCTTTCGCGGGAGTCATCGCTGGCGACAAAAGCCAGCAAGGTGTCCGCCACCCGGTTGCCGACGGCGGCGGGGCTGGGGCCGGCGGTGGAGGTATTGGCTGGGGAATAGCCCAGGGCAGTCATTTCGGCATCAAAGGCAGCTTTGGCGGCTGTCGCGGCATCGTTCGGGGTATTGGGATGGGGGGTGGTGAAGTAGCGTTTGACCAGGATGCGGTAGGCCGCGTAGCTGACGGCCTCGTCGCGGGCGGCGGCCAGCGTGCTTCCGGCCGGCACCTCCGCCCATTCGTTGTGCGCGTAGCCGATGGCGGCCGGATCGTAGGCAGCCCAAGCATCATACATAGCTGCCGAGAGGTGAAAGAGATTGCGGGCGTGGACGGGAGGATCGGGAAAGGCGGTGCGAATGGCGGCGAGATTCTGCTCATTCCACTCCCGAGCCACCGTTTCGGCAGAGAGAGATGAGCAGAAAACGCTTCCCAAGCCTAAAGAAAGCGCGAACGAGTTGAATGAGAGAGGAAGGAGTTTTTTCATACCGAAGGCATCATTGAGATAACGGAAGCCCCTCCTTTTGACGAGAAGAAGAAGGCTCCCCTGGCCAACTCCAACCGCAGTGGACGGGCGCAAATTCCAAATTGCCGCGCTTCTTTTCGACGGTCTTGCCTCCTTTTCGCTTTCGCATCGCGGCCGGCAAGCCAATCTTCCGGTCGTGACTCGTCTCTCCCTCCTTCTTTTTGCCAGCCTGGGTCTCGCTGCTTGCAGCCCGTCGCCCTCGGTGGCACCGCCACCTCCCCTCCCACCGGCGGCGGCCCCGGTCCGCGCGGCCCCTTCGCCAGCCCCGACCAGCTCCCGTCCCCCAGTGGCCGCAGAGGAGCCCGAGGCAAAAATGACGGGCGCGCCCCCGGCTCGGGAAGCCACTTCTCCGGCCCCCAACCCCCTGCAAGTGCAGGAAGTCACTATCGCGGGGGAGCGGCTCACCGTGCTGAGCTTCGACAGCCGGAGTCACCGGCTCGAGGTGGTGGACCAGCCCGCCTTGGGGAGTCGCTACCAAAGGGCCTCCCAAGTCAGCGCCGCCCAAGGAGCTCTCGCAACCATCAACGGCGGTTTCTTCACCCCCGAAGGACAGCCCTTGGGACTCCTTTACCACCAGGGCAAGAGGACAGGCTCCCTCAACACCGCCTCCTCGCTAGGGAGTGGCGTGGTGGTAACGGGCGAGAGCGGCCGCTGCCAGATCCTGCGGCGGGAGGATTTCCGGGACCGGGTGGCGGGGGGATGGCGGCCCTTGGAGGCGCTGCAAAGCGGACCATTTCTCCTTGAAAATGGCGAGCCCGTCGCGGGACTCTCCGCCGAGAGCGCCCGCATCCGCTCGCTCGTCCTCTGGGATGGGGGGCACCATTTTGCCCTGGCCCAGAGCGGGCCGCTCACTCTCCGCGATCTTGCTCGGGGGCTCGCCGGGCAACCCCTCGCCAACTTCCGCATTGCCAGCGCTCTCAATCTCGACGGCGGACGCTCCTCCGATTTTCATCTCAGCGCCGCGCTGCCGGGAGGCGAACAATCCCTGCGGCGCTGGTGGAACAAACCCGTGCGCAATTACCTCATTGTGAAAAAGCGCTGAAGGCTCAAGCCGTGAGCACTTTTGCGATCTCCTCCACCGCACTTCCCTCACCCAGGATGCGGGTTTGCCGGGCCAGCTCCTCGCGTCCGGCAGAACCGGGCAGCAATTGGCGAGCGAGAGCGGCCATTTTTTCCCGATCGAGTTCGCTTTCCTGGGCCATGAGGGCCGCACCAGCATCGGCAAAGACCTTGGCATTGGCGGTCTGGTGATCGTCGCTTGCATAGGGGTAAGGGACGAGCAGCGAGGGCATTCCCAAAAAAGCCAGCTCGGTCAAACTGGAAGCTCCCGAGCGACAGATGGCAGCGTCGGCGATGGCGTAGGCAGCGGGCATGTCATCACAGAACCCGATCGCACGGTAGCCCTCCCGCTCCCCTACCAGGCCCTGCACCCGCTCGAGGTCGGTGGGCCCGGTGACATGGAGAATCTGGCAGTCCAGATCGCCACTGGCCTCCACCACCAGGGAATTGAGACCCTGCGCTCCCTGACTCCCCCCGAAGACGAGAAGGGTGGGCCGGTCGGCAGCGAGTCCCCACTTGGTGGCGGCCTCTTCCCGGCTAGGGAGAGTAGCCAGCTCCTTGCGCACGGGAGTGCCCGTCACCACCGTTTCCCGTCCCGCGAAGTAGCTTTGGGCGGGAGCAAGCCCGAGCAGCACCTGGCGGCAATACTTGGCGATCATGATGTTGCTCTTCCCTGGCACGGCATTGGAATCGTGCACGTAGGTGGGCAGACCCAGCTTGTTCCCCGCGTAGCAAGGAGCAAAGGAAGTGAAGCCCCCCATGCCGAGCACGGCTTCCGCCTTTTCCCTGCGCAGGAGCGCCTTGGCCTGGCCAATGGACTTCACCAAGGCGACGAGGAAGGGCAACATGCGGGGAGACAGTGTGGGGGGCTTGGCCACGGCGGGCAGCACCTCGAAGCGCAGATGGCGATACTTCGCCGAGGCCTCGGCATCGACCTTCTTCTCGGAAATGACCAGCACGGGTTCGTGACCCTGGTTCTGGAGTTCCTCCGCGACCGCGATTCCGGGAAAGAGGTGCCCGCCGGTCCCTCCGCATGCAATGACAACTTTCATATCGTGAGGCCTCCCCCATACCGCAGCCTGCCCCAGGGAGCCACCTCCCATTGCATCATAATGGCAGGCATCACCCTGGCAGAGGGCTCACAGCTTGAGGGCAAACTTGCGCTCCTTGGTGCGGGGCAAGGCCGTGGCATCGACGAACACCGCGCGGCGATGCACACTCATCAAGAGCCCAATTGAACAAAGGGTAAAAACGAGCGAGGAACCGCCGTAGCTCAGGAAGGGCAAGGGCAGACCGGTCACGGGAAGAAGGCCGGTCACCACACACATGTTGAGAATTCCCGGGACCACCACCAGCAGAGTCACTCCACAGGCGAGGATTTTCCCCAGATAATCACGGGCATGCAGGGCGATGGCCAGGCCAGTGACGGCGATGATGACAAAGGCAAAGACCGTGCCCAAGGTGCAGATGAGCCCCAATTCTTCCCCGAGAGCAGCGAAAATGAAGTCGGTATGGGCATAGGGCAAAGCTCCGTGCTTCTCGGCACCATATCCCAGCCCGGTGCCAAAGACGCCCCCATTGCCAAAGGCGGTCATGGCGCGGAAGGTGTGCCAGCCCAAGCCCATGCGAATCTCGGGATCGTCCATGTGCATGAAAGCGGTGATACGGGCCCAGCGGATGTCATCGCCGCGCACGAAGAAGAACAAACCCGCCCCGGAGACCAGGGCCGTGGCAAGAAGATACCAGATGCGAGTCCCGGCCAGAAAGAGGACCGCCATCCCCACCACCCCGAGAACCAGGGTCGTGCCCAAGTCCTTTTCAAACAGGATGAGCAGGGCGGGAATACCGAGGAGGACGCCGGGATAGAGAAAGCCACGCAGGAAGCTCCGCGATTCGGCTTGATAGCGGGCAAACCAAGCGGCCAGAGAGAGCACGACAACGGGCTTGGCGATCTCGGAAGGCTGCAACTGGGGAATCCCCGGAAACTGAATCCAGCGGGTCTCGCCATTGGATTCCACCCCAATACCCGGGACGTAGCAGCAAGCCAAGAGGACGCAGGCCCCCGTGAGCAGGTAGGGCCACAGCGCCTGCAAGCGCGCGTAGTCGAAGGCGGCAATTACCCAGGCGGCGAGAGAACCAATCACGAGCCAGAGCAGCTGCCGCTTGACGAGGGCATAGGGGTCGTCCGCGCCTTGCATCTCATCCGCCCAGACGCTGGTGCTGGACAGCATGACCAAGCCCAGCACGATGAGGGCGGCCACTGCCGAAAGGAGGATGAGGGCGCTGTTGCGTGCCATGAAATTAACGAGCCGGGATCGTCAGGGTGGTGCCAATCTTCATGCGCTTGGGGTCCACATGGCCATTGGCGGCGACCAGTTGCTGCACGGAGATGCCATTGCGATTCGCGATGGCCCAGAGAGTATCTCCTTTGCGCACGGTATAGGATTTGGTGGCAGGCTGGGGAGCTGGTTGGGGCGCGGGGGGCGTAGCTTCGACCACTTGCGGCGCGGGCTGGGGCGCGACCAGCGCTTCCTGCACTCCGGGAGCTTCCACGGTGGCAGCCGGAAGGACCGGAGCCTCGGGACGGTTCACCGTGACTTCTTGTTCGACGGGAACCCTCTGCTCGGTGGGAAAGACCTCGACCGGTTGCTCCCCTTCCACGACCTCGAATTCCGGCGGCAAACTGTGGCGGGCGGGCACTTCCTCAATGGGCGGCAATTGCTCGCGCTGAATAGCGGGCGAAGGAGTGTTTTCCACCAACTCGGCGCGGGCCGGGAGTGATTCCTGCTGCGGAGCGGGCTCTGGCTGCGGCACGGGAGGAAGCGGAGGTGGCAAAATCAGAGCATGGCCGAGGCTCAGCGCGGTATTCTCATTCAACCGGCGCAACTCGGCGACATCGACATTGTTGCGGCGGGCGATGCGTTCGTAGGTATCACCAGCTTCCACCCACACCCAGCGATCTTCTTTCGCGATCTTGGGCTTGCTAAGCTGCTCGGTGCGCTGGGTTTGCTTGCTCTTCTCCTCACTGCGGGCCACCGGGCTGCTCTGCACGACCTCATCCTTGTTGGTGCTGCTGTGAATGACGATCGCGATGATGGCCGCCACATGCAGAATGAGAATGACGATGAGCGCCCGGGCCACGCCCAGATTGGGTTCTTCGACGGAGAAGTCTCCGCCCGACGCAGCCGCAGCCACGCGCTGTTTCCGTTTGCGTGTCTTCGCATGGAGGATTCGGAAGCCCTTCTTGGGCCGCCTTTTGGTTTGAAACGCTTTGGTTTTCATAGGTGGTTCTCTACTTCAGGTTGTTAACATATTTACGGAACGCTTCCCCTCTTTCGACGTAGCTGGAAAACTGATCGAAGGAGGAGGTTCCTGGGGAAAACAAGACGGTGGATCCGGCGGGAGCGAGGCGCCGGGCGGCCTCCACGGCCTCGGCCAGGGTCTCGACGGTCTCGGTCTCCACCTCCGCGCGAAAGAGCTCTCCGAGCTTCTCGCCAATCTCGCCGAAAGTGACGGTGGCCAGGGTGCGCTCGCGCAAGAGTGGAGCCAGGGGAGTATAGTCCAGCCCCTTTTCTTTGCCACCGGCAATGAGCACAATGGGTCGCGTGAGAGCCCGCAGAGCGGACTCAAGGGCATGGAGATTGGTGGCCTTGGAATCGTTCAGGTATTCCACCCCGTCGAGGGTCCGGATCAGCTCGCAGCGGTGCGGAGGAGGGACGAAGTTTTCCAAGGCCTTGCGAATGGCCTCTACCGGGACTCCGGCCGCATTGGCCGCGCCCGCCGCCGCCATGATGTTCTCGGCATTGTGAAGACCCCTCAGATTGGTGTCGTCGAGACAGACGAGAGGTTCCTCCTGGTGGTAGATTTGTCCGTTGCGCAGGGTGTATTCATTCTCGTTTTCCTCATCCCACTCGCTCATGAAGCGCACCACCCGGGCCTTGAGAGAGCCGAGGTCCTCCTGCGAGCGGGCCACCACGACATCCTCTCCAGTCATATTCTCGAAGATACGTCTCTTGGCCGCGCGATACTCCTCGAGGTCGCGGTAGCGGTCCATATGATCGGGGGCGAAGTTCAGCCACACCGCGACCTTGGGGGCGAAGGTGTCGATGGTCTCGAGCTGGAAGGAGCTGGCCTCCAGAGCGACCGCCGCCGGGCAATCGGGATCGAGCACGACATCGGAAAGCGGGCGACCATGATTCCCACAGGGCACACAGGAGATGCCGCCCTCATTCAAAAAGGCCGAGATCAATTCCGTCGTAGTGGTCTTGCCATTGGTGCCGGTGATGGCGACCACCAGTCCCTCGTAGTTCTGGTAGGCGAGCTCCATTTCGCCCATAAATTCCGCACTGCGGCGGGCAAAGGCTTGCGCGAAGGCCCCTTGGGTCTCGATTCCCGGACTGATGACCACGAGGTCGAAGTTCTCGGATGCCGCGCTCTCCGGGCTGGCTTTTTCTTGCAAAGAGATGCCGGTCGGCCACTCGCCGCCAATCGCGTTGGTGTCATAGACGGTCACTTGGGCGCCGAGCTTGAGACACAATTCGGCGGCAGCACGGCCACTGCGGCCGGCTCCGAGGATAGCTACGTGTTGTCCGGTCAATTTCATTAGAGAATCTTGAGAGTGGCGAGTCCAATGAGGGCGAAGAGAATGGAAAGAATCCAGAAGCGGGTGATGACTTGGGTCTCCTTCCAGCCGCCCAGCTCGAAGTGATGGTGGATGGGAGACATGCGGAAGATGCGTTTGCCGGTGGATTTAAAGCTAGCCACTTGCAGAACCACCGAAAGGGCCTCCATCACGAAGATGCCCCCGATGATGACCAGAAGAAGCTCCTGCCGCACGCAGATGGCGGTAGTGCCGATGCAGCCGCCGATGGCCAGGGAGCCGGTGTCTCCCATGAAGACCTTGGCCGGGTAGCAATTGAACCAAAGAAAGCCGAAGCCCGCCCCCACGAGGGCCATCATGACCACCACCAGCTCGCCCACCATGGGATTGAAGGGCACATTGAGGTAGTCGTGGGCATTCTCATTGCCCGCCACATAGGCCAGCACCGCATAGGCCAGTGAGACGGTGATGGTGCAGCCGATGGCGAGGCCGTCGAGGCCATCCGTCAAATTGACCGCATTGGAAGCGCCCATGATGACCAGGATGAAAAAGGGAATGGCCAACAGGCCCAGCGGAAGGAGCGGCGACTTGGAAAGCGGGAAGGAGAGGTCCGAGATGCTGCGGGTGGTCTCCTTCCACACCACGTCACTATCGGCGAAGAGCCAGGCATTGGTCTCGGGCTTGGTGTAGAGAAAGAGCGCCACCAACAAGCCTACGAGCATTTGCCAAAAGAGCTTGGTCTTGCCGCTGACGCCATCAGAGGTCTTCTTCACCACCTTGGCATAATCGTCGACAAAGCCGAGCAGCCCCAGTCCCAACATGGCACACATGGTGACCGTGACGAAGGGATTGAGCACCCGTCCACAAAGCAGGACCGCGATGAGCACCGAGCCGAGAATCATGACTCCGCCCATGGTGGGAGTGCCCGCCTTTTGGCCATGGAGTTCCGCCAGCTTGTGCACCTCCTCGGCGGTGCGGATGGGTTGGCCGACTTTGAGGGAAATGAGCTTGCGGATGACCCGCGGGCCAAAGACGAGGCAGAGGCCAAAGGTGATGAACGCGGCCATTCCCCCGCGGATGGAGAGATAGCGGAAGAGGCGCAGGAAGCTGAAGGTATCGGCCCAAGACTCACCGGCCTCGTGCGCGCGCATCCAAATTTCGTAAATCCAGTAGAACATGTGTGTAAGTGGGGAAAATTAGCTGTCGGGGAAAAGGGCTTTGATCACGTTTTCAATAGCCGCCGTGCGGCTGCCTTTGAAGAGGACGACATCCCCTTCGTGCAATTCTTGGGCAAGCCAGCGGGCAGCCTCGTCGCGGGTGTCGAAATGGCGATCGCTGGCCGCTCCTTGCGATATTCCCCGGGCCTCGCCACCGACGCTGACCACGCGCACGCCCCGGGCCGCAGCGAATTCTCCCAAGGCGTGATGCTCCTGAGGCGCGGTCGCTCCGATCTCGGCCATTTTCCCCAACACGGCGAAGTGACGTCCCCCGGGACCAGGACGACGCTCGGCGAGCGTCTCCAGACCAGCCCGCATGGACTCGGGATTGGCATTGTAGGTGTCGTCAAGAATGGTGATGCCATTCTTCTGAAAAGAGCGCAGACGGCCACTGGTCAACTCGGTGGCCTCCAGCCCCCGGGCGATCTCCGCCAGCGTGAGCCCGAGCGCCCGGCCCACTGCCGCAGCCAGGAGGGCATTGGTGACCATGTGTCGCCCGGCCACCGGGAGATTGACGGGGATGCGCCCCTCCCCCTCCAGCACGAGGGTAAACCTCATGGTATCGCCCGAGCCATCGATTTCCTCAGCCCGCACTTCGCCCCGACCATTGCCCACGGCGACCACCTCGGCCCGGGTGCGATCGCGAAAGTAATCGAGATAGGGACAAGCCGCCGGAACGAAAAGCGTGCCCACCTCGGGGAGGGCCCGGGCCAGCGCCCCTTTCTCCTCGGCAATGGCATCGCGGCTGCCCATGTATTCGATATGAGCGGTGCCAATGTTGGTAATGATGCCGAGATGTGGCCGCGCAATCTCGCAGAGAGGCGCAATCTCGCCGGGATGATTCATGCCCATCTCGAAGACCCCCACCTCGTCCTCTTCGGTGAGGGAAAGAACGCTGAGGGGAACACCGATGTGATTGTTGAGATTGCCCCGGGTCGCGCGGACCTGAAAGCGCTGGGAAAGTACCGAGCGAGTGAAATCCTTGGTCGAGGTCTTGCCGTTGGACCCCGTCAACCCGACCACTGGAATCTCCAGCAGACGCCGCCACCAACAGGCGAGGCGTTGCAGGGCCAGCAGGGTATCGCGCACCAAAATGACGCCCTCTTGATGGGGAACGGAGTCCTCGCACTCCGCCAAAGCCCCCACCACCCCTGCGGCGAAGGCTTTTTCCAGATAATCGTGGCCATCGAACCGCTCCCCCCGCAGAGCGACGAAAAGCTCCCCCCCGGCCAGCGTGCGGGTATCGGTGGAGACGCCGGCCGTGACCACGCGTTCCCCTCCCCCGTTCGGGAGGTCGCCACCGATTGCTTCCGCAATCTCTGCCAGGGAGAGGTTTCTCACTCTTTCGAATTCTTTTGGTTCAAGCGGTCCACCACCTCGATGGCTTTGCGCACTTCCACCCGATCGTCGAAGGTAACGGTCTGGTCTTTGAAAATTTGATAATCCTCGTGCCCTTTCCCAGCCACCAGGATGACATCACCCGCCCGCGCCTGCTCGATGGCGGTGCGAATGGCCGCCCGCCGATCCAGGATGCTGCCATGGGCCGAGCCCACAAAGCCCTTCTCCACCTCTTTGATGATGGCTTCCGGTTCCTCCGAGCGCGGATTGTCCGAGGTCACGATGCAAAAGTCGCTCTCCTTCTCCGCCGCCCGCGCCATGGGCGCGCGCTTGCCGCGATCGCGATCCCCGCCACACCCAAAGATGGTGATCAAGCGCGTCGGCTCCAGCTCGCGGAGAGTGCGGCACACGTTCTGGATGGCGTCGGGCGTGTGCGCATAATCGACAAAAACCGCGGCGCCATTGATGGAGCCCGCCAGCTCCAGTCGGCCGGGCACTCCTGTGAAGTCACGCAAGGCGGTAATGGCATCCCGCAGGGTGACTCCCACCGCATCGACCGCCGCCAAAGCCGCCAGGGCATTGAGCACATTGAAGCGCCCGATGAGGGGCATGCGCACCAGATAGGACCGTCCCCGGGCTTCCAGCTGGAACTCCGTCCCTTTGGTGCTTTGCTTGATGCGCCCCGCCCGGAACTGACAGCTATTACCAAAACCGTAGCTGACCAGCTTGAGACGGCCTTCAAAGTCCTTCAGCAACTCCGCCCCATAGCGATCATCGCCATTCACCACCGCCACCCGCTTGGAGCCATGGGCCGCTAGCGAGGTGAAAAGAAGCTTCTTGGCCGCAAAGTAGTTCTCCATCGACCCATGGTAATCGAGGTGATCTTGGGTCAGGTTGGTGAAGACCCCGACTTGGAAGTCGATACCCACGACCCGGCCTTGCTCGAGACCGTGGGAAGACACCTCCATCGCCACGCCGTGGCAGCCATTGTCCCGCATGCGGGCGAGCATCTTTTGCAGCTCAATGGCCCCGGGAGTGGTGTGGGTGGCGGGACGGACCTGCGAACCATCGTCCACCTGGATGGTGCCAATCATACCCGTGCGACGGCGCAGCTTGTTGAGAATGCCATGCACGAGATAAGCAATGGTGGTCTTGCCATTGGTCCCGGTGATCCCGATGAGATTGAGGTCCGCCGAGGGAGAACCCGCTTGCAAATCGGCCAGGGCCGCCAACGCCCGGCGCGAGTCGGAAACCTGGATCCAAGTGCCGGTGAAGTCCTCCCGGGGCTTTTCCTCCGCCACGATTACGGAGGCTCCTGCCGCCATCACCGCCGGGATGTAGGAATGCCCGTCGGAGGCCGCGCCCTTCACCGCAACAAAAAGGCAGCCGGGTGTGGCTTGGCGGGAGTCATCTATCACCGCTCCCACCACTCCCTCGGAGGGACCGGTGATACGGGCTTTGGGCAAACAGGGGATTATTTCGCTCAGGTTCATTGGCTTGCGAGCGGATTGGCTACCGCTCGGGTTGGTTTGAGATGCATGTGGGCAGCGAGCCGAGTCGCTACCTTGGAGAAAATGGGCGCGGCCACGGAGCCTCCTCCGACATTGCCGTCTTCCAGACGAGGGTCGTCGACCACGACCACACAGACGAAGGAGGGGTCGTCCACTGGCAACATGCCGACGAAAGAGACCACCCTCCGGTTTTTATCATAGCCGCCATCGATCACCTTCCAAGCAGTGCCCGTTTTTCCGGCCACGCCAAATCCGGCGACGGCAGCCTTGGTGGCGGTGCCCCCTTCTTCCGTCACGGTGGCCAGAGCCCGCCGCATGGTGTGGGCGGTGCCGGGAGAAATCACTTCGCGAATCACCTCCGGGCGGAAGCGGCGGATGGGTTGGCCATTGGGCATCATCACGGCCTTCACCAGGAGCGGTCGCATCAATTTGCCACCATTGGCAATGGCACAATAGGCATTGGCCACCTGCAGCGGGGTCACATTCACCGCATAGCCGTAGCACTTGGAAGCAAACTCCCGGGCGTTGTTGCTGCGGGGAGCGAGACCTGCCTGCTCCCCCGTCAGATCAATCCCGGTGGACTTGCCGAAGCCGAAGGCCTCCATGTAATCGTAAAAGCGATCGCGCCCCAGCATCTTGGCGAATTGATAGGTGCCGATATTGCTCGATTTGGAGAGGACTTCAGGGAGGGAAAGCCAGCCGAATGACGCGTAATCCTTCACGGGGGGACGAATCTCATTGCACACCCCATGGTGGCAAAAAACCTTCGTCCACTCGGTGGCGAGGCCGCTTTCAATCGCGCCCGCCGTGGCCACCACCTTGAAGGTGGAGCCGGGTTCATAAACCGCTTGAGTGGCAAAATTCATCCCGGCCTCCGCCACATTTTCACGCTTGTTGAGGTCAAAAGTGGGACGACTGGCCATGGCGAGGACTTCCCCGCTGTGCGGCTCCATCACCACAATGGAGCCCGTGGTGGACTGGGCAAAAGACAAGCCCTCCTCCAGCTCCTCTTCCACGATGGCTTGCAGACCCAAGTCGAGGGTCAGCTGGACATCCAGGCCCTTGATGGGCGGCTTGACTACCCCGCTGGTTTTTCCCAGGGGCAAATCACGCACATCCCGCTTGGTCACTTCGTAGCCGTCCTTGCCGTGAAGATACTCGGACATGCTCTTTTCGATTCCAGAGACCCCTTCCCCCTTGTAATTGACGATTCCCACCACATGGGCGGCCAACTTAGGATTGGGATAAATGCGACGAAAGCTCTTGTCAAAGCGCAGGCACTGGATGCGGTTGTCCTCCACCGCGGCCTCGATTTTGTCCGCGATTTCTTCAGGAATCTCCTTGGCCAATACCCTTTCGCCAGAACTCTTCGCATTGACGGGACCAATGCGGGCCAATAGCTCATCGCGATGGGCATACTCCTCCAGATGGGGAGTCAGGATATTGACGAGAAAGGACAAGTGCTGCTGCACGATTTCCTCATCGGAGCGAACGTCCAGAATCTGGTAACGAATGGAGCTGACAATCTGGTCCCGGCGGCGCTCGTCCGCGCTGGCCCACTCCTCGTGCAGCACGGCCCGGGCATGAGCCACTCCAGCCGCCACCACCGAGGCATCACCGAGATTGTTCATATCCACCACGATGGTGGTGACGGGATTGTTGCGCGCGATGACCTCCTCATTGCGATCCACGATGTAGCCATTTTGCGCTAGCAAAGTGCGCTTCACCGTCCGTCCCGGAGTGGCCTTTTCCTCCCCCCGGTCAACCTCCCATTGCAGGGCAATCAGTTTCCACGAGACTGCACTGAGCCCGGCCACGAGGGCCAGACACACGATGAATACGCGTCCTTGCAGTCCCAACTTCATTTACTCGGCTTTGGCCATCTCAGGCAAAACTCCCACCGTCGAGATATCCTCGATCGCTTCCAGAGGAATCCCCCGCAACTCGGTCCCCGCCGCCACGAGGGCGTTGCGCAGGTCCCAGCGGTTCTCCATTTGTCCGATGCGAATCTCCAAATTGGTGACATCGCGCTCCTTTTCTTTCAACCGGCGGTCAACACGCTCGATTTCGCGCTTCACCTCCAGTTGCCGGTTTTTCAAAACAGTATGGACGAGCCCTGTGCCCCCCAAGGAGATGGCTGTCAGGATCATCAGAGCCAAAAGGGTCGGGCTGATTGTGGTTCTTTTCTTACGATTTCTGCTCATCTTCTTTTAGCGAGTCGGAGTTTAGCACTACGGGCCCGGGGATTGCGCGCCAGTTCCCCGTCAGTTGACGCAATTGCTTTGCGAGAGACGAGGTCCCAAGCCAAGGCCGGATTGGGGCGAGGCTCCGGCCACTCCGGCCGGTCGAGAAAGGCGGTGCTGCGCTCTTTCAAAAAGGTCTTCACGAGCCGGTCTTCGAGGCTGTGGAAGGTGATCACAGCCAGGATTCCACCCGGCTTCAAAACATCCTGGGCAGCCTCCAACCCGGCCGTAACCGAGTCCAGCTCGCTATTGACGGCCATGCGCAGCGCCTGGAAGACGCGGGTGGCCGGATGCTTACGCCCCCGTCCCCCCATCGCCTTTTCCACGCAGCCAGCCAATTGCAAGGTGGTGGTGAATTCCTTCTCCTCCCGGGCGGCGACAATGGCGGCGGCAATGCGGCGGGAAGCCTTTTCCTCCCCGTAACGAAAAAAGACCTCCGCCAACTCCTCGGCGGAGCGTTGGTTGACCCAGTCGGCGGCCGTTTCCCCCGCCGACTGATTCATCCTCATGTCGAGGGGACCATCCTTCTGAAAAGAAAAGCCCCGCTCGGCCTGGTCGATCTGCCAGGAAGACACCCCCAAATCCAGCAACACCCCATCGAGAGAGCGCGGGGGCACGACCGAGCGCATTTCGCAAAAATTGCCGTGCTCGGCACGAAACCGATCCCCAAAGGGCGCCAATCGCCGGCCGGCATAGGCCAGGGCATCGCGGTCGCGATCCATCCCCACCACGCAGGCTCCGGCCTGCAAAAGGCGCTCGCTATGACCTCCGCCCCCCAAGGTGCCATCGAGGAAGGTCTTCTCCTCCGCCGGAACAAGCCCCGCGAGAACCTCCTCCATCAGGACCGGCTCATGATAAAAGGAAGTCGGCGATTCTCCCGCCCCTTCCACCGCATGGCGACGCAGCCCGCCCACCACGCGAGCGACCCACGAGCCAAGAGCGGTAGGGAGCGAAAGGGGATCGACCTCCAAGGGTCGGGCAGGACTCGCCACATTCATTGTCAAAAAATCACTTCTCCGCACTGCGCGCAGAGGCCTCAAAAGCTGGCCAAACAGGTCAAAACTGCCACCCCGCGCCCCGGGGCAACGGCTCGGAAAAATTCCTCTCCGGCAAGGCGAGTCCTTTCCGACCGTAGTCCCACGAGACGAGCAGGTGGCAGCTCTGTTCCAGTGTTCCAGTTATCCAGTAAAGTTTGCGGGAAAACGCCGCCACTCCGCCTTCCGCCAAAGCGCTTGACCGACCAAAAACCACCTGCGGCAAGGCAAGCCAGCCGGGGCAGAGCTTTCGCGGTTGGTCGAAGTGACAGCATTGTTCCAGTGTTCCAGTTATCCAGTAAATTCATCCTTAGCCAAAATCGACTGAGTCGTAGAGGCTTTCCAAAATCTCGCGCTCCTTCTCGCGCAGTTCTTCCATATGAGCCGGGGAAACGAGGTCAAAGGCCCGACCCCGCCCAATGAGGTGCACTGCCCCGCCCGCTTCGAAGCCAAAGTCTTCCGCCGTGCGCTTCGGCACCGTCAGCTTCCCCTGATCATTCAGGGTCACCGAAGTGCTCTCCCCGTAGACAGCCTGCTTCTGGGCGTTGCGAATACCAGTGGGAACATCGCCATTGGTCGCGATGGACTCGATCAAAGCCTCAAAAGCCTCGTGGGTCATCGCGCGCAAGACCGGCACCTTGAGATGCTTCCACCGGAGGAGGCGCAATTGCACGGACTGCCCGCTGGCAGGACGCCAAGCTGCCGGGACCGCAACCCGATACTTGGTATCGAGTTTGTGGTCGGCGACGCCTTCCAGGCTCTGACTCGGGACTCCCATGGGCAAATTGCTTCCTCTCGGTGCATTTTAGTACACAACAAGACCCCTGTTGGTCAAATCTTTTATGTTCAGTACACTCTCCAACGGTTCGGAATCCTTGCTAGTTGAGGAATCCGAGATTTTTAATTCGTGTCATCAAATAATTAAGAGAAGCGAATCAAGAGACCGGGCCCGGGCCCCTTTCTCTCGCCACTCCATGTTTCGCGTGTCTTTTCGATCAGTTGGGGGCAGGGTTGGACGTGCGCGCGATTTTCCAAGGCTCCGGCCCGTTCCAGCTCCCCAATGTGCGGCTCTATGCCTGGTTCACCGTCCTCTACAATGCCCGGGCCTATTACCCCATCTTTGCCATTCTCTTCCTTGACCTCGGACTGAGCCGGGAGGAATTCCTGACCTTGAATGCCATTTGGGCGGCGGCCATTTTTCTTCTGGAAGTCCCCTCGGGAGCTCTGGCCGACACCATTGGCCGGCGCAAGCTCCTCATCGCGGCGGCGGTGATGATGATATTGGAAATGGCCCTCCTCCTCTTTGCCCCCCGGCACGGGGGCTGGGTCCTCTTGACCATGGCAGTGGGCAACCGCCTCCTCTCGGGAGCTTCCGAGGCCGCTGCCAGCGGGGCGGACCAAGCCCTCGCCTATGACACCTTGCGAGCAGCGGGGGAAGAAAAGCGCTGGGACGAGGTGCTCGCCAACATCATGGCCTTCCGCTCGGCCGCTTTTTTTACCGCCATGATTCTGGGCTCCCTCCTCTATGACCCCTCCCTGCTGGCCCGCGTCCTTCCCTTTGTGGCGGAGTGGGACAAATCCCTCACCCTGCGGCTACCCCTTGCCCTGGTTTTCCTACAAGGGGTGGCCTGTCTCGTCCTCGCCCTCCGCTTGCGGGAGATCCAAGCCGGGGACCAGCCCACCCCCTCCCTGCGGCAGGCCTTCCGCACCACCCTTTCGGCCGGCCGCTGGGTTCTGACCACCCCCTTGGCCCTGATGGTCGTGCTCGGCGGAGTCCTGGCCGATGCCTTCGCGCGCACTTTCGCGACCTTGACCTCCGACTATTTCCGCTTCATCTCCGTGCCGGAATGGCTTTTCGGCTTTCTCGGGGCCACCTTCGCGGTGGTCGGCATCCTCATTCCCAAGCTAGCGAGGACCTTGTCCCAACACGTCACTCCCCGCACCCATCTGCTCCTGATCGCCACCTGGGCAGCAGGCTCCCTTTTCCTCCTCGGGCAGGCTTGGCCCTGGTGGGGCATCCTGCCCGCCATCAGCACTATGGCTGTCCTCACCTGGACCGATTTCCTCACCTCCCGCGAGCTCAATCGCTTGGCTGACTCCTCACAACGAGCCACCATTCTTTCCGTGAAAGGACTCATCTTCAACCTCGGATACGGGGTAGCCTCCCTGGGTTTCGCGACAGCGGTGGCCGGATTCGAAGAAGGGGGTCATGAGGAAGGAGCAGCCTTTCAGCTCACTCTCTCGACCCAGCCTTGGCTCCTGCTCGCAGGCCTCCTTGCCTTTTTCCTCTGGTCACGGAGCATCGAACAAGGACAAGAAACTCGATAGAAGTTTTTCATTATTCCTCAGCTAACGAATAAGGCTAGTTTAATCGGCAAGGGGTTTTATCCAACGGTTTTGTCACGAAAATCAAATTCATCTCAATAGCGCGGCCCCGTATGAGGCGCGCCGATGAAGAACAAATTCGCATCATCGTGGGGGAACTTCACGCTCTCCGCACTTCTATTCAGCTCGGCGCCCCTTCTGGCGCTCGAGTTTGGTAATATCGAAATTACCCAGCTCAATAACACCAACAATGGGATGAACTCGGATAGTCCCGCAGTCGACTTCCAAATCCTGCCCGGCTCGACGGAAGGATTTGAAGTGGTGGGCACCAACCGCGGCGACACCGACTTCCAATTTGGTCCCGTGCGGGAAGATGACGTCTCCGACGGCCTGCTCTTCACTTCGCCCAGCAACAATGCCCGCAACAACTTCGCGGGAGGCGACACCGTCAATGGCCTCAACTTCGCCACCACCTCGGTAGCCATTGGAGGGACGGGCTACTACTTCGTCCCCACGCACAATATGGGAGGCAGCGCCCAGAACAACAACGGCCGGGCGGAATACAACATCGATTTCTCGATCGGCTACTTCCCCTACGACGTCTATCTGGCCACTCACGCAGGGCAGACTTCCAACGGAGGAGCCACTTCCGAGCTCATCGGGAACAAGGACATCATCCTCGGCACTCACTTTATTGACGAGTCCGAGGCCGGCGTCTTCACCGTCGACCTCACCGAGCTGGACACCCCCGGCCCCTATCCAGTGAAGGCCACCGCCGAGAACGGCATCCTGCTCGCCTTGCACGGAAAAAACGAGGGCAACTTCGCCATGGCCCAAGACAACCCCGATGGCTCCTTCACCCTTTCCGTGATGGACAACGGTCAGTTTGGCGGCGGCGTCAACTACGAACAAGACTCCTCGGCCTTCGTCTATCTCCCCACCAACGTCGTGGGCCCCGATTTCATCAATGCCCTGGGCCGGATCCAGAGTGATGGCAGCGCGGAGGTCTCGGGCGGCAACTTCACCGTCACCCCCCGTCGCAGCATGGACAGCCTCGGCGACGTCTACTTCAGCGGCAGCTTCGAGTCTCCCCTGACCGATGACGAGGCGACCTTCACCACGGCTCTCGAGGACATGGCCGGGGAAACCTACCTGCTGGAAATTCTTTCCGGACCGGATGTCGGCACTTTGCATGAGATCACCGATCGCACCGACACCGTCCTGACCATTGCCTCCAGTCTGACTGCGGCAGCGGAAGATTACCCAATCGAGTTCCGCGTGGGACCGGCCGGTCACGAATACCTGCTCGAGGTCGATGGCATGACCAATGAGACCGGCACCCTGCTGGTGGCTCCCGCGGGAGGATACACCGGGGTGACCGAGAACGACATTGTCACCGGCACCTTCGAGAGCAGCCAGCTCATTGAAGAGGAAAACTCCGTAACCACCATTCTGACCGATACGGAAGGAACCTTCTCCACCACTCTGCCTTACCCGGAGCGGACCGCTTACTTCCTCGAAATCACCACCGGTCCCGACGCCGGTTACGAGGTCGAGCTCATTCCCTCCGACATCACCGAGGGCACCATCAGCGTGCCTGCCAAACTGAGCGCGCAACCCAGCGAATACCCCGTCGAGTTCCGCGTCTTCACCAAGATCTTCCCCAACAATACGGACAACTTCGTCACCAACGAGTGGAGCGAAGCCGACCAGGGTTGGGTGGTGCAAAGCCGCGACGTGCCGGAAGGCTACCTGACGGAGAAAGGAGCCACCGACGACGAGGACATCTTCAACTTCGTCTTCCTGACCAGCGATCCTTCCAATGCCCAGCCGGCCGTGACCATCACTTCTCCCGTGGCGGACGAGCAATTCGTGGTGGGCAGCACCATCACGCTGGAAGCGGAAGCCATTGATGAGGACGGAGGAGTGGCCCAAGTCGACTTCTTGCAAGACGGCATCATCATCGGCACCGATACCACGGCTCCCTACAGCTTCACCATCCCTTCCCCCTTCAACAGCCTGGGAAGTTATGATTTCAATGCCGTGGTGACCGACACCAGCGGGGGACGCACCTTTGGCCTCGCCAACACCGTGCACATCGTGCCCCCATCCGGCAGCGGCGGCATGTATTTCAACGGGGTGAACCAATACGTTACCTTCGGCAATGCCGAGAGCCTCGGGCTGAGCACCTTCACCCTGGAGACCTGGTTCAAGCCCGAAGGCACCTTCGGTCAGGCAGCAGGCACGGGCTCTGGCGGAGTCACCGCCTATCCCCTAGTCACCAAGGGACGGGGCGAGGACGATCAGTCCAACCTCGACATGAACTACTTCCTCGGCATTCACGCGGAGGACAAAGTGCTCGTCGCCGACTTCGAAGGGTCTGATCGGGGTGAAAACGTCCCCGTGGAAGGCTTTACCAAGTTGGAGGCCGGACAATGGTATCACGCCGCCGTCACCTTCGACGGCACGGAATGGCGCCTCTACCTCAATGGCAACCTGGAAGCCACCCGCGACGCGGAGGGCCTCATGCCCCGGGCGGACAGTATTCAGCATGCGGCCTTGGCCAGCGCGCTGAACTCCAACGGCGTCCCCGGAGGCTACTTCCAAGGCTCGCTGGACGAGGTCCGCATCTGGGCCGGAGCGAGAACCCAATCCGAATTGCGGGAATTCTGTAATTCCGAGATTCCCACCGCCACCAATCTGATCGCCCGCTGGGGCTTCACCGAAGCTGGCGGCGAGAGCTTGACCAGCTCGGCCAGTGGCGCGGTCTCCGGCACCATCCTGGGCAACCCTGTCTGGGCGGCAGGCCAGACCTTCACTGACAATGCCAAACCTGATGTCACCATCACCAATCCGGTCGATGGCCTCAACATCAACTTGGGAGACACCGTCAACATCGAGGCCTCCGCCACGGATAGCGACGGCTCCATCGCCAAGGTGGGCTTCTACAATGAGGGCGTCCTCATCTCCGAAGACACTTCCGCTCCTTATGAAGCGCAAATCACAGTGGAGGCAGCCCGCCCGCTGCTCCTCACCGCCGTCGCTACCGACAACGCGGGTCAGACCTCCCGGTCGGACTTTGTCGGCGTGACCGTGGAATTCCCCACCCCGACCATCCCCGGCTACACCGTGGGCGTGGTGGATGGTGGCGACCTCGATCGCGACAAAGCCTCTCCCGCCAACCCGGCCAACTGGGTAGTGGAAAGCACCACCGCCAGCCCGGCACTGGGCAGCGACGGAACCAATACCGGAGACTTCAACCCCACCATCAATGGAGAGCGCGTGGACAACTTCTCCGGCCTCTTCCTCGGCAGCAACTACCCCACCCTGGACAACCTGGCCGCGCTGGACAATGTCATCGGCCCCGACAACGCGGGCAATGACCAGTATTACATCAGCATGATGGACATCGAAGGCCCCGGTGCCGACGATCCCACCGCCGGAGAAGAATCCTCCCGGATGTCCCTCGGTTTCTTCCCTTGGGCTGACGGCTGGTTCGGTGGCAAAGTGGCTGCCGACGGCACCGTGGATAGCGACCGCACCCACCTGCCGGAAGGCGTGACCCTGACCGTCACCAAGACCGGCAGCGGCCAGTATCGCTTGGAAGGCCTCCCCATCACGGGCAACCTCATCGCCATGGCTTACGACAACGGCAGCAGCCACGTCGTGGCCGTCGCGCAAGAAGAAAACCACTGGCTGGTCACCACCCGCGACCGGAGTCAGAGCCTGGCCGATCGGATTTTCGGCTTCCTCTACGTTCCTGCTACCAGCCGCCAAGTCTACAGCGGTCTGGTGCAGAATGACGGCACCCTCGTCCCCCTCAACGACGAGCTCCGTCTCTCCGGGGGCTCCGCCGAGCCACAGTCCAACCGCTATCAGGTGCGCATTGGTGACGGCACCGTCATCAATCCCTCCAATTCGGTGATGTTCCTCACTGCCGACTTCCGCAACGGAAACGGTGGCGACAACGTCTACAGTTACTTCGACTCCACCGATGCCTTCACCGTCTTCTCGCAGGACCTGCCCCGCATCCAGGGCGATCCGCAGGACGGCGGCTTCCGCTTCCTCATCGTCCCCCTCGAGAACACGGGCCTCAACGGAGATGAAGTGCATGTCGCCGCCACCGCCAATGCGACCGAAGGCGAACAAAACGGCCTCTTCACCTTCACTCGCGAAGGCGACCTGAGCACGGCCTTGACGGTTCCCTTCACCGTAGGTGGCACCGCGACCAGCGGCACGGACTACACCGCCCTGCCCGGTTCGGTGACCTTTACAGAGGGAAGCAACACCGCGACCCTGACTGTGGAAGCCGCCACCGATGGCTTCCTCGAGCTGCCGGAAACAGTCGTGGTGACCCTCACCCCGGGCGCTGGCTACAGCATCGGCACCTACGGCACTGCCCAAGTGATCATCACCAACGTCAACCCCACTGTGGCCACCACCACCGTCACCTTCCAGGAAGGGGTCGACGGCTACACCGGGCAGTTCGGGATGCGCTTGATCGAGACCGGCACCACCCAGCTGGGCTCCGCCGTCGAAGAGTATTACCTCGACGGTCACCCAGACAATGATTCCAGCAACGACACCAATGGGATCGTCCGCTTCGACAACATCTTCGGCGACGGCCCCGGTCAGATTCCCCCGGGAGCCGGCATTCAGGACGCCCAGCTGATCATGAGCACCTCCACCGCTGGCGACGCCCAGTCCGGAGGCCCCTACATCATTGACATCCTGACTGTTCCCGTCGACGAGAACACCAAATACGCCGACTTGCAGTTGGGCGAAAAGGGTGACGACTTCGAAGGTGTGCGCGGCTCGGTCACCGGTATTCCCGTAGCCGGCTTCGGTGCTATCCAGAACGGTCAAGTGGTCTCCGCCAACGTCACCTATCTGGTCCAGCTCTGGTCCGACTATCAAATCGGAGACAGCTTCGGCATCGAGAACTACGGCTTCGCCATCTACACTGGCGGCACCTCCGATGGCTGGTCCTACAACACCGTGGGCAACGTCAACCCCGAGCTGCGTCCCAAGCTGGTCGTGACTTATTCCACCAACAACACCCTGAAGGAATACTACTACGAGGCCGACATGAGCTCGGTGGTCAACAACCGCACCACTGCGGAAGGGGCCAACCAACCCTCGCTCGACGGCTCCACTGTGGAAAAGCAGTTCATGGACCTCAACGACGGAACCTCCGGCACCACGGAAACCCTCTTCCGATTCCCGGTCACCTTTGGCGAGGAAGGTAACCTCCAGTCCATCCCGGACGGGGAAACCGTGGTCAAGGCTGAGCTTCTGCTCTTTACCCCGACCAGCGGTAGCGACCAGAGTAGTGGCCCCTACGCCCTCCACCCGGTCCTCGAAGAATGGGACACCACCACCACCTTCGGAGTCAATGGTCCCACCATCTCCCAGCACATCGACCCCGCCCTCACCCAGATTGTCGGGATGGGGCAAAAGTCGGTCACCTTTGGAGATGTCACCCCCGCCGTGCAGGACTGGCGCGCCGGTCGTCCCAACTACGGGCTCAACGTGAAGCCGGAGACCACCGACGGCTGGGCCATCTACATGCCCGGAGTATCCGAGAACCCCGGTCTCGCCACCGCCGCCCCCCTGCTGCGCGTGACCACCGCCATTATCGAGGAAACTTCCTACGACCAATACATGGCCGCCAATGGCGCCACGGGAGCCAACTTCCTAGACGACCGCGACAATGACGGCGTGGTCGGCCTGCTGGAGTATGCCCTCGGGCTCGACCCCACTGCCTTCAACGTCCTGCCCGGCTTGCAAGCCAATGGCAGCAACTACCTGTTGAGCTACGCCAAAGGCAGCGAAGCGGCCACCGACCCCCGCCTCGAATACATCATCGAGACCAGCACCGACCTGGAAGAATGGACCAAAGTCACGCCCGCTACTAACGACAGCAGCGAGATCTCGGCCGTCATCCCCGGACCGCTGCCTCCCGCCCAGACCAAAGTCTTCGCCCGCATCCGGGTGGAGTATAACAACTAAGGTCAGCTCGGAAAAAATTTCCAGGCAATCCCACAAAGCGGCGCTTTCGAGAGAAAGCG
>NZ_JAENIO010000048.1 GCF_016595415.1 Roseibacillus ishigakijimensis
CCTTGCCAAAGAACCCCAGAACAAGTAATCAATTTTCCCTCATCACCATCGTTTAGCTGAGCCCTCAACTGGCCGAACTTTGGGGTCCACCTCAAATGAAAGTTTCTAAGATTACCCGTTCTGACCAGCCTTTTTTAACGAGGGCGACATGCTAAGGACTTTCGTAGCCCATCCCCCGATCCTCAGGACTACTGAATCTGTCGACCATCAGCGATTCATTTCAACCGATCTGTGGGCACCGCCCCCCCTCGATGCCCGAGCCTAGGCCAGGACAAAAACACTGATGTCGACGAGCGCAGGCGATCCTTTCGACGGGGCATTGTCGGGACGAGGGCAGCGAGCGGACAGGGAGCACTGGCGTCCCGCCGGTAGACAGGGTGTCGGTGGGAGAGAGGCTGTGGGCCGACTGAAGTGTCGGGACTCCTTTGCCGATGTTCTGAGAGGATGGCTCGTCCAGCCACTGTATGCCTCCACGATGGACTTCCCCGGAGAAAGCACGGACCGAAAGGCCGCCAACCCTGCCCCAAGGAAAAGAAAGAACGTCGCTCATTTGGCCTCAGTGGTTTGCTCGGCATCTATCTAATATGAGATTGAGGTCCAAAAGGCCTCTTGCTCATTCGGGTTAAAGCATAGAGCCCATCCTGATGAGACATCTTCTGGAATCGAATGGCCACGCCAATATATTTGCAAAACATCTGTATCTGGTCCAAATTTTCGCGCTAAGAAATCGAACCAATTTGTATATATTTTCTGCTTTCCGACGAAAATCGCATCACTATTCCTTCCTCGATTACCCCATCCACTCGGTGAGGTTACTAGCAACATTCTGTTTTCTGCTACGATTTGGTCAATTCGACTCTGCGGGCAGTTGAATTTGAGCCAGCAGGTTGATTCGGTGAGGGCAAAACGAAATCGACCCTCAAGATTAACCACGTCTTCTGGGATTTCACCCCCTATCCACCTTTTATAGAGGGCTGAGGGGCGATTTTGAATTGCGTCGAGAACCTTACAGCCGCCTAGAAAGAGAAAAAATAGAGCTAGCGGAATTAGACACCCTTTTTTACTTTTAGCTTTCATATCATCTATTTTCTAGCCGAACAGCATTTATTATGCACGAAGATGCTACGATAGAAGAAGGACGGTTTTTGGTGCCGGTTGATTTTTTGGCGGGTGTGAGGCTTGGTATTAATCATTTCCGGGATTCCCTGATTCAACGCTTAATTTACTGATTGCCCGGTACTATCTCAAGACGAAAGACATCATTATCGTTTCTCTACCCGGTCCAAAAATTTTGGATGGGCTGGAGTCAAGCCTTACAGAAAAGCGGAAAATCTTGACCTCCAGACGGCACGGAAGATCAAAAGTGGGAGCGTGGACAATCTTGTCCACAAACAAAACCCCGTCACCGGGTCATCAGGGAGCACTGGCGTCCCGCTGGTAGACGCGGTAGCGGCGGAACAGAGGCTGTAGGCCGACAGGAGAGTCGGGTCTCCTTTACCGAGGCAAAAAATCGTTGCTTACTCGGCCGCAGTGGTTTGTTCGTTTTTTGGATTATAAACTGAGTTATATACAGAATAGCACATCACAAACGTAAGAGCGTGCATAATCGACGCCACCCAACCCAGTGCTGGATTTCTAAGGCTTACATGATTTTCGACAATTGGATAGGTCCAAGACGCCCATAAAAAGAGGAGAGGAGGCATTGTGAAAAGAGCTAAAATATAAATACCCCAAACAGCGGACCAAACCAGTATTGACAGCCAAATGATTCGGTGCCATTTCATAACTTGATTCACCCAAAGACAACGAACCCAAAAGAGAATAAATACTACGCCAATGTAAAAAGGGTATTGATACAATACGCTCTTTCCTAGCTCTAGAATCTGCCAAGCTAGACCTGCGGCACCGATCGCAATCGCGATAGCTATTGGCACAAATGTTGACCCACGGTAACGCATTTTAAAAAGCGAACAGTATTTATTATCTCGACGATGCTACGGTAGGAGCAGGACGGTTTTTGGTGCCGGTTGACTTTTTGGCGGGTGTGGGGGGCTTGGTATTAGTCATTCTCGGGAATCCCTGATTCAACCCTTAATTTACTGATTGCCCGATTCCACCTCAAGACGAAAAAGATCGTTGTCGCTTTTCTTCCCGATCCAAAAATCTTCGATCGGGGTCGTTCATCAGACCTTACAAAAGAGCGGGAAATCTCGACCTCCAAGTGGAGCGGAAAGGCAAGAACTAGGAAGAGGAATGGGGGAAAGACTCTCTTGGCCGGTGATCTGCTTGGGCCTCTCTGGCCAACGATTTCGTCAAAATGAGATTGCCTCTTTGCAAAAGTCGGGGCCAGCCGTTACAACAAAATCCCATGACCTCCCATCCCGCCCTTGCCAAATGGATCCAGAAGATGACCGCTCTTTGCCGCCCTGCCAACGTGGAGTTGTGCGATGGCTCGCAAGAGGAGTGGGACCGCCTCACGACCTTGTTAGTTGATAATGGCACCTTTGTCCGACTGAACCCTGAGAAGCGCCCGAACTCCTTTCTCGCCCGCTCCAGTCCCGGCGACGTGGCGCGGGTGGAGGACCGCACCTTCATCTGCACCCGCCGTCCCGTGCAGGCGGGCCCGACCAACAATTGGGCGGAATCGCGCGAGATGCTGGACAAAATGCACGAGCTCTTCGAGGGCTGCATGGAGGGCCGCACGATGTATGTCATTCCCTTTTGCATGGGGCCGCCCAGCTCGCCCTTGGCCAAGATTGGAGTGCAGGTGACGGACTCCCCCTATGTGGTGGTCAATATGCGCATCATGGCCCACATGGGAGCGGCGATTCTCAAGCAACTGGAAGAGGAGAAGGCGGGCACCGCGCCCCGGGTCCGCCACGGGCACGGGATGTTCATCCCCTGCGCCCACACCGTGGCGATGCCCTTGACCGCTGGGGCGGAGGACGTGCCTTGGCCCAGCAACGACGAGAAATACATCTGCCACTTTCCCGAGACCCGCGAAATCTGGTCCTATGGCTCGGGCTATGGGGGCAATGCTCTTTTGGGGAAAAAGTGCCTCGCTCTCCGCATCGCTTCGGTCATCGCACAGGAGCACAATTGGATGGCCGAGCACATGCTCATTCTCGGTCTGGAAAGTCCGGAGGGGGAAAAAACTTACCTCACCGCAGCCTTTCCCAGCGCCTGCGGCAAGACCAACCTCGCCATGCTGGTGCCGCCGGAGAGCTATGCCAAAAAGGGCTGGAAGACCACCATCGTGGGCGACGACATTGCCTGGCTGTGGCCGCATGAGGACGGCTCGCTGCACGCCATCAATCCGGAGACGGGCTACTTCGGCGTCGCGCCCGGCACTTCATACGACACCAATCCCATCGCGATGGACTCGATGAAGGAGAATTGCATCTTCACCAATGTCGCGCTCACCGACGATGGCGACGTGTGGTGGGAAGGGCTGACCAAGGAGCCGCCGGCCCACCTGATCGATTGGAAAGGGCAGGACTGGACGCCGGAGAGCGAGACTCCCGCCGCCCATCCCAACGCGCGCTTCACCGCGCCCGCCAGCCAGTGCCCCACGATTGATGAAAAGTGGCAGGATCCGGATGGCGTTCCGGTCTCGGCCATCGTCTTTGGCGGGCGCCGCCCCTCCACCATGCCGCTCGTTTTTCAGGCCTTCAACTGGTCGCACGGGGTCTACCTCGGGGCCACCATGGGCTCGGAGACCACCGCGGCGGCTATTGGCCTGGTCAAGCAGGTGCGCCGCGATCCCATGGCGATGCTGCCCTTCATCGGCTACAATGCGGGGGAATATCTCCACCATTGGCTGGACATGCGCCGCGAGATCAAGAATGTGCCCCGCCTCTTCCACGTCAACTGGTTCCGCCGCGACGAGGAGGGCAATTTCCTCTGGCCGGGCTTTGGGGAAAACATGCGCGTGCTGGAGTGGATCATCAACCGCTGCCACGGCCGCATCCCCGGGCACGAGACCCAAATTGGCTGGACCCCGAACTTCGTGGACTTCAATACGGAAGGCTTGGAAGACTTCAGCGAGGATGATTTCCTCAAGGTGATGGCCTTCGTGGAAGACGAATGGAAGGCCGAACTCGTCTCCCAGAGTGAGCTCTACTTGAATCTCTACGACCACCTGCCCAAGGAGCTGGTCTTCCAGAAGGAGCTGCTGGCCGCACGCTTGTCATGAATCATCGAGGGGGAGCGCTCCCCCTGGCTCAAAAGTGATGAAGCCATTCTCTCCACACCTGTTTTGGGACATGGACCCCGAAAGCCTTTGCTTGGATCAACATGCCTCGTGGCTGGTGCGGAGAGTCCTGACCCATGGTTGCTGGGCGGACTGGCAGGCTTTGCTGGCCATCTATGGGCGCAATCGACTGGAAGAAATTGCGAGGGAGTTGCGCAATCTTGAGCCGCGGGCCCACGCCTTTTGCGAAGCGTGGTTTGACTGGGAGCCAAGCGCATGAACCTTCACTTCGACTGTATCAGTACCGAGCTTCGTGCTCTGACTGCAGAAGACGATCAGCAACAAGATTTCTGAAATCTGAAAGCCGGACGTTTTTGAGGGGTATTTTGATAATGTTCAATTCTGCCAGAACGCTCTTCGTTATTCTCGCGGCTTGCTTGCCGGTGACCGCACAGCACAGCCGTGAAGAACGCCATGCGCACATCAAGGCCACTGCGGAAAAGTTTGCCCATCTCGAGCACCCCCACTTCGCCCCTTCGGTCCACATCGGCTACCAGCACCCGGAGAGGGAGGCCCGCTATCTCGCTTATTACAATGAGATTCAGGTGGAGGAGACCTTCGTGCACACCTACTTTTGCACCATTGGTTTTCAAGGAGGATATCTGGGTATCCAAGACACCAACCGGGGCAAAATTGCGATTTTCTCGCTCTGGGACAAGGGCGGGGGCGCGCACAATCAAGCGGATGTCGCCGAGGAAGACCGCACCCAGATTCTCTACAGCAATCCTGCCGCCAAGAGCAGCCGCTTCGGAGGAGAAGGTTCGGGGGCGAAAACCATGATGCCCTTCGAGTGGGAACTCGGCAAAACCTACCAATGCCTCGTCGCGCTCACTCCGCAGGAAAAGGGCACCATCTACACGGCTTGGATTCGCCCCGCCGAGGGAGAGTGGCTCAAGATCGCTTCCTACCAGGCGGTGATGACCGTGAAGGATTTGCGGGGCTTCTACTCCTTCGTGGAGGACTTTGTGCGCAATGGCGAGACGGGCCAGCACCGCCGCCGCGCCCTCTATCCCCGCCAGGGGGCCTTGACCACCGGGGGGGAGTGGTTGGTCATCACCGAAGGCCGCGGCACCATCGCGGACGACCTCCTTCAAAACGGTCACTCCGGGGTCAGTGAGAACGTTTTTTATAGCCAAAGTGGGGCCGACACCGCAGATTATGCCTCGCAGCCGCGGGCCTTCCGGGTGGAACGAGAGGGCAAGACGCTTGCTCTGGAGCTGCCAGGCGATTTTCCCTCAGGAAGAGAATGACTTGTCGGGGCGGACGTTTTTTTCTGAAAAATCGCCCGGGCAATCCCGGTTGCCTAGCAGACAACGAGGGATTGAGGTCCTGCCTGTTTCCCTCTATCTGTTTGTTAACTCCTGCATCTATGAAGCGCACCCTGCTCTCTCTCCTTGCCGCCAGTCCGCTCCTTGGGGCGGAATCGCCCACCGCCATCATTGTCCTCGATGCTTCCGGGAGCATGTGGGGCCAAATTGAAGGAAAGGCGAAAATCGAAATTGCCCGCGATGTTATCAGCGACCTGCTGGAGGAACTGCCCTCTGAGCTCGAACTCGGGCTGGTCGCTTATGGGCACCGGCGCAAGGGCGATTGCGAGGATATCGAACTGCTTATTCCGCCCGGTGAGGTCAACCGGGAACACTTCGAAGCGGTGGTGGGAAATATTCTGCCCAAGGGGATGACTCCCCTGACCTCTGCGGTGGAATTTGCCGCGGAAGGGCTCAACTACAAAGAAAACAAAGCCTCCGTCATTCTGGTCACCGACGGTCTCGAGACTTGCGACAAGGATCCCTGTGCCGTGGCGCAAGCGCTCGAAAAGCAAGGCATCGACTTCACCGCGCACGTGGTGGCCTTCGACCTCGCCGCCGAGGACGCCCTCAGCGTGGAGTGTCTGGCCAAGGAAACAGGCGGGCAATTCCTCCCTGCGGGCGACGCGGCCAGTCTCGCCACGGCCCTGACCATGGCCGTGGAGGATGTGGTGGCTCCGCCGGAAAAAGAGGAAGCCAAGGAAGAAGCGGCGGCCGAGGAAGCCCCGGTCACGCTGGTGGTGCCCGAATCCGTGCCCGCCGGGTCCAAGTTCTCCGTGAAATGGGAGGCCGAAGGGGACATCCGGAAGAATGACTACATCACCATCGTGCCCGCCGACGCGGAAGAAGGCACTTGGAAAAACTACAGCTATGCCAAAGACGGCAGCCCTCTCGACCTCACCGCGCTTCCCGAGGAAGGCCCTGCCGAAGTGCGCTATCTCAGCGGGGAAACCCGCAAGACGCTCGGTCGGGCGGCTCTGCAGCTCACTCCCGTAGAGGCGAGCCTGGAAGCCCCCGAGACAGCGGTGGCCGGCGCGGCGGTCTCCATCACCTGGACGGGCCCCGCCTATCCCGGCGACTTCCTCACCATCGTTTCCGCCGACACCGAGGAAGGCGCTTATGCCAAATATGCCTATGCCAAGAAGGGCGAGAACACCGTCGAGGTCCTCGCTCCCATCACTCCCGGGCCTTGCGAAATCCGCTACCTCCTTGGCCAGGGTTCGGAGACCCTGGCGCGCAAAACCATCACTATTACCGAAGCCACCGCCACGGTCAGCGCACCGGAGAAAGTGCTTGCCGGGGCAGAGGTCGAGGTCTCCTGGAGCGGGCCCATGAACGAAGGAGACTTCATCACCATCGTCCCCAAGGACACCGAGGAGGGCAAATACGCCAAATACGAGTATGCCAAGAAGGAGAAGCAACCAGCCAAAATTCTCGCACCCTTGGAGCCCGGCCTGGCGGAAGTCCGCTACCTCACCGGCCAGGGCTACACCACCCTCGCCCGCACCGAATTGCTCATCGAGGAGGCCACCATCTCCCTCGACGCCCCCGAGACTGTGGGGGCCGGAAGCGTGGTCACCGTCTCTTGGACCGGTCCCAACAATCCCCAGGACTTCATCACCATCGTGCCCGCCGACGCTGAGGAAGGAACCTACAAAAAATACGGCTACACCGCCCAAGGAGCGACCCTGAAGATTGAGGCCCCTCTGGATGCCGGACCAGCCGAGGTCCGCTATCTTTCCGGGCAAGGCTCGCGGACTCTGGCCCGCATTCCCCTCACCATCACCGCTTCCGAGATCACTCTCCGCGCCCCCGATAGCGCGGTGGCAGCCAGCGAGGTCACCATCGAGTGGACCGGCCCCAACAATCCCGGCGACTACCTGACCATCGTGCCCAAAGAGGCAGAAGACGGGCGCTATGGCAAATACGACTACACCACCAAGGGCACCCCCCTACAAGTAGTCGCTCCCGCCGAGGCCGGCCCCTGCGAGATCCGCTACATGGCCGGGCAGGGAGGACGGGTTCTCCATCGTATTCCGCTCAACGTGACGGCCAGCGAGTAATCAGTGATTATTTTTCCCAACTAAGGGGTGCTCGGTCGGGCTGCTTTGACCGGGTGCCCCTTTATCTTTTTGCAGGCAAAAATCACTCTTCCCTAACCCATTTGGGTGACCCTCCTCATCTTGACGAAAAGAGAACGCCCTTTTCATGATGGGAGGAACCATGATGAAAAAACCTCTTTCCGGTCCCACCCTACTGAGCACCGCCCTGCTGGCAGCTTCTTCCGCCCTCAGCCCGGCAGCCCTCAATCACTTGGAGATGATGCAAGCGAGCAATGGAAATCTGGCCTTCCAGTATGCCTTTGAAGGCTCGGACGACGGCACCCGCCTCGCGGATGGCAGCGCCAATGGCTACACTCTCCAGCGTGTTGCCGGTGGCTCGGGAGGCAGCACGGACGATATCCAATTCGTCTCCGGCTTCGATGGCAGCAGCCAGGCCTACCGACCAGCGGCCGATAGCAGCGACCGGGCAATCGGCGCAGGGCTCAATACCGAGAGCACGGAGGTAAGCATCGGACAAATCATCACCGTCGAGGCAGTCATTCAGCTCGACGCCTTCAATCTCAGTGCTCCGGCCTACGTGGTCTCCGCCCGCTCCTCAGGGGGCCGCGGATATTTCTTCCGCCAAAATGGGGACGGCAGTGACGATGGACGCCTGTTCACCACCCTGGGAGATACCTTTGGCGATGAACTCAATGCCTATGCCCCCTACTCCGCAGGGGACTGGTATTACGTGGCTCTCGTCGCGGATGTCACCAGTGGCACTTCGCAGGTGAACCTCTTTGGAGCGAATCTCACTGCGGGGGAAACCGACGTCACTCTCTTGGCCAGTGATTCCAGCTTGTTTACGGGAGATTGGTCCGGAACCAGCCAGATCGGAGTGGGCAACTTCACCAACGGCACGCAGGAATACCTCGCTGGAGCCATCGACAACCTGGCCCTGACCAACGAAGCGCTCAGCGAAAGCGAAATCAACGATCGCCTCGATGCCCTGTTGCTGCCCATTCCCGAGCCCTCCAGCGCCCTGCTGGCAGCGGGCGCACTCCTCTGCCTGCTCCCCCGCCGCCAGCGCTGAGGGAGGCATGATCCCGGGTAGCAAGCCCGCACGGCGAAACCTTTTTCCCCACCGGAAAACGACAAACTGGGACCCCCGTTGATTTGCAATTTGAATTTTGTCCCGTTTTCCATCATGAGTCAGTGATGAATTCGACCAACATTCTCCTCGGCACCACCGGGCTCCTCCTCGTGGTTGCGCTGGTTTTCTCTTTTAACAAGATGAACCAGGACGAGGATGAGAGCGCGGACAAAATCGCCGCTCTCGCCCGTGAACTGGAACGTCTGGAAGCGGAAAAAAATGAACTGGAGCAACGACGGTCGCCGGGCATCATCTTCCAAACCTCTCCGGTGGCGGCAAAGGCCACTCCCGAACTTGATGAAAGCGAAGAGGCCAACCAGCGCTTCGCCGCCATCCAAAACCAGATCGAGGCTCTCACCAACGAGAACGCGGCCCTGCGCGACGATCTCGCCCAAATCAACGAGCCCGCCGAAGAGCCGGAACTGAATCTGGAGGCCCTCGCCGAGGAAACCGAAGAGCCGGAGGTCACCGCCGTGAACCAATCCCTCATCGAGCGCCGGGCCCGCCTCATCCGCGACGCCATCCTGCAGGCCACCGTGATGGGCTGGGACCGGGACGAATGGCTGGCGGTCATCGAGGGCACCGAGCAAGCGAACTTCCGCGTTGGGGACGTGCTCGCCCTCCGCCGCAATGACGGCATCCTCTGCACCTTCGACATCACCCGCCAAGAAGGCAATCAATCCATCGCCGTGCTCAAGGGCAATCTGGGGGTGGAGCCTCCGGAAATCGTTCCCGGAGACGAGCTCATCATCCCTCCGGCCTTCGACGGCCAGTTGGACTGATCCCGCTTTTCGCCATGAGTGCGGGACCCCGCCCCCTCATGCTCACCCCTGCGAGCGGCCAGCCCCCAGATGCGCTGGCCCCCTCTTCACCCTGCCATTTTCCCGCCTTATTTTTGCCAAAATGTCTACTCCCAGCTTGATCGTCACCCATCCGGGGGCGGCCCACAAAGACGAATTTCTCGCCTGTGCCTTTCTCATCACCCAGTTTGGCGTGCCCATCGCCCGACGCGAACCGACCCAATCCGACCTCGCCAATACCGACACCATTGTGGTCGATGTCGGCGGCTCCCACGATCCCGCCCTGCTGAACTTCGATCACCACCAGTTCCCCGCCGATCATCCTCCCGTCTGCGCCCTCTCCCTGGTCCTGCAATACCTCGATCTCTATGAGGAAGCCCGCAAATTCTGCGATTGGCTGGAGCCCGCCGAGCACTTCGACACCCGGGGTCCCATCGAGACCGCCAAATGGCTCGGCGTCTCGCGCGAAAATCTGGCCAAGCTCAATTCGCCCATCGACGGCACCGTGCTGCGAGCCTTTGCCCGCGAGGAAATCCTCCATCCCGGCGATCTCCTCTGGGAGCTCATGCACAGCATCGGCCAAGACACCCTGACCTACCTCAGCAAGCTGCGTGGCCGCTTGGAAGACATCGCCCACCACAGCCAATGGGTAGACCTCCCCGGTCATCACAAGGCCCTCTTCCTCCCCCGCACCGATCCCCCGCCCTCCGATCCCTCCCTCGGTGTGGGCCGCTACATCGAGGACCACGAGTTCGCCAGCCAGACGGTGGCCACCATCTACCCCGACCGCCGCGGCCAAGGCTATGCCCTCTCCCGGTTCAATGACTCCGCCCTGCTGGACTTCACCCGCATCAGCGACGAAGAGGACGTCCACTTCGCCCATAATCGCGGCTTCGTGGCCAAAACCTCCGCAACCGATTTCGACCGCCTCCTCACACTCTTGCACCAATCCTTTTTGCAAGAAAACGAAGGGTAAAGACGTCTCCAAGGCCACATGAGCCAGTTTCGCCTCGGACTTCTTCGCGTTTTTACCAGTTTCTCCCTCGGGTTCACGATTACGAGCCCAGCCGCCGACCTCGCCCTCGGCAAAGCCCAGTTCGAGGTCAACTGCATGGCTTGCCACCAGCTCGACCACATGCTGGTGGGCCCCTCCATGATTGAAATCGCGACCCTCTACGGCGAGGACCAGGCGGGCTTTCTCAAGTGGTGCCTCGAACCCGGCCGCAAGCGCCCCAACGCGGTCGAGATGCCCGCCATGACCCATGTGGGCGAGGAAAACCTGAAGGCCATCCACGCCTACATCCTGAAGGCAACCGAGGGTAAGGAAGAAAAGAAAGTGGAGCGCAAGAACTTCGACAACTACCCCTCCCTCGAACAGCGCCCCATCGTGCAGCGCTTCTTCATGCCCGAGTCCTCGCCCGCCTCCATCGCGGTCGCCCTCCCGGGAGGAAATGGCGACATCAACTTCTGCTTCGATACCGACCAATGCCGGCTCCGCTATGTCTGGCGCAATGAGAACTTCATGACCCGCTGGCCCTACTGGCAGGGCAATGGCAACGCGATCACCAAGCTGCAAGGCCCCGTCATCTACCGGGAGGACCGCTCCCCCTTCTCCCCCGCCAAGGGCACAGCCGAGGGCACGGCTACTCCCCCCAGATTCCTGGGCTACACCCTCGACGAAGACGGCATCCCCATCTTCCGCTACCAATGGCAGGGAGTGACCTTCACCGAGCGCATCACCCTGAACGAATCCGGCGACGGCCTCCTGCGCGAGCTCACCCACGACGAGGGCACCGAACTGGAATTCTCCGAGCCCCGGCAAGCGCGCTCGCAAGCCAACACCACCACCTTCGAAGTCCGCTGGTAAACCCTTTCTTTCTCCGAACCGATGAAATCACTTCTCTCTCTCCTCGCCCTGCTCCCCCTGCAAGCCACTCCCCTCTTCCAGATCACTCCCCACGCCACACCCGCCGGCGTCGATCCCCAGATTGGCGGCCTGGACGTCTTGCCCGATGGCCGGGTGGCAGCCGTCTTCCACCGGGGCGAACTCTTTCTTTACCAGCCGGAAGAGAAGACCTGGCAGCAGTTTGCCAGCGGACTCCACGAACCCCTCGGACTCGTGCATGAGGACGGCACCTTCCTCGTCATGCAACGGCCCGAGCTCACCCGCCTCAGCGACCAAAATGGCGATGGCCGGGCCGATAGCTACGAGACCGTCAGCGCCGGTTTCGGAGTCACCGGCAACTACCACGAATTCGCCTTCGGTCCCGCCAAGGGCCCCGATGGCAACTACTACGTGGGCCTGAACGTAGCCTCCAACGGCGCGGGCATTCGCGACGAAGTGCGCGGCCCCTGGTCCGAGATTGGCGAAGCGGACTTTACCGCCATGCAAAAGCGCGGCAAGGAATGGGACGCGGTCAAGAACAAGGCCGGGCGCATGTATTCCCGCGTCCCCTATCGCGGATGGATTCTACAAATCACCCCCGACGGCACCACCACCCCCTTCGCCAGCGGCTTTCGCTCACCCAACGGTCTCGGCTTCGATGGCGCGGGTAGGCTCCTCGTCACCGACAACCAAGGAGACTGGCGGGGCACTTCGCCTCTTTACACTGTCGAGAAAGGCGGCTTCTACGGCCACCCCGCCTCCCTGGTATGGCGCGAGAACTGGGACGGCCGCGATCCTCTCAAGATGGACGTGGCCGAGCTTGAAAACATGCGCACTCCCGCCAGTGGACTCTTCCCCCAAGGAGAGCTCGCCAACTCGCCCACCCAGCCCCTCCTCATCCCCGAAAGCTGGGGCCCCTACGCGGGCGACGTCTTGATCGGTGAGCAAAACCAGATGCACCTCGTGCGCTATCTCGCCGATGAGGTGAACGGCTTTCCGCAAGGAGCCCTCCTGCCCTTCATGGCCGGCCACGACAAACTCGGCAATGGCAACCACCGCTTCGTCTTTGGCCAGGATGGCACTCTCTGGGTTGGCAAAACCCATCTCAGCTGGGCCGGCGCGGAAGGACTCCTCAGCGTCGCCCCACCCGCCAGGGAGGACGTCTTCACCGTCACCGACTGCCGCCTGCAGAGAGAAGGAGAGCACGAAAAGTTCGTCCTCACCTTCAGCCAGCCCCTCGCCGACGATCCCGAGTCTCCCCCCATCAACCGCTGGTGCTACCACTACCACGTGGCCTACGGCTCGCCCAAGGTGGACCAAGCCAGCGTGCCCGTGCGGGGACACCATCTCAGTGAGGACGGCCAGACCCTCAGCCTCACCCTCGACGTAGCTGCCGGCTATCTCCACCACCTCGACCTCAGTGGCATGACCAGCAAAAGCGGCCTCCCCCTCGAAGGCCAGCAGCTCTACTACCACGCCGTCGAGGTGCCGGAGTAAGGGGTCTTACCAATATCCGGAACACGCCGCCCGCGACAAGACTAGCCTCGATCTCTTCTGGCTGAAGGACGACACCCTCACCGACCTCGATCATCTCCCCGAACCCGAGGTTCTCGCCGAAGAGATCATTGAGAACATCGAGGCCGGTCTGGCCAGCTTCCGCACCCTGGCGGCCAAGCTCAACCCCTAAGCTATGTCCTAAACGAGGAGCAACTTGGCGATTTGGACCGCGTTGAGGGCGGCGCCTTTTTTGACCTGATCGCCCACCACCCAGAGGGCGAGGGCGTTGTCGAGCACCTTGTCCATGCGCATGCGACCGACGAGGCAATCATCCTTCTCGGTGGTATCCAGCGGGGTGGGATAGAGGGCCTGCGCCGGATCGTCGCAAAGCTGCACTCCAGGAGTGGCCTCCCCATAAACCGCCTGCGCCGCCTCCACGGTAACGGGTTTCTCGAACTGCGCCGAGATCGACACCGCGTGGGATCGGTGCACGGGCACGCGCACGCAGGTGCAGGTCACCTGGAGCTCGGGCAGGGAGAGAATCTTGCGCGACTCGTTGAGCATCTTGAGCTCCTCCTTGGTATAGCCCCCTTCTTGAAAGACGTCGACATGAGGGATGACGTTGGAGGCGATCTGGTGGGGGTAGACTTCCTTCTTGATTTCACCGCCATTGGCGAGAGCTTCGATTTGGGAATCCAGCTCCACGATGCCGGCGGCGCCAGACCCGGAAACCGCCTGGTAGGAGGAAGCGATCACGGCCTTGAGCCCGAACTCGCGATGCAGCGGAGCGAGGGCCATCAGGGAAATGATGGTGGTGCAGTTGGGGTTGGCGATGATTCCCTTGGGCGTGACTTGGGCCGCTTCGGGATTGATCTCCGGCACCACGAGGGGGACCTCCGGATCCATGCGGAAGGCCGAGGAATTATCAATCACAATGGCCCCGGCAGCAGCGGCATGAGGCGCGAACTTCTCGGAAATGGAGCCTCCGGCGGAAAAGAGCGCAATATCAACCCCCTCGAACGACTGCTCGGTCAACTCTTGGACGACCAGCTTTTTTCCCTGAAAGTCGACTTCTTTCCCCGCCGAACGGGCAGAGGCGAGAAGAGTCAATTCCGAGAATGGCACCTGCTGCTCGACGAGGCACTTGAGCATCTCGATGCCGACCGCGCCGGTGGCACCGGCAATGGCGATGTGGGGTGGTTGCTTCATGTGAATGAGGCCGCACGATACGGAATGTCGCTCGTGATGCAACCCCCGGCACGCGAGCTGCAGGGAAAATCCCAGAAACCATGGGGCCTGCGGCCTTTTTTCTACAGTCACACAAAATGAATAATGCGCTTGCACTGTGGGAAAAGAAAGCTAGTTTCCCCCTCGGAATTTCGTCACTCAGACTATCAAGTTTCTAGAATAGTCAGAAATCCCTTATTATCACATACGCTATGAAGAAAGTTTTCTTTTTGCTTTCCGCACTCGTCGGCTTGGTGGCCATGAGTTCCTGCTGCGGCCAAAAGCCCATGCCTGTCAACTCCCAAGCGGCCCCGAGCTACGCAGCTCCGGCAAAGTAAGGACCCCTTCTCTGGTGGGGCGGGCTTTTCCTGTCACGCCACGGTGAAACCAAAAAACATCAAACAAAGAATATGAAAGTTGCAAAAATCGTTGCTGTTCTCGCTGCTCTTGCTGGCTTCGCTCTCACCTCTTGCGGTGGTAACGAGCCTGCTCCCGTTGCTCCCGCTCCTGCTCCGAGCGTGACCATCGGCAAGTAAGCTTCGCGAAAATTAAGTGAATTGTTTTGAGCTGGAGCCTTGCAATGGGCTCCAGCTTGTTTTTTGATAGGGTTCATCGACGCCGGAGGGCGCGGAACCTGAGAACACACCAATAATGAAATTACTTCTTCAAGTTACAATGGCAGTTGCAGTCGCAGCTGGTGCGATGAGCCTCACTTCTTGCGGCGGCGGCTGCTGCACAGGCGAAGAGCCGGTTCCCGGCTTGCGTCCTCTCCCCACCTTTGACGAGCCCGCTCCCGTGGTGGACTACTCGAAGTAAGCGGTCCCTCCGCTGAAAGACTCTTTCCAAGGCCGCGATTGCATTCGCGGCCTTTTTTTGTGCCCGGAAAGGGGCTAGGGGAGAAATGACGGCCGGGAGATTTAGTCATTCCCATCCCCAAGCCCTCGCGCTAGAGTATGAGTTAGATTATGGACAAAAAACTCATCCTTTACCTGCTGGTTCTGGCCGGTCTGATCACCGCCACTTTCCTCTCGGTCCGCGCCAATAGCGATAGCGACGACGGAAAACTGACGATCAATGACATGCAACTCCTCGAGGATACGGGGCACTTCGAGATTGTCTCCTCGGTGGATAGCAACGAGGACAAGCTGGAGCCCCTCAACGGGGATGGACGGGGCCTGAGTCGGGACGACTTGGGCAATGGAGAGGAGCCCGATCCGGAAGTGGTCACCGCCTATGAAAAATTCCTCGGGGAGAAAGACGGTGGCAGCCCGCTCATCACCTTCGGCCTCTTTATCATCACGGGCATTTTCGTCGGCTTTTTGGTGGTGACCTACGTCTTGCCCAACATCGTGCAGCGGGCTTCAGAAGAGGTCTATGGCTCCACCGAGAAAGTGGGAGCCCCCGATGCCATCTCGCAGGCCCAGGCTTCGGTGGCCCAGGGCGAGTGGGAAGAGGCCATCGCCCACTACCGCGAGGCCGCCGCCGAGGACCCCAGCAACCGCCTGCCTTGGGTGGAGATCGCTCTCTTGCAACGAGAACGCCTGGAGGACCCGCAAGCCTCACTCGCAACCCTGGATGAGGCCCTGGCCCGGGGAGGCTGGCGCGAAAATGACGAGGCCTTCTTCATTTTCCGCAAAATCGAAATCTACGAACACGACCTGAACCAGCACGAAAAAGCCGTGGCCCAGCTCCGTGAAGTCATTGAGAAGTTCCCCCAGACCCGGCACTCGGCCAACGCCATGCACAAGCTGCACGAGCTCGGCGAATCGGCCTAGTTTCCCCCTGGGGCGCTGGCCCCTCCTGCTCCCCGCGCTCGGTGCCTTGGGCGGCATCCTCGCGGCGGAGCTCGCTCTCTGGCCTCTCCTCGTGGGAGCCATCGTGGGCTCTCTTTACCAAGGTCTCTACCGCCGCCAACCCGTCTGGGTGATGGCGGCCCTGACCCTCCTGACCTCAGCCCTCCTGCACCAAAGCCGGGTAAGGGCCCGGGCGGACCTCGCCGCCGTGCTAGCTTCGCAGGGCCACGTGACCCTCACCGGCACCTTGGTGGAGAGCAATCGCACGGGACTGCTGCCGCGCCTCTTCCGCACCGACCAAGGTGGCCTGGTGCGCCTGCACGGCCTCCCGGAGGATCTCCGCACCGGCCAACGCCTCACTCTCTCCGGCCAACCCTTCCAAGCGAGGGAAAAGCGCAACCCGACCGGCTGGGATCCGGAGCAAACCCTCTGGAAAAAGGGCCTGGCAGGCTCGCTTTTTGTCACCGGAGCCACCCCACAGGGCTGGTCGCGGGGCCTTCCCCGCCTCCGCGGTTGGGCGGAGGCCTGGCGCGCCCACTTGGCCACGCGCGTCACCACCGGCATCAGCTCCCCGACGGCGGCAGAGGTCGTTCGAGCCGTCATTCTGGGGGAAAAGACTGCCTCCAGTGAGGCCTTCCAAGACTTTCGCAAGACGGGAACCATGCACATTTTCGCCGTCAGTGGTCTCCATGTCGGTCTCGTCGCCCTCCTCGTCTATGGTGTGGGCCGCTTCCTCCGGCTGCCTCCCCGCGCCCTGCTTCTCACCGTGCTGGCAGCCATGTTCGGCTACGCCTTCATCACCGGCCTGCGTCCCCCCGCCCTCCGCGCCGCGCTCATGGGCGCCCTGCTCCTGGGCCGATTCCTCCTCCTCCGCCGTCCGGCCGCCTTCAACAATCTCTGCGCCGCCGCCCTCGTGGTGCTAGCCTGCGACAGCTTCCAACTGTGGCAGCCAGGCTTTCAATTCAGCTTCCTAGTGGTGCTGGTCATTCTCTTGCTCGAGCCTTTCCTGTGGCAGCGGGTGGAGCCCCACCTCGGGCACGATCCCTACCTCCCCCGCCCCCTCTGGAGCCCGTGGCAAAAAATCAGCTCCCAGGCCCGCAGCCAAGCTGCCAAGATGTTCACCGTCTCCCTCACCGCCTGGGGTGGTTCCGCCCCCTTGAGCGCGCTCTACTTCGGCTGGTTCACTCCTGTAGCAGCGCTGGCCTCGGCCTTCATGGTCCTCTTTGCCTTTGCCATCCTGGCCGGAGCCTTCCTTAGCCTGGCCGTAGGACTCCTCCACCCGTCGGCCGCTCTGCCCATCAATGCTCTCAATGGCCACTTGGCAGACTGGGCCCGCTCCTCCGCCACCGGCTTCAGCCGCCTGCCGGGAGCCTGGACCCGGGTGACCAGCCCTGCCCCCTGGCAGAACGGACTCTGCCTTTTTGACCTTCCCTACGAAGGGACGGCCAGCCACCTGGCCATTGGCGGCGGCATCCTGATCGATGGCGGCCGCGCGGCGGATTTCCAATGGATTGTGCAACCAGCGCTGGAAGCCAGCTCCCTTTCCTGCGATTCCCTGATAGCCAGTCACAACGATGCCAACCACCTGGGTGGACTGACGGCCAGCCTCGCCATCTGGCCCATCCGCCAGATTCTCCATCCTCCCGAGCCCCCCAGCTACGAGCTCGCCAATCTCCAGCAGGCCGCACGGAACCAAGGCACCCGCCTTCTCCCGGCCCGAGCCAAGCAATGGCTGCCCCTCGCGAAAGATGTTTCCTGCGAAGTCCTGGCCACAGGCACGGGGTCACCGGGGCGGGCCGACGATCGCAGCCTCATTCTCCGCCTTCACTGGCAAGGCTGGCGGCTCCTCTTTACCCACGAGGCCGGCTATGAGACGGAGTCCCGCCTGCTCGCGGCCGGGCTCGACCTCTCCGCCGACGTCTGGATTTGCGGGGCGCAGAGCGCTCTCTTCACCGGACACGACGCCTTCCTCGCCCACCTGGGCCCTCGCCTCATCATCACTCCCCGGCCCGCGCCTCCTCTCTCACCCTCCCGGCAAAAGTGGTTGCAACAGAGCGGAATCACTCTCTTTGGCAAGCAGGAGCACGGGGCCATTTTCCTCTTGCCCAGTGCAAACACCTTGACCGCCCGCGGCTATCTCTCCGGCGAGGAGTTCACTCTCCCTCGTTGACACAGTGGAGAACCTGCAGGGACTTGCCCTCGGCCTCCCACTGCAACTGGAAGTCGGACTTGGGATCAAACTGCCCGGCGGGAAAGGGCGTCACCGTCAACTTGGGATAGCGGGCCAACTCTTCTTCCGCCCACTCGAAGTAGTCCTCATGGTCGGTCTTGAAGAGGAAAATGCCGCCCGGAAGCAAGAGCTGATGAACGGTCTCCAGAAAGTCCTGCTGGATCATCCGTCGCCGGTGGTGCTTGGCCTTGGGCCAGGGATCCGGGCAAATGAGATGCAGGCGCGAGACCGATCGACGGGGCAGAAGCCACTCGGCCGTGTAGGCCGACTCGAGGCGCAGCACCTTGAGATTACTGAGCCCCCGGGTCTCCGCTCCCCGGCAAGTTTTCTTCACCCGGCCCAACAAGCGCTCCACAGCCAGGAAGTTGCGGTCGCGGTGATGCTCGGCAAGAGCCAGGGTGTAGGAACCATCCCCCGAGCCCAAGTCCACCTCGAGGGGCTTGCCATCAGCAAACAAATCCTCCGGGGCCAGGCGAGAGAAGTAATCCTCGGGCACAAACTCGTGGGTAAAGGGCGGGCGATAGCGGGGTTCAGTCACGGCGTGGGCTGGCACAAAAAACCGCCTGCCCCCACTTGGAAAGCAGAAAGTGCCCGCCCCCCGCCATCAGGGGTAGTCCTGCCGGGTGGGCCGGATGACGACATCGCTGAGATGGACATGGGGAGGAAGAGCCACGAGATGGGCGATGGTCTCGGCAACATCGTCCCCTCCCAGCAGGGGGCCGAATTTATCGTGAAAATTCTGCACCAGCTCATCGCTGTAACCCGCGCCTTCCTGAAAACCACTGACCACGATGCCGGGAGCGACACAGGTGACCCGCACTCCCTGCGGACCGATCTCGCGCCGGAGAGCCTCCGCCATGGCGTGAATGGCAAACTTGGTCGACCCGTAAATCGCGCTGAAGGGCGAAACCATGCGCCCGACAACGGAGCCAATGACGACGATGTCGGCCGCCCTTTGCGGATAGTCGCGCTCCTGCCGGGCGGTCAGCACCCGGGCCGCCTTTTGCATCAGCAGGGTCGCCCCCACCACATTGACCTTCAGCACCTCTTCATATTGGCCAAGGTCGCCCTCCTTGACCGACCCGCCCAGGCCGCGCCCGGCGTTGGCGACAATCAAATCGGCCTCCGCGCCGAACTGCTCCCGGGCGGTGGAGAAATAGCGCTCCACGACAGACTCCTCGCTGGCATCACCCGCCACCCCCCGGAAGGAGGGGCCCAGTTCATCCTCAAGGGCGGTCAGCTTGTCCTGTCGGCGGCCTCCACCAATCACGGCATAGCCCTCGCGCACGAAGCGCCGGACGGTGGCTTCTCCGATACCGGAGGTCGCTCCGGTGACGATGGCGAGGCGGGAATACGGGGACTCGTTCTCAGGCATGGAGGCAGCTTGGCACTGCCCGGCACCGGCCACAAGCCCCCATCCCGCAAGGGAACTCACTCCGGACGAAAATCATTGAAAGCAAGCACTCGGGGAGCGCGCCGCCCTTTTTCCTGGAAGATGAAGGCAACCTTCCTCATGCGGGGATCATGGGTCCAGGAAGTCTCGCAGATGGGATAGATGGGAGCATCGGCCTTCTCCCGATAAGCGAGATTGACCGGATAGCTTCCCTTGCCCTCGCGCGGAGAGGCGAGCAAGAAGCGGCTCTGGGGCTTGAGAGTCAGCTTCTCGCCACCGACCTCGCCCGCCACCGCCACCCCGGTCAAATTGAACCACAGCATCCCTCCAGCGGCAAACTGGTCGAAATCGGCCGCGGCGGGATGAACCGCAAGGGGCAGAACGGAGTTCTCCGCATCAGTGGTCAATAGGAGATAGAAGTCGCGGCCCGCAGGCAGGGTCACCCGGGGAGCACGCGCAGGGATTTCCTCCCCCTCCGCCGGTGCGCCGGGCAGAAAGACCAGCTCGGTGGTGGTGCCGGGCACCTCGTAGACCGGAGAAAAGTTCATCCCGGGCAGGGCGACTTCCTGCCCCCCTTGCCCATCGTGCAGATAGGCCGTCTTGGGAGCTCCGGCGGGAGCGTTCAGGTAGAGGATGCGGCACGTGATCGGCTCTCCTTCCTGGGCGAGAAGGCCCGGAAGGAAGAGAAGATTTGCCAACAAAGTGCCAAGAAGGAGTCGGGTTTTCATAGTTGTCATTTGAGAGAATGGTCACACTTCGCTGTCTTTCAACCAGCGAAAAGCAACGAGAGAAAAGCGGCGCCCGAACTGGCGGTTGGCCTCCACCTCGGGAGCCCCGGTGCGGGCAAAGTCCTCGCTGGCATCGAGGAACTCGCGCTGTCGGCGCACGAGCCCTTCGCAGGTCGCGGTGGCCACAATGCGGCCATTGCGGTCCCGGGAGTCGCCATAGGCCCGGATGGTGAAGGTATCGTCCCGCACCGAGAGAATGGGCGCGATCGCCCGCAGGACATCGGCCTGGCGCGTCCAGCCCGGGAGGCCAAAGGCACTCTCTCCTTCCGCCGCCTCGGGAAAGGCGTAGGCCGCCCGCTGGGCTTCCGGCAGCTGGGCCGACCCGGCATCACGCGAGAGAGCCGCCAAAGTGCCGTAGAGCCCGCCGCCCCCCTCTCCCAGCTCATCGAGGGCCGTTTGCACCGCACCCGCCAATGCCAGGTCCCCGGAACTCAGCTGACGATTAACGAACTCGGACAAACTCAAGAAGGGCCCGCGCAGACGGACCTGCTCGACAATCTCCTCTGCCAACCCATCCAGCATCCCTTCCTCAAAGCGACGATAGCCAGTGAACTCCGAACTCTCGGGAAATGCCCCCGAGTAACCGGGCGTGCCCGCCTCGGTATCGCCCGCCACCGGGAAGCGCGAAAAAGCAAAATCGGTCTCCCCGGATAGCGTCACCGCCGACCCGTTGGCCGAGGGTGCCAGGTAGGGCACCCGATGGCCCCGGGCATGCCCGAGGAGAGCGCGCCAAGCCACCACCGAAACAGAATTGACGTTGAACATGCCTTCCACCTCCAGATGAGCGGCCACTTTTTGCCAGCCCTCATCGCTCGTGATCACTTGCCCCAGGCCTTCCTCATCCCGATCACCGCCAGAACGCACCGCCCGGTAGGCCCGATTGTCGAGGGGCTGCTCGCCAGCGAGAAACTTCTCCACCACCTCTTGGGCCGACTCGCCCCCCCGCCCGAAGTCAGCGGGCCGGGTCGCGATGGAAGAGAGAAACCAATCATCAAAAAGGAGATGATTTGCACAGTAGGCATCATCGTGCTGCAAATTCTGCCCCCCACTGGGCGCCCGTCGGTTCACCACATCATTGGGCGGGAGCAAGGGCGTGGCATTGCTATTGCCGATGAGATTGAACTGATAAGGCGGAATGGGATTTTCGTAGCGCAGATCCCAGTTTTGCAGCTCGGCCAGGGAGCAGAGCGGCCGCAAGGGCAGCTCGGCGGCGATCACCCGGCTCAGCCCCGTGCTCTTGTCGAAACCACTCACGATATACCCCTCGTTCGCCTCCGCACTGCTGTTGGGTAACCGGCTATCCCCCGGCGCATGCACGATGAAGCTGTAGTCGAAAGGCGAGTTCACTGGATGCAGGACTCCGGGGTATTCAAAGGCAATATCAGTCTCCACCACGGACTTCGAACCCATGGCCGTGTAATTGACCAAGGGGCTCGATTGCAAGAAACCCCGCGCTGGGAGATGGGACTCGGAGGCCAAGCGAGTGCCGAATACCGTGGAGAGAAAGGGCACGGGATTGCCATCGACCTCGCCCACCGTGGGCTGGGTGAACTCATCCGCAGTCTTGTCGGGATAGACCTCCCGCGCCATTTCCCGCGAGTAGACCATGCGGTAGGCCAGGTAGCGCTCGTTCGAATTAGCAGGCCCCATATCGAGATAGATGCCCACTCCCTCGCTGATGTCGTTGTAAGGAGTATCGAAGCGGGTATTGACCCGAATCGGGTCGCTAGCCCGCACGGTGGCGACATTTCCCCCCACCTCCTTGACCGGAAAAAGAAGGCCGCCGGAGGGCTGGTAGCCAGGGGCCAGCTCCAGCTCGGAAGTGCGGGCCGTCAAGACCGGCTGGCTGGAAGCCGCGCTGAAGACCACACTCTCCCCGGGACCAAGCAAGAATGGGCGGCGAATGGTGCAAACCATGCGACTGTGGGTGGACATCCCGGAAAAGCCCTTGCTCTCACTACCCGCCAGGAGACTGCGGTAGCGCCGGTCCGCGCGACCGATCTGGTAACTGAAGGCAGCCGGCAAATTGCGCTCCAAGCGGAATTGCAGAGTGGAGGCCCGCAGGGTGACGTTGTAGGGATTCCACATCGTGATGACGGGATTGACCAGCAAGTGCAGTTCGTGCGTCCCCGTGCTCGTCTCCTCTGCGGCCGGCTTGGAATAGTGGGAAAACACCCAGTGCATCCGGGCAATGACGGGGGCCACTCTCACCTGGTGGAGAAACTGAAAGGCGGTCTGCGTATTGGCGATATCGTAGGATCGATTGACCACCATCGGAACCCCCGAGGCATCGGTGGAGACGTTCTGGTAAAAGGTCATCCAATCCTTGAGATGGTGCCAACTGGCCACCGCACCATGTTGATAGATGGGTGCCGATCCCAAGCCCCCCCGGTAGCCGGACCAGGGATACAAGAGGGAGCGGGAGGCCTGCACCGCCCGGCTCTGCGGGCGCTCCATGGTCAAAGCCCGCTCCGGGGTGACCTGAAAAACCGGAACATTGTTCCGGGGCAAGTTGTCCCATCGTTCGGTGAAGAGTGACAAATCCTTGCGCCATCCCCCGGTCGCAACATTGGTCAGCAAGCCCCGTGAGGAAACCGACAAATCGTGGAAATGACGTCCCGCCGGAGATTGCGAACCCTCCCGGAGAAGGTCGAGCGAAGGCAGGGAAACGGTCTTGCGCACCGGGGAAGCATCCTCAAGCAAATCATCGAGCTCAAAAACCCCCGGATCTGCCTCCGCATGGGAACGGGCCAGCACAGACCATTGCGCGGCCCCGCCCTCCTCCGGCTCGTAGGGCTCCGGCAGCCGCGCCTTCTGGTTTTCTCCCGAAACCCACCAGGCCAAAGCCCCCGAGTTCTCGTTAAGGCTGGTGGGCTCCAGATAGACTTCCTTCCCACTGTGCTCTCCCAGGGTGCCCGTGCCGAGCAGCGGCACCGCCCCCTCCCGCGGCGAGCTAGAGGCAAACTGGCGCACCTCATCCGGGCGGGACGAATCACGGGCAGAGGAAACCAGCCAACGGAGAAAGCGCCCGTCACCCGAATCCGCCAACTGGCCCTTGCTCTCGTATGCAGGGGCGATGGGCCGGCCAGCGAGAGCCCCGCTGGTCACATGGTCGCTCCCTTCCCAGCTTTTCCAAACCCCCAGCACGGGCGGAAAGTCGCTCTCCAGCAGATTGGCCGACGCAGTCACCCGGGTATCGGACCCCGCATGCTTCTGCAGGGCACCAATCGCCAGTTGCAGGGCCAGACGCGCATTGGCCCGGGCGACCTCTTGGTGGGTCCCCGCTTGCGACGAACGCACCACCGTCGAACTCAATGACAAGAGCCCCACCGCAATCAGTGACAAAAGAATCATAAGCGTGACGGTGACGACGAGGGAAAAGCCGCGGGACTCGCGGATAGAAATTGGCAAATTCGGGCGGATCATGGGTTTTTAGATGGGTTGGACACAAAATCGACCCCTCAAGAGGGGCCTCCCGTCATTACAATGTGCACCGCCGGGAAAACCTGACGGAAAAGGAAATCTTTTTTCCGACCCGCCAACCACCACTCCGAAAGCTCCCTTCTCCGGCAATTTTTTGACAAAAGACAGCCATTCTGAGAGAAAAGGCTCTGCTAGACGGAACCAGGGAAAAAGAGCCGACCCTCGTTGCCATTCCCTCCCCGGCAGCTTATCTATTCTCCCTTCCCATGTCGTCGTCAGCATCAGGCCGTTCCTTCACTCCGCCCGCCACCCACCCCTGGGTGGAGCAGGAGAGTTCCGCCGATCTGACTGACCCCAATTCTGGCGACCTTCGCGAACACGCCAACCGGTTTTCCCACTTCGTCACCGATACCACCCCGGCCCTGCGCGCCTTCCTCTGCACCCTCCTGCGCGACCAGACCGAAATCGATGACTGCATGCAGGAAGCCTTCATTGTCTCTTGGGAAAAATTCGACCCCGCCTGGGAACTGGAAGACTTCCGCCGCTACTCCTTCACCTGCGCCCGCTACAAGGCCATGAACTACCTTCGCAAGAGCGGAGGCCGCTCCCTCGTCTTTCTCGACCCCGAGGTCTCGGAGCTTTTAGCCAACCGGGTGCGGGCCCTGGCCGAGGAGGAATCCGGCGACGAGCACCGGGAGACCATCCGGGCCCTCCAGCATTGCGTGCAGGACCTGGCCCCCGACCAACGGAGAATCCTGGAAGCCCGCTATGGCGACGGCGACAAGGAAAGCCTGGAACAAGTCGCCATCGACCTCTCGCGCAAGCTCCCCACCCTCTACAAACAATTGGAACGACTCCGCACGATTTTGCGTGATTGTGTGCAGCGCAAAGTGAAAGGAGAACTCCAATGAGTGAGATGGCAAGTCCGCAAGACTGGCCCGATGCCGAGCTGGCCAGCCTCGTCGATGGCATGATCGACGGCCAGCTCGACCAAGAGCGCTATGCCCGTTTGGAAGAACGCCTGCGCAATGAGCCCGCGGCCGCCGACTACTGCGCGCAACGCATCCTGTTCAACTCGAAGCTGGCCCAAATTCTGGGGCCCTCGCGCGTGGAACTCGTCCAGAACCGGCGCCTCCTCATCGAAGGCCAGGGGAGCAACCGGCGGGTCGTCATCGGGCAAAGCCAAACCACCCAATTCGGCGGCGGAGGCGAAGCCCTCCTCCTGGAAGGGACGAGCCCGGCCAGCAACACCCGCAACCCGCTCTGGGGCTACCTTTCCATCGGCATCGCCATTCTTTTGGCCGCTCTCGTGCTCTCCTTCGCCATCCTGCGGCAAAAGGAAAGCCCGCCCCCTGGAGCCCCATCCCCCCAGGAAGCAGGCCGCCCTTCCTCCGTGCTCTGGCACCGCAAGCCCAAGTCCCCGGCCGACCTCCGCTACTGGCTCCAGAACATGTCCCGCCACGGCTTCAACCTCGCGGAAATGCGGGCAGCCACCGGACTGGAAACCACTGAACTCGAGTCCGCCCTGCGCCAATACGAAATCACCGGAGAAGAGCTCGACCATAGGCGCGACCAGCTCCTCGTCCTCCCCTATCCCGGCGGCCGCCATCCCCGCATCGGCAACCGCGAAAAAGCGGTCAATCCCCAGCGCGACTCCAAAGTGAGCGTCTTCACCCCCTGGTCGCGTGAAGACTATGTCGTGCTGGACCTCCCCGAGGCCCTCTCCTCCGACAATTACTACTATTACCTCTCCCATTCCGACCTGCCCACCATCTGGAGCCTGCAGGGCGTCCAATTGCCCTCCCTCGAATGGGAGCGACTCCCCACCGGAGCCTACCGCTACCGGCGCGAGTTGCCCAACGGGGTCTCCTTCGGAGTGGAGGTCACCCCCCTGGCCGACTCGGTGCGCCTGCGCCTCACCATCACCAACGACACCGCCATGCCCATCCGGAATCTGAAGGCGCAGAACTGCGTCCTCCTCGGTGGCATGACCAGCTTTTCCAACCAAACCCTCGACAACAAAGTTTTCCAAGGCAGCTACGCCGCCTGCCACAACGAGGCGAAAGACCGCTGGGTGATCACAGGCTGGGAGTCCGCCAACCGCCTCTGGGGGATCGCCAGCGCACCCTGCCTGCACGCCGACCCCCTCATCCCAGTCTGCCAACCGGGCGAAACCGTCGTCCTGAACGGCTGGTTTTCTTTCTATGAAGGGGAAGACATCACCGCCGAGCTCGCCCGCATTGAGGCCTTGGGCTGGAAAGACGCCCCCTGAGGCCCTCGGCATCAGGATAAGGCGATAGCGATCAGGGCAGTTTTTTTGTCAGGAAAAGCTCCCGCAAGAGATGGGAAAGAGGAGCTCTCGTTCCCTCCTTATTTCCCACAGTCATGTCATCGGGAGGAAAAGGAAGGAAGGAGGGTTCCCATCCATTGAAAAACCATGAAAGCAACTCTGATAACTTCTCTCGTCGCCGGGGCCACCGCCGTAACCCTCCCCGCACAGACCCTCCTCTTTTCCGACACCTTCAATACCGATGCCGACGGGCAGCTCAATTCCTTCAATCCTCCCGCCGAGGGCCGTCTCGGAGGTCTCGCCGCCGGGGAAACCGCCCTGGAGTCCTTTGCCGCCCATCAGAACATCACCGGCAACCGCCTGGACTTCATCGGCACCGGGGGCGCTCGCTTTGGCGGAGAGACAGCCCGCTTCAACTGGGGCGGGGAGACCACGGGCCCGACCATCCTCGCCGCCGGCGGTCTCACCTTCCGCTACGAATGGACCCACAGCGGCAACACCTCCGAGTGGCTCGCTCTCAAGGCCGGCACAAACAATAGCGACACCGGGGTGAACGCAGCAGGCATCGACTACGCCTTCCTCATCCGACAAGGCTTCACCGCCAGCGGAGAAAGCAATGAATCCTGGGACAATGGAGTCGCCCTCGGCTTTTCCGGGCAAAATTACGCCCCCGTAGCTGGTGAAGCGACCACCTATGAGGTCGAGATCAGCTACTACTTCGAGTCCTTTGATGATGGCTCGCCCGTTTCCATAAGCGCTTCCGTCGACGGCACAAGGGTCTTGGCAGACGCCTTCACCTGGGAGGACAATGGCAATGCCGTCCACTTCGAGTTTCACGCCAATCGTCCCGACAACTTTCTCGACAATCTGACCATCGAAACGGTGACCGAGGTGCCCTTGCTGACCCGGCTCGACGGGCAGGAATTCGTCAGTGGCGACCCGGAAGGCACAGTAGTCGGCTCGCTCGTTTCCTGGCTTGCAGGAAATGAAGTGGGGGCAAACTATGAGCTGGTAAGCGGAGAAGGCGATAGCGACAACGCCCTTTTCCAAATTTCAGGAGACCAACTGCAAACCGCCGGCGACTTCACCGGCCCGGCCTCCACCGACGGCCAGGAATACTCCGTCCGGGTGCGGGCCACCAGCACCGCGGGCGGCGGCGAGGTCGATGAAGTCACCTACCGGCTGCGCCTCACCAAAGACGACGATCTGGATGATTTGCCCGATTCCTGGGAACTCTCCTGGGCCGAGGATCTGACCGTGCTGAGTGGGCTGGATTTTGCCGACGCCGATGGCGACACCTTGACCGACACCGAGGAATACCAGCTCAACGAGGGCCAGTTCGTCGGCTTCGGGGCCTATCCCGATCTCGATCCCACCAAGGCCGACACCGACGGCGACCAACTCAGCGACCTTGCGGAGCTTTACCCGACTTCCCTGCGCCCGGCCACCAATCCCACCCTCGCGGATACCGACTACGATGGCCTCAGCGATCTGGTCGAGACCAATACCGGACTCTTCGTCGATGCCAATGATACCGGCACCGACCCCGTCCTCGACGACTGGGATGGTGATGGTGCCCGCGATGGTTGGGAGCTCAGCCAACTCAGCGACGGCGCGGCAATGTTCGACGATCAGGTGATGCCCGAATCGGCCGTGCCGGCCATCACCGTCACCCCGGTCACCGACGATGCCTCCTCCCTCATCAGCCTGACCAAGGTCTACACCCACGCCCTCAGCGGAGGCACCGGGGTGACCATCAATGGCGTGACCATGGACGAAGTCTCCGTGGGCATCTCCCCGCCCAACTTCCTCTGGTCCACCTCCAACGGAGCCGACCAACTCTCTACCGCCGAAAATCTCGGGCAATGGCTGGCCGACATGGGCGGGGTAACCGGAAGCGGGCTCATCGCCCTCTACAACAGCTTCACCTGGTCGGGCAACGGCGACGTCCCAGGCGGGAGCCAGACCTACACCCTCAGTGGTTTGACCCCGGGCGAAGACTACCTCCTGCGACTCTACATCCGCTCCTTCGATCCCGTCACCGCCCGTCGCGTGGTCGATCTGACCTTCCGCAATGGCGACGAAGAACTCGTGCCCTACCGCGGCCTGGCAGAGGATGCCTCCGGCTACCTCTTGGGCACCTTCAATAACGATCAAGCCTACTTCTTAACCTGGCCCTACACGGCGGAAAGCGAGGAAGTCTCCATCGAAGCCCGCATCGCCCTCGGAGCGCAAACCGGCAACGGCTCCTTCCACTTCTATGGCTTGACCAACGAGATTGAAGGAGCCGTCGCGGCCCTTCCCCCCCTCGTCACCAGCATCTCCCGGGCCGCCAGTGGTGAAGTCACCCTCACCCTGAGCGGCTCTCCCGAGACCGCCTACCGCGTGCTGAAAAGCCCCGATTTGGCGACCCCCTTCGCCGAATTGGACTCCCCCCTCGCGGCCACCACCGATGCCACCGGCACCGCAACGGTGACCATTCCAGCGGCCGAATTCGACAATGCCGGGAAGTATTTCCTCCGTCTCCAACAATGAGGCCGATGAGAACCTCCAGCTGCTCAAAGCATCCGGATCCCAGAGTTCAGGATCAAGCCAGCAGGAAACTGGAGGGCGAATAAGCTTCTCCATTCTTCCCCAAACAAAGGCCGCTTGGAAACTTCTCTCTCCAAGCGGCCTTTTTGACGTCGAAGCGAAACCCTTTGAGACCGACACCCATGAAAAGTTCGAGTCCCTCAACGAATCGAGACTCAGGATTTCAGATAAAAGAAGAGAAATGGCAAACATCCCAGAAAGCAGGGGAGCGCGCTGCCAGCGCGCCTCCGCCTCCAAAATCCTCCCCTGAGCCCTTCCCCAATTCTTCAAATCTGGCAGCGGCTGCTCCAAGGACTTTTCGTCGTGATGACTCCCGTTCGCTCAAGACCTCCTTGACCGCCCGCAACTCGATAAATCCACCATTCACAGCCTTCCTCACCCCCGGGTATCACCCCTTTCAACCGCGATAGCGGAAACTTCAGAGGAAAAAGAACCACCTCTGGAGGCCGAAAAGAAGTTCGTCAGGCCCTCTAAATGGCCGCCCTTATTGCCTCCAGATTTAACCCCATCCTTAAAGAATTTTACCAACGACTCCTCGCCAACGGAAAAGCCAAGAAACTCGCCCTCACGCCGTCATGCACCAACTCCTCTGCCACCTTAACTCACAAATGAAAAGACACTTACAACAACAAAACCAAACTCAATCCTCACTCGCTTGATCTTTTTTCAGAAAGACAGTTGCTGACCCCATCTGTTCCGTCGCCTTGCACTGAGTTATATTCAACGAACCAAGATAATCAATTTCAAAATTAAACTGTTCACCCGGAAACAAGAATACCTCCTCATCATTCGCGTCAGGTTAAGAGCCTAACCGATTCGTAGCCAGCAAATTAGATTGGCAAAAACCACCTTTTTCCCTTGACAAGTCGAGCAGCGCGGC
>NZ_JAENIO010000049.1 GCF_016595415.1 Roseibacillus ishigakijimensis
ATTTCAGTCCTGATCCGCGGCACCTCAAAAGAGACCAACGAACCCGCAAATCCCCCATAGAATCAGGCCTCACAGCCTTAACCTGACGCGAATGGCCACTAGCCGAAAAGCGTGGAGGCCGCTTTATGATCAGTTTGGTCTCACTTACCAAGTCATCGGTCTCGCACAGTAGCAGATGATGGTCTTTTCTCGATTGAATCAGTTCGAGTCATGGTTGTGATCTGTTGCCAGTGGGTTGATTAGAGCTCTCCTTGGTCTGCTTTCTGGGTGAGAGGGCTCAGGCATGTCTACTACTATTTAGGTATTGTGGAGCAGGGGAGTCCGAAATTACCTTTAGATTGCTCGGGATACTTCCGCGACTTTTTGTTCGACTTTACCATGCGCCTTTTTACCCGCCCGTTTCCTTTCAGGACTTCCTTTCTTCTCTATCTCGTTCTCACAAACGTTTTCTTCGGGTTGGTCCCGGCCCATGGCGAGGTGAAGGAAGGGGAGCGGCTCCCTCGGGTCATGGAGTGGCTGGACCGGGGTCTGGTCGCCATGGAGTCTCCCGCTGGCATCTTCCTGTCCTGGCGCGTGCTGGGCACAGACGGCGATGAGACGGGCTTTAATCTCTATCGGAATGGTAAGAAAATTACTGATCTCGCCCTGAGCGGGCCATCGAATTTTCTCGATCAAGAGGGCAAAGTGAATGATCGCTATGCGGTCGAGGCAGTGCAAAAAAACGACATCCTAGGCCGTTCGCAAGAGGTGAAGGTCTGGCCAATGAAGGAGCCGAGGAAGGATGCACGGAAGAAGGGGATAACCGCTCTTCCCTATTTGGAAATTCCGCTCTCGCCCCCTTCGAGTGAGCACAGGCCCGGAGACATGAGCGTGGGCGATCTCGATGGCGACGGGGAGTATGAACTCGTGTTCGAGTGGGAGGGTCAACAGCCCTACCTCGAGGCCATTAAGCTGGATGGCAGGCGTTTGTGGCGCATCGACTGTGGGCCGAATGTGACCCGCAATAAGTTGGCCTTTCTCGTGTATGATTTCGATGGTGATGGGAAGGCGGAGGTGGCTTGTAAGACGGGTCCGCGAACGCGTGATGGCACGGGCCGCTTCCTCAGCAAGGGGCCTGCGGGAGAGGACAACGATCGAGAGGTGCTCAAGCGCATCAGTGGTAGACTGGTGGAAGATCCTGCTTATATTTCCGTCTTCAAAGGGGAGACCGGCGCGGAACTCGCTTCCACGCTTTACTGGCCACCCATCGGTCCGGAGTCGGAACTGGAAGCGACCTGGGATGATAACTACGGTCATCGGGCTTCATCCATCAAGGCGGCGGTCCTTTATCAGAATGGTTCGCGTCCGCTCCTGGTTTTTGCTCGTGGCATCTACTCGCGCATTGCGATGCAGTCTTACCGCTGGGATGGAATAAGACTCGAGCCGGTGTGGACCTTCGATACCGAGGATCCGGAGCATCCAGAATACCGGAAGTATCGTGGACAGGGGAATCACAGCCTCGCCGTTGGCGATGTGGACGGTGATGGCTCTGACGAACTCATCTACGGAGCTTGCGCCATCGATCATGAGGGCACGGGACTTTATTCGACTGGCATGGGCCACGGCGATAGCCACGCTTTGGGAGATTTGGATCCGTCGCACCCCGGGCTCGAGTTTTACCAAGGGCATGAAAACAAAACTTATGGCATCTCGATGCGAGCGGCAGGAACTGGGGAAATCCTGTGGGAGAGCCGAAGCGCGTCGGATGTGGGACGGGCTTGGGCGGCAGATGTGGATGCGCGCTTTCCGGGGGCTGAATGCACCTCCATTGCGAGACCGAATACTGACTGCAAGGGGAATGTGATTGAAACAAACTACAACTCCTATAGCCAACCGGTCTACTTCGATGGCGATGTCCAGCGCGAGTTGCGAAATGGAACTATCATTAGTCTGGGTCCGTCTGGTCGCATCCTTGAGGGCTGGCGATACGGCGCGGGCACGATTCATAGCTCCAAGAAGGATGCCAACCTCGTGGCGGACATCCTTGGCGATTGGCGCGAGGAAATTGTTTTCCGGCGCGGTGACAACCAGGCTTTGCTGGTCTTTTCTTCCTGGCTGCCCACCGACCGCAGGAATTACACCCTCATGCATGACTCCACCTATCGCATGAATGTTGTGGTGCAAAACATCGGCTACAACCAGCCGGCCCACCTTGGTTTTGATTTCACTCAGCCTGCACCCAAGCCTGCCATCAGAACAATCCAGTCCCGGTGATTTTTCCGGCTATGAAGTTTCGGTTTTCCCTCATCGCATTGATTGGCATCCTCCTTGTGGACCGCGCCTTAGTGGGAGGAGCGGAAACGCCTTCGGTCCGTATTGCCCGCTTCGACGGGAATAGAGCTGCCGCCATCAGTTACACCTTCGACGACAATATTCGGGATCAATATACTCTTGCCGTGCCGATGCTCGACGAGTTTGGTTTCAAGGGAACCTTCTTTGTCATCGCTGGAAAGACTGCCAAGACTCCAGAGGAAGGAGCCCGGCATTGTGATGTCGAGAATGTTCGGCGATTTTGGGGCGGAATCAGTTGGCCCGAACTGAAAGAGATGTCCGGGAACGGTCATGAAATTGCCAATCATACCTGGTCGCATCCGGCGTTGACAAAGCTGTCCTCCAGAGAGGTGGATGAGCAGATTGGCAAGGCGAGCGAGGTCATTGCATCGCATATTGGCGAGCCGCCGCTGACCATTGCCTTTCCCGGAAATAGCTCGAATCCGCAGGTGAGAGAAATCGCCTTGAAGCATCACGTGGCCTACCGCGCTTTCCAACAGAGCACCAAGGGATCGACTACCGCTGCTTCGCTTAATACTTGGGCGGATAAGTTGGTGCGGGATGAAAAATGGGGCGTTCTGATGACTCATGGCATCGAGGAAGGCTATGCTGCGATGAGCAGTCGGGAGGTGCTTCACGAGCACCTGAAGTATGTCAAAAGCCATGAGCAGGACATCTGGGTGGACACTTTCGCCAATGTCTCTCGCTATGAAAAAGAGCGGGAGAATGCGAAGTTGAGTGCGTCGGGGGAGGTCGGCAAACTCACTTGCACGCTCACTTCAGCCCTCGACCCGCAACTCTACAACGTTCCGCTAACCCTAGTCATCGAAGCGGCGAATGCCACCACAGCGAGAGCAATGCGCGGTGACGTGAACCTGTCAGCGGTTGTGGAAGATGGAACCATACTGATTGAAGCCACGCCAAGTTCGCAAGCCATCATCATCACCTGGAAATGAAGAGGCGGGAAACTGACTCTTTGACAGGATCGCCTGACGGATTGTGGCGGACGCGATCGCTGGTAATTGAGGCACTGGCTTGTATCGTGTTTTCGTTACAATCGAGTTCGTTTGCGACGCTGAGAGGGTCGGGGTATCGTTCAAGTAGAACGGATTCTCACTAGACCGCAAAATAACTATTTATATGGTATTAAAAGAAAAAAGCAGCCCGGGTGAGGGGCTGCTTTTTCAGTGAGAGGCGGGAGAATGGCCGGGCAGAGGGCTTAGACGTAGGCGAGGTTGCCGGCGGTCTTCTCGATGTTTTCGCTGTTTTCCAAGAGCTCTGCCAAGGGATCGTATTTGGCCGTGGTGAGGGCGCTGCGAGCCGAGCCGGGCATGGTCACTGGGAAGGATATGTCGGCGTAGTGAACTTTGAGGGTGTCGACATTGATGGTGATGCGGGTCTCGGGAGCCTCAGTCACAAAGGCGGCCAGAGCGGCAATATCTTCCGCGCTGGCGCAGAGGCAAGGCATGCCAAGGGTGGTGGAGTTGCCAAAGAAAATCTCGGCGAAGGATTCCGCAATGATGGCGCGGAAGCCGGAGCGGTAGATGGACTGGGGAGCGTGCTCGCGGGAGGAACCGCATCCAAAGTTGGCGCCAGAGAGAATGATGGTCGCGCCGTCAAACTTCGCGTCATTGAGGGGGTGATTGGTCTTCTCGCCTGTCTCCGGATTCACCTTGACGTCGTAGAACATGCCTTCCGCGAGGTCGTCGAAGGTCACGCATTTCATGAAGCGGGCGGGAATGATGCGGTCGGTGTCGATATCATTTCCGAGGACAGGAACGGCAGTGCCAGTGACTTGGGTAATTGCGGGTAGAGACATTTGCGGGGCAGCGATACGCTCTTTTGCGCGATTGGGCAAGCCCCTCTTCGGGTGAGTGTGCGCCTCACCACGGGATCGCAGGGGTCGTTATTTGAAAAATTCGCGCAAAGCTTGCTTTTCGGCGGGATGGAGATTGGGGGCTATTTTCCAGATGAGGTCGCCGCCCTGGCCGAGGTTGTCCACTTGGCCGCCGCCGCGCACTCCCGGCGCCACTTTGTCAACCTGGTGTTCTCCGTCTTCCAATTGCAAGAGATCGCCCGGGAGGGTCTGGGACAGGTCGCGGGACTGGAGGCCTTCCAACCCGCCTCCTGCCAAGGGGTCGCCTTTTTGGCCGAGAACGCCGGGAGCGGTGCCGGGGCCGCGATTGATTCCACCTTGGCCGGGCTGGCTACCGGGCTGTTGGCCAGCTTGGCCGGGCTGATTCCCCGTCCCTCCTTCCTGCAGCAGTTCGTCGAGCCATTCGCCACCGGGGCCCTCCCCGCCGCCCGGCTGTCCGGGTGCGGACTGCTGCATTTTCTGCGCGTGTTCGCGCATGTTCTGGCGCAGTTGATTGAGTTGCTCCGGGCTGAGCTGGCCCAATTGGCTGGGATCGATTTTGCCCAACTGCTCCCGAAGTTCCTGATTGGGCTTCATGGCGCCCCTATTCATTTTTTCGAGGGCCTCCGCAAACTCGCCCATAAGTCGCTCCCGGTTGCCGGGAGTCAACTCTGCGGCGTTGTTTTGCAGAGCCTGCAGGCTTCGTTCCGCTTTTTGCAGAGATTTTTCCAATTCCCGCAGATTCTTTTCATGAGTTTCCTTCAGGGTGTCGGTGGCTTCCAAGGCGGCGTGGTCGAACCAGTTCTCCTCGGGTTGCTCACGCAGCTTGTTGATTTTCTCCTCCAAGTCATCGAGATAGTCTTCGTCGACGAGCTTTTCTTCCCGCAGTTCGTCGAGGCTGGCTTGGAGGGCTTGTCGGTTGCCGGGCTCTTCCGGGGGGGGAGAATGCTGGCTCTTGGCGGAGATGGGCAAGAGGCAGGCGGCGGAGAGCAGAAGCAAGATCGCCAGCGGTGGAAGGAGGAGGCGGGGCCAGTTCCAGCGGGTGCCATCGGAAGAAGTCTCGCCCGGAGCGGGCCAAGGGGTGACCCCGGCCCGGGCCGCCGTGAGGGCATTGTCCAAGGCCATGGCCGTCTCCAGGCGGACGAGAGCCTGCGGAAGTGTGGTGAATCGTCGTCGGGCCTGCCACCACGCGATCAGCAGGGCCAGGACAAAGGCCCCTCCGCTCCCGCAAAGGACGGGTAGAAGGGGGAGAGAGCTTCCCTCCCGGCGAATGACGAGGATGAATGCGGTTGCCAGCAGTCCAAGGAGGACCAGGGGAAGGGCCAGCCGATCGAGAAACCAAGCCCAGTTGCAACGCCGGGCAGTGGCCTGCGCGCGGCGGAGCCAGGTGGACTCGGCATTGGTGGTGGACATTGTGGTCTGAAGCTAGGGCAAAATCAGGAAAGAGGCGAGAGGGAAACCTCAGAGACCCATGGGCTGCGCTTTTTCTTCCTCACTGGCTTTTTGGTTCTTGGGGGATTCCTCTTCCGGCACGAGGGCGTAGATTTGGGTTCCTGCGGGGAGGTTTTCCGTTTTCGGCTCCACCGGACCCAAGCCTTTTTCGGGGTGGTTCATGAAAAGAATCCGGGCGCTTTCTCCGTGCTCCCGGACAAAGTCCGCCAGCGTGAAAATCTCGGTGAGCCGGGTTTTCTTGATGCTGGCTCCACTGAGGGCGAGGTTTTCCAATTCGCGAAACTTGGGGCCGCCATGGAAACAGAGCCGGGCCCGCTGGCGATGATCGACCGCTTTGGAGTGGTGGGCATCGGCGTCGGTAGGAGTCAGCTGCCAGCAGTTGGCTTTGCCAAAAAGGTGCCCGAATTCCTGTGCCGCCATGGTGTTGATCTCATCATTGGGGGTGGCGGCGATGAGTTGGCCGATGCCGGTGAGCTCAAGGTTTTCTTCTGCAAATTCGGAGAGGATATTGGCCCGCACGGCAGGGAGTCCTTCCATTTTGGCTGAAGAAATTTTTTCGAACTTGGTGTCGAGCAGGAGGACGGGATGACCGTCGCTGTTGAGGGCCTTGGCCAGCATCCGGGTCCATCGGTCAGCTCCGGCAAAGAGAACCCCTTTGGTCGATTTGGCCGCCACCCCGAGGCCACGCGCCAGCGGAACAGCCAAGAGGCCGTAGACCATCACTGTGCCAATGATGACGATAAAGGTGACCGGAACCAGCTGGTCCGCCTGTTGGGCAATGGCCTCCACCATCATGCCATCGTGGGCTGCATGGGAGAACTCGAGCGCGAAAATGGAGGCGACAGCCGCTGCCACGATGCCGCGAGGGGCGAGGGCCGCGAGGAAGAGGTTCTCATTGAAGGTGGTTTGCTGGGACCCGAGATTGGCCAAGAGGACTGAGGCCGGACGAACAATGAAAATGAGCAGGGCGAGGAAAATCAGGCCAGGCACGAGAATGGATTTGAGAGAAGCGAGCTCAATGCGCCCGGAGAGGAGGATGAAGAGTAGGGAGATGATGAGGACGCGCAGGTGCTCCTTGAACTCGAGAACTTGTTTGACGGAAACCGTTTTTTGATTGGCCAGGGCAATACCCAGAAGGGTGACCGTAAGGAGACCGGACTCCGCCTGCACCGCATTGGAGAGAGCGAAGGAAGCGGCCACCACCGCAAGGAGAAAGACGGACTCCAAAAAGTCGGGGATAAGGTGATGCTTGAGAAGAAGTTCAATCACCCGGGCCAGGGAGAAGGCGAGGCCGAAGCCGACGATGAGAGTGAGAAAGAGGCCCTTCAAGAGATCGCTGATGGCGTCTTGCACCCCGGCGGAAATCGCGACCTGAAAGACCAGGACGGCGGCGATGGCTCCGATGGGATCCACGACGATGCCTTCCCACTTCACGATGGAAGCGACCTTGCGGGTAGGCTTGATGAGACGCAGAAGGGGCCCGACTACGGTGGGACCGGTAACTACGAGGATGGCCCCGAGGAGGGCCGCTACCCGCCAGTCCCAACCAAAAACGAGATTGGCGGCGAAGCTGGTTAAGACGCCCGCAATGAGGACTCCCCAAGTGCAGAGGCGCACCACTGGACTACCAGCTTCCCGGAGCTCGGAGAATTTCAGGGTTAGACCGCCCTCAAAGAGGATGATGGCTACGAAGAGACCCGTGATCGCGAGAAGGGTCTGTTCTTCCATGAAATCGTCGATGCTGGTGCCAGTGGTTGCGGAGAGACCAAAACCAAAGGCGAGGAGGAGGAGAATGGACGGCAGGCGGAAGCGCCAAGCCAGCCATTGGGCGAGAATGCCGAGAGTGAGAACAGCAGCAAGATAAGTCAGGGGGCTCATGTTAGCGGAACTTTAGGAAAACGGCGAAAGGTGGCGAGAACTAAGCGCGACAATCGCAGAGAAGGATCCAGAAGGGCGCTTGGATGTGAAGTGAGCCCTGAACTGGAAAAACGGGCACAAAAAAACCGCAGTCAAAACTGCGGTCGTTTGCGTCCCTTCAGTGCCTGTCTTTCCCGAAGGAAAGATTGGCAACCCGTAGGGGGATCGAACCCCTATTGCCAGAATGAAAATCTGGAGTCCTAACCATTAGACGAACGGGTCACTTGTTAGTGTTGGTTGGGCCCGCTCTCGCGGGGCGGCGACTATGCACTCGAGAACTCGATACGACAAGGACTTTTTTGCTAAAAACCGAAAAAAATTGCTCGGCGTCGAATCGGGAGGGCACTTGGGTTTTCTTACCTTGTTGGTAGAGAGTGTCTTTTTGCGGAGTCGAGTTCCGAGAGGGTGGGTGAAAAAAATTCGCCGAACAGTGAGGATTCCTGGAAAATCCTTCCGGTGTGGCCTTTTGCGAACTCCGGATGGGGCTGGGAGGGGGGCACTCGTTTCTGAAACGAGCCTCTTGAAGGAACCAGTCTTCAGCTGCGGGTCCAAGAAAGGAGAGCATCCTCCGGTTTCTTTCTTCTCTCGGGTTCCTTGCGCCGGGGGGGCGTGGCTCCGTTTTAACGAGAAAGAAGAGGGCCCATCTCAGGCCTCTTCTGTCTTGCGGCGGCGAGTGGTCTTCTTGGCCGACTTGCGAGCGGTCGCTTTCTTAACAGGCGCCTTTTTTGCGACTTTCTTCTTCGCCTTTTTCGGCGATTTTTTGGGAGGGGTTGTCGTTGCGGACGATTTTTTCGTAGCTGCCCTCTTCTTCCTGGTGGCTTTCTTGGTTGCCTTGCGTGGAGCAAGCTGGCGTGCGGCGGTCGGGTGGGCTCGCAGAGCACGATTGAGAGAAGTTTTCTCTTCCGGGGTCAGTTGGTCAGCGGCGAGGAGCGCTTCCATTGCCTCTCCCAAACTACCCGCAAAGACATTTTGAATGAGGCCTTTGAGAATGGGGGTAATGACCGTTCTTCGTTCTTTCGTGACCGAATAGATATTTGCCCGGCCCGAGCGCTTGGACTTGACCAACTTCTTTTTCTCCAAGTTTTGGAGGACAGACAGGTAAGTGGTGTAGGCTCGTTTCTTTTGATCGGGAAATAGTTCGCTGACTTGGGAAACTGTTGAGGGACCATTCGACCAGAGAATTGAGAGGGTCTGCAGCTCAAGCTGGGAGGGGATTTGCGGTTGGGGCATGATAGAGGGATAAAGGGGAGCCCGAGTGAAGGCCCAAATATCCCGGCAGAGCAAGAACGAATAACGAATTTATCATCTTTTTTTAGAAAAGGTGGGATTGTTCATTAATCCCACCTCTTGAAACTCGCTAGCTAATCCGTGTTAGCGGGGAATGGTTAGGGTTTGTCCCAAAATGATAGTGTCGGAAGTGAGGGCATTTGCTTGGCGGAGTTCGTCAACGCTTACATTGTATTGGCGGCTGAGACCCCACAAGGTGTCTCCCTTGACGACGGTGTGGGAGCTACCACCACCGGTGCTGGGAATCGCGGCCGGGCTGGTCGGGGAGTAAGTGGGAGAGCTGGTGGCGGGAGGGTTGACGGGCGGGGAGGGGATGGGTTGGTAGGGGGCTTGCGAGCCATCATCGTAAGTCGAGGTGGCGGCACCATATCCGCCCTCGGTGCTCACTCCGGGCACGGCGTAAGGGTTGTTAGGATCCTGATAAGTCCCGCCTTGAGTGTGGCCTCCCTGACCGGTTGGGGCCACGCAGCTGGCAAGAAGAAGGGAAAAGGACGAACAGAGGAGAATGAACTTGGTTGCTTTCATGCGCTGCAAATCTAGCCGAAAAGGGCGGAGACGAAATCGGAATGTGCGTCTGCAAGTGGTGAATGCCCGTTGGTAGTAGAAAAAAGCGGTAGAATTGGCCCTTTCCCTGCGTAAAATAGGGCATGATGGAGAACACCTCGCGACGTCGCTTTTTGATGGGACTGGGAGCTGCAGTGGGTTTGCCGGCCTTCGAGTCCACTCGTAGCCTGCTGGCGGCCAGTCACCCTGCAGCCAAGAGTCTCGCTACCACGGCCACGGGGGCCCCGCTCCGGATGGCTTATCTTTACGTTCCCAATGGGGTGAATGTCGCGAAGTGGAATTCGGGGGAGACCTTGGCTCCCTTGCAAGAGCACCGGGATCAGTTTTCTCTCATCAACGGGCTGGAAGTGGAAAAGGCAACCTCCGGTGGAGATGGCGGGGGAGATCACGCCCGGGGAAATGCTGCCTTCCTGACCGGAGTGCGCCCCAAGAAAACAGCCGGGGCCGATATCGCCCTCGGGCAATCGGTGGATCAATACGCTGCCGAACGCTTGGGGCAGGTGACCCGTTTCCGTTCCCTTGAGCTATCTACTGACGGGGTGCGCAAGTCCGGTTCTTGCGACTCCGGTTATTCCTGCGCTTATCAATTCAATCTTTCCTGGCGTTCGGAGACCCTGCCCATGACCCCGGAATCCAATCCTCGGCAATTGTTCGAGCGCTTGTTTGGAAAGGGTTCGGGCAAAGAGCGTGCAGAGAGCCGGGCCCGTCGACTTGCTGGAGAGCGTTCCATTCTGGACTTTGTCAACGAGGATGCCAAGTCGCTGCAAAAGCAATTGGGGCGGGGTGATCAGCTGAAGCTTGATGAATATCTCACCAGCGTGCGCGAGATCGAACGTCGCATCGAGATGGCGGAACGCTGGGAATTGCCGGAAGCCGGGCGGGAGGCTCCTGCGGGCATTCCGGGCAGTTATGAAGAGCATCTCCGGCTCATGTTCGATATGATGCTTTTGGCTTTCGAAACCGATTCCACGCGGGTGGCGACCTTCCTGATGTCCCACGAGGGTAGTAACCGTAATTTCTCCCACATTGGCGTGCCGGAGGGCCACCACGCCCTTTCGCATCATGGCCGGAACGAAGAAAAGCTCGCCAAGATTGCCAAGATTGACCTCTTTTACACCCAGCAGCTGGCTTACTTTCTCCAGCAAGCGAAGAGCAAGAAGGATGTCGATGGCAATTCGATTCTCGATAACTCGATGATTCTCTATGGAAGTGCCATTTCGGACGGGGATCGCCACTCCCACCGCGAGCTGCCCATTGTGATGGCCGGAGGAGGTGGAGGAGCGCTCACTCCGGGGCAGGATTTGACCCTTCCGCATGATACGCCCATTACCAATCTCTACTTGCGCATGCTGCACGAGATGGGAGTGCCCGCCAATCGCTTCGGCGACTCCACCGGTGTGCTCAATTACGGTTGATTCCGTTGCGAACGGGGCTTGCGCAGGAAGCGGAAACAGTGTCGGTAGGGGGCGTGCTTTCTTTCACCACCGTTCTACAGGCGGTTCTGCCAGTCTACTTCCTCGTGGGAGCAGGCATGGTGCTGCGCCGGGCCAAGATGCTGACTCCTGAGGTGGACGGCGGGATGTTGCGCCTCGTTATCCACTTTCTCTATCCCTGCCTTATCCTCGACAAGGTTCTTACCAATGAATTGGTGAGGGTCCCTTCGGTGGTCGGTTGGGGAGTGGGGGTGGGTTTCGGGATCATCATGATCGGCTACACCTTCTCCTGGCTGGTGAGCCGGGTCCTGGGGATGAAGCGTGGCTCGGGAAGTCGTAGTTTCACCCTTTCCGGAGGGATCCAGAATTTTGGTTACACTGCCATCCCGGTTCTCATGGCGCTCTTTGTGAGTGAAGCCAGCGATGATCGGGTCCTAGGAATTCTCTTTGTCCACAGCCTCGGGGTGGAAATCGCTATTTGGGTGGTCGGGGTGATGTTGCTTACGGGGAAATTCCTGCAATCTCCCCGGGCTTTGCTCAACGGGCCTATCGTGGCCATTGTGCTCGGTTTGGCGGGGGCTTATTCGGGGGCCTGGCGGTTTTTCGAGAGCGAGGGCGGACCGCTGGTGGGCGTCACCATCCGCCAGGCAATGAGCTGGCTGGGGGGCTGTGCCTTTCCCATGGCGCTCATTCTTATCGGGGCCACCATTCACGATCTTTTTGGGAAAGAGAAAATCGACTGGAAAGTGGCCCTGGGAGCGGTCTTCGTCCGCAATGGGGTGATGGCTTTGGTGATTCTCGCTCTTGCTAAGTATCTGCCCGTGATTCCGGAGCTGAAGCAGGTTCTGGTGGTGCAGGCCAGCATGCCGGCTGCGGTCACGCCCATTCTCATCACCCGCATCTACGGCGGGCAGCCCCAAGTGGCCATGCAGGTCATCATCGCCACCAGCGTGGTGGCTCTTGTCACCATGCCCTTCGTCGTCGCTTGGGGCATGGCTTGGGTGTTTTAGTGTTCGGTCAGCCTGAAACCGTTCCCTCAAGAGTGGGAGCCCCTTCCCAGCGGTGGGCTCGCAGGCCATGGGGGGGGGCGTCGAGCAGGTTTGGGGAAAGGGTGAAAATAGTGGCCCAGGCGTCGGCGGTGAGGGCGTCGGGGGCAAAGACGGCGATGGTGCGCCGGGCGGGTGGGCTGGTTCCCTCCGCGGGGGCGAGGAGGTGGTTGTCTCTCCCGGTTGCCGTTAGGCGGTGGCCGGACCCGGAGGAGACGGCCAAAGCTTCCTTGGCGAGGGTGACTTCGTCCAACGGGCGCTCCCGGGTGTCGGGATGAGGGATGGTGATGGAGTAGCGTTTTTTGCCGAAGGCCCGGTATTCTCCCATGTTGACGAGGGCGCGGGTGAGGTGGCGCTCTTGCAAGAAGGCCGTCACTTGGTCGGTGAGATAACCTTGGGCGAGGGCATTGAGGGTCAATTGAGTTCCGTGGAGGCGGATGCGGCGGGCGGAGAACTCGACCCGGGAGAAGTCCACCTTGCGGAGCTGGTTCTGTCGCTCTGTGGGAGAAGGGGGCGTGCCCGCGCGATGACGCTGGGCCAGCCAGCGCCAGTAGCTCTGGATAGTGGGGTCGAAGACTCCCCCGGACTGTTGATGCAGCAGGCGGCACTTGGCCAGCAGCTCGAGTAGGGCCTGGGGTGGATGGGCGAGGGAGCCCTCGGCGTTGAGTCGGCTGAGAACGGAATCTGAGCGATGGAGGGAGAGCAGCTGGTCGGCGGCGGCGAGAAGGTCGGGTAAGCCCGGGGGGAGTCTCTCCTCGGATGGGTATTGGAGGGAAACCGGGATGTGGAAGGCGGTGCCGTGCCAAATCTGGTCGTCTTCCCTGGTGCGGCAGGCGGGGAAAAGGAAAGAAGTGGCGAGGAGAGGAAGGGCGTGGCGACGCGTCATGGCGATGGGCGGTTCTTGCGAGGCCGGAAGAGGCCTAATCCGGAGGCCGCCAGGGCGAGGAGGGCCAGGGTGGACAGGGTGAGGAGGAATTTGCCCCCGCCGCCGAGAAAGGAAAAGTTATGCAAGTCCAGAAGCACCCGATAGTAGGAGACTGGCGTTTGGGCGGCGAGGGAGGCTTGCAGGCGATGGGGAAGGTCGGAGTCGGGGAGCGCGGTGAACTTCTGCCAGGGGGCCGGGGGAAGGGGGCTCTTTTCGTTTGCGGGAGGAAAGTCGAGGAGGTCGGCGTCGAACTGGTAAAGTCCTGTTGCGGTCTGGAGGAGGGGGCGGGGGTGGCTTTGCAAGGCGAGGAGGGGAGTCTCGGGAAGAGAGGCTTCCCCCAGGCTGTCAATGAGCTGGCCATTGGCATCGAGGAGATAGAGGTTTTCCCGGGTGGCCAGGAGCAAATGGGGCCCGAGCGGGACCGCTCCGACGAGGGTGCCGTCGAGCGGAAGGATCGCTTCGTCCAGGAAGAGGGTGTCGCCCCATTGACTGATGTGGCGGGAGCCGACCGCGAGAGTGCGGCCGGAGGAGAGGGGGGGGATGTCGAGATAGAATCCGGTGAGCAGGGGGGAGCGCAAAAACCGTTGGTCGAGTTTCAGCTCGGTGGTGTGATTGAGCACGAGACCGGTGAGGCACAGCCAGAAAAAGGGGAGGGCGAGCGCTCCCCCCAGCCAACGGTGATAGCGGCGTCTTTTTCTCACTGGATGGAATCGAGGTAGAGGGCCACTCGTCCCAGCCCGTCGAGGGCCCGCACCGAGAGAGTTGCTCCGGCGATATTGCGGATGGATTTGCTAAGGCGTCCGTCCTGACGCAGGCTGGCTCCCTGGAACTGTTTGCAAAAGTTGTTTCCGGCAACCTCATAACCGTGGCTTTCCCGGTAGATGAGGACGCGGACTTGAGTGATGGTGCCGCCGGAGGTGACGAATCCGGTGGTGATGGGTTCGGTTTTGCCTATTTCTTCCAGAATCCAGGCGGTTTTGCCTCCCGAGCGCCAGTAGCGCACCTTGCTGGCCCGATAGGGGTGGCCGATGAGCCGCTTGATGCGTGCCTGGTGGGTGTTGGTGAGGGTGAGGGCCTGGGTGGCCGGCAGTTGGCGGCCGAAGACCGAGTGCAGGAAGTCGGAAGGCTTCTGGTAGACCCGCTCGCCAGCAGAGAGAGAGGGCGCGAGTAGTATCAAGAGGGCGAGTAGGGGGAGGGAAAGGGAGCGCAACATGATCGTGGAGAGTGAACGGGAAAACGGCGGTCCCTGCAACCCGCAAGAACCGCCGCCAATGGGAAAAAAGCGCGTGGGGCAGCTTAGAAGCTGTAGCCAACGCCGAGATTGAGGAGGCTTTCGATCTCCTCGTCTTCATCCACAATGTGGTTGTAGTCAGCCTTTAGAACCACATTGTCGATGGGCCAGTAGTTGACTCCGATATCGAATTGGTCGAAGGAGCCACCGCCTGCGTTCGCCGCGCCCCGGGCATACTCGTAATGGCTGTAGCGTCCGAAAACGCCGACCCGCTGGTCGGTGCCGAAGCTCCAGGTGTAGGAGGGCTCAATGTAGCCGCCCCACTGGTGGTCGGCGTCATTCGCTTCAAAATCGGTGCCATCGATGTGCCAGGAGGCGATGAGGGCGCGCAAACCGAAGCCGCCGGCCTGATAGACGGCGGTGCCCCCAACGAGAACCGCCGAGTTGTCCTCTGCGGAGGTCGTTTGGGTGATATCGCGCTGATACTGGGCAAAGCCTGAGAGGGAAAGGCCGGGAAGGCCGTTGTAGCGCAGGCGGGCGGTAGCCGCAGGCTCTTGCGCGGGAGCTTCGGCCACCTTCTGGCGACCGGAGCGGATGCGGTAGGCGCTGCTTCCGGTGGTGGGCACATCCAAGCCAGAGTGAACGGCCAGGTCCCAGCCGAATCCGTTCTCCAAAGTCTGGGACAATCCGGCTCCTGCTTCCCACCAAGTGGTGGGGATGATGTTGCTCTCCACCCGGTTGCGCTCCACCCCGAAGAAGGTGTTGGGCTCGTGGGTTTCATTCAGCAGCCCTACCGGGATGAGGAAAAGACCGGCTTTGGCGCTAAGACCGTGGTCGAGGGTGAAGTCAATGTAGGCCTGCTCCAACTCCACTTCGCCGGGGGCTCCATCACCCGCCAAGGAGTGCTCCAATTCGAACTCGGAATACAGCTTGATGCGGTCGGAGAAGGAATGATTGAGGAAGAGAACCCAGCGGTGGAAATCAATGGCATTGTCCTCGCTGCCCCCCAGGTCGCGGGAGAGGTGGAGTTCGCCGTAGCCTCCGATGGTGGTCTTCTCGGCCCAAGCCAAGGCGCTGGAGGCTCCGTAGTTGTCGGAGCTTCCTCCGCTGTAGAGGGCATCAATGTCATTGTCGCCTAGCGAACTTTTGGCTGATGGAAGGGCCGCCGGAGCCGGAGCGGGCCGGGCCGCGGCTGATGCGGCCGGGCGGGCGGGCTCGTCCAAGGGGCCATACTTGGCCTCGTAGGCATCGACTTTGCTTTCCAGCTTCTCAAGCCGGGCGGCCAGTTCTTCCATTGTGACCCCCGGGAGAGTCGCGGCAGTGGCCAATAGGGTGGCCAAGGTTTTGCTCGTGGTCTGCTTCATGGTGGCGTGACTGCTATTGAGACTCAGTCTCGCAGGCAAGCGCAAAAACAACTTTTTCTGTTGTCAAGTGGACCGGGCAACTTTTTCGGGGGAGAAGGCTGGCCTTCAGGCTGGGGCGAGGGCCTTGGCTTGCTCAAGGCTCAGCTCCACCATTTTCCAAGGGAGACCATGCTCGTTGAGATCGGCCATGAAGGCGTCCGGATCGTGCTGTTCCATGTTCCAGACTCCGGGCTTGCGCCAGTTGCCGGAGAGCATTTGCTTGGCCCCAATCATGGCCGGAACGCCGGTGGTGTAGGAGATGGCCTGGGAACCGACTTCCTCGAAGCAGGCCTCGTGGTCGCAAATATTGTAGATGTAGAGGGCGCTTTCTTTGCCCTCCTTGTCGAGACCGGTCATGATGTTGCCGATGCAAGTGCGGCCCTTGGTGCGCTCGCCGAGATCACCGGGATTGGGCAGGACGGCCTTCAGAAATTGCAGCGGAATGATCTCCTGTCCGTTGTATTCCACCGGGTCAATCCGGGTCATGCCCACGTTTTGCAGCACTTCGAGGTGCTTCAGGTAATTGGGCGAGAAGGACATCCAGAACTGTGCGCGCTTGATGGTGGGGATGTGCTTGGTGAGGGACTCCAGCTCCTCGTGATACATGCGGTAGATCTCGTAGGTGCCCACCTCCTCCGGGCAAGTGAAGCTCTGGTGCTCGGACATGGCGGCGGTCTCCACGAATTCGCCATTTTCCCAGTGCCGGCAGGGGGCGGTGACCTCCCGGATGTTGATCTCGGGATTGAAGTTGGTGGCAAAGGCGTGTCCGTGGTCCCCGCCATTGACGTCGATGATGTCGAGGGTGTGAATCTCCGAGAAATGATGTTTGAGCGCGTAGGCGGTGAAAACGCCGGTCACCCCGGGATCGAAGCCGGAGCCGAGGAGGGCGCTGAGGTCCTTTGCCAGGAAGCGATCCTGATAGGCCCATTGGTGGGAATACTCGAACTTGGCCTCGTTGGGCGGCTCGTAGTTGGCGGTATCGAGGTAGTCGACGCCCGCTTCCAGGCAAGCGTCCATCAGGGGCAGGTCTTGGTAGGGCAGGGCGACATTGAGGAGGAGGTCGGGCTGGAGTTCGCGCAGCAAAGCGGCGGTCTCGGTCACGTTATCGGCATCGATTTGGCGGGTGGCGATGTCCCGTCCGGTGCGCTCCTTCACGGAGGCCGCGATGGCCTCGCATTTGGAAAGGGTGCGGGAAGCCAGCGTGATTTGGGCGAAGGTCTCCGGAACCATGGCACATTTGTGGGCGACGACATGACCGACTCCGCCCGCTCCGATGATGAGAACGTGTTTCATGCCCGCACAATCCTTCCCTCCTCGACGGGATGCAAGGCCTCATTGGAGAAAAGCGGTTTCTCCACGGCGGTCGGCCGTCCCGCCCCTTTTGCTCCCTCGCAGAAGCAGCGGGAGAAGGGAGGAGGATTGGGGGCGGTTTTCGCTGCCCGGGCGATTTGCCAGTTCACTCTGATAGAGAAGGGAGCATGGCTCGGAAAAACAACTGCTTCGAGTTCTCTTCCTCTTCTGTATTGAAGGTCAGGATTTCCTTTTTGATATTTTGGACGGCATCATCGATAAAGCGGCTCTCGTAGTTGGGAGACGGGTGAAAATACCAGTTTTTCAAGTCCATAGAGTATTGAAGCTTTCCGAAATGAGAAACTTCCCAACTTGCGTCTTCATTCTGATTGATCTCGAGTGAGGCGTTAGGAATGGAATTTCGGGGGAAGGCTTCGATCACGACAGTGTAGGAAAAAACGTAATACCCCCCAAACTCGTCCCCCTGGGAATAATCTCTGCTAACCACACAAAGGGGAATTTCTCCCTCCGTGAATCCATCGTAGCCAAGGAGAGCTGTTCTCCAGTAATACGTTCCCGCAGATGAAAAATCTAACATGCCGATAGACGAATCCGTAATCGCGTGCCTCAGATAGCCGAAGCCAGCCAGTGGGTCTTGAGTGGCGGGCGTCGGAGACGTCACTTCTATCCGGATGGATTGAATGATGAGGTTGTCCGCGTTGTTTACAGTGAAACAATCATACAGCTCATTCGGGCCTCCTATTGTTCCGGAAATGCGATTCTCCCCCGCGTTCAACTTGTCGGTGATCAGAGTGTAGGAGTCTGGTAAATCCCCAAAATCTCCGAGAGTAGCTTCTGAGACATCGAAGCCTGCAAGGGAAAACTGGGTGGCAGCGGCAAAGACCAGTAGAGTGTCGTGAAGGAGTTTCATTGTGGGTGGGGAAGAGGGTCTTTGAGGTGTTGGTCTAGCATTTTCAGGCTTCGCTCCAAGCTTGGGCCACCGCGCGGGCGACGAGGGGAGGCACGGTGGTGTTGAGGGGGGAGGGGAGAATTTTGTCCGCGCTCAGGTCCTGCACGGCATCGGCAAGGGCATGGGCTGCGGCCAGCTTCATCGCGGGAGTGATGCGGGCCGCACGGGCATCGAGAGCTCCCCGGAAGATGCCGGGAAAGGCGAGGACGTTGTTGACCTGGTTGGGGAAGTCGCTGCGGCCGGTGCCGACGATGGCGGCTCCGCCGGCTTTCGCTTCCTCGGGTAAGATCTCCGGGGTGGGGTTGGCCATGGCGAGGATGATGGCGTCGGGGTTCATGGCTGCGATATCGTGGCGATCGAGAAGGTTGCCTTTGCTGACCCCGACAAAGACGTCGGTCCCCTTGATCACTTCCTTCAGTTCGCCGCTTCGTTGGCTGCTGTTGCTGAACTGAAGGAGGGCCTTCTTCTGTTCGTTGAGGTCTTCGCGTCCGGCATGGATGGCACCCTTGCTATCGCAGATGATGACTTCGCGCACGGTCATGCAGCCCGCGTTCTCGTGCCCCACGCAGCGGAGGAGCTTGGCAATGGCGGTGCCGGCTGCGCCCGCTCCATTGATAACCACAGTGAGGTCGGTCATCTTTTTGCCGGTCACTTTGCAGGCATTGATCATGGCTGCGAGGAGGACGATGGCGGTGCCGTGCTGGTCGTCGTGAAAGACGGGGATGCCGAGGTCTTGCAGGCGATCCTCGATCTCAAAGCAGCGGGGGGCGGAGATGTCTTCCAAGTTGACGCCGCCAAAGCCGGGGGCGATGCGGCGGACGGTGGCGATGATTTCCTCGCTGTCCTGGGTGTCGAGGCAGATGGGCCATGCGTCGATATTTCCATATTCCTTGAAGAGGAGCGCTTTGCCCTCCATCACGGGCATGGCGGCGAGGGGGCCGATGTTGCCCAGACCCAGCACTGCCGAGCCATCGGTGACGACCGCCACGGAGCTCCGCTTGATGGTGAGCTCGTAGGCTTTGGCGGGGTCGGCGGCGATCGCTTCGCAGGGAGCGGCCACCCCGGGAGTGTAGGCGATGGACATGTCCTCGGTGGTCGCTACGGGGAGCTTCGAGGTGACGGCGATTTTTCCACGCAGTTGTTCGTGGACGATGAGGGAGCGTTCTCCAAAGGTCATGTCATTTTCTAACGACTTCTCTTGTCGGAGGCAAAGCTTCCCTTTTGAAAATCGCTTATTTGAGATAATTGAATAAATATTAACTTATATAAACTTTTGTAAGTTTTTCAGCTATGATTTATTTGGAGAGAGGAGGGAAGAATAATGGCATCCCGGAGGATGCCTTTAAGAGAGAGGGAGGAAGAATGGTGAGGACTCCCTTGCCAGTAGGAAAGCGCTTCGTGTCACTCCTTCATTCCTTCGCTGGCGGTAGTCTCGATAGGCTTTCAACTGCTCTTTTTGTTCCTGACTGTATTCTCGCTTTGAACTCCACTGTTCGTGCTGGTCTTGATTGAACAAGAGAACTTCGCCGTGCGCACTTTCCCGGCCGGGACGAGGGGGAGGATCGTCGAGCAGAACATCAAGGAGCTTTTCGCTGTTGCAACTGTTCAAGCTGAGTGCGCAAGCGGGAATGGCTAAGCACCAGCCGATGGTGCGTCTGACAAGAGCGCCAGCGGGAGGAGTATTCATCAGGAATTTCTCTGCTTTCACGCTTGTTCTTATTTGGCGAGAATTTGTTCCAGTACGTAGGGAAGGATGCCTCCACTGGTGTAGTAGTCAACCTCCGCAGGGGTATCGAGCCGGACCTTGAGGGGGACCTCGACCGTGCCTCCATCGGCTTTGTGGGCGATGAGGGTGGCGCTTTGCATGGGTTTCAACTCGCCTGCAATGCCGACTACATCGAAGGTCGCATCGTGGAGATCAGCCACTTTGGCGTAGTCCTCTTTGTTGACAAAATTCAGTGGAAGCACGCCCATGCCGATAAGGTTGGAGCGGTGGATGCGTTCGAAGCTCTTGGTGACAACCGCTTTCACTCCCAGGAGGCGGGTGCCCTTGGCGGCCCAATCCCGGCTACTGCCCATGCCGTAGTCTTCGCCGCCGATGACGACGAGGGGAACTCCCTCTTCCTGATAGGCCATGCAGGCATCGTAGATGAAGGTGGGCTTGGCGCTGGCGAGGGGCGCGATTTCAGTGTCGGGTCGGCTGACTTCCCGGTCGCCGAAGTATTGAGTGTATCCGCCTTCAATGCCGGGGCACATGAGGTTCTTAATGCGGACATTGCCGAAGGTGCCCCGGGTCATCACGCGGTCGTTGCCGCGACGGCTGCCAAAGCTGTTGAAGGAGGCCTTTTCCACCCCATTGGCGAGGAGGTAGCGGCCAGCAGGGGAGGTCTCCTTAATCGCTCCGGCGGGGGAGATGTGGTCGGTGGTGACGGAATCGCCAAAGATGCCGAGAGGGCGGGCTCCGGTGATGTCCTTTCCGGCCTCGAAGCCGCCCTCGAAGAAGGGGGGCAGCTGAACGTAGGTGGAGCTCTCGTCCCATTGGTAGGTGTCGCCAGTGGTGCCGTTGATTTCGCCCCACTTGGGGTTGGCATGGGCGACGTCGCCGTAAAGTTTTTCGTAGACCTCCGGTTTGAGCGCGGAGGCCAGCTGCTCAGCGATTTCTTCCTGAGAAGGCCAGATGTCTTTGAGAAAAACGGGGTTGCCCTCTTGGTCGTTGCCGATGGGTTCGCTGGTGAGGTCGAGGTCGACGCGACCGGCCAAGGCATAGGCGACCACTAGGGGGGGGCTCATCAGGAAGTTGGATTTGATATTACCATGGATGCGGGCCTCGAAGTTGCGGTTGCCGGAGAGCACGGAGGCCACCACCAGATCGCCTTCTTTGATGGCCTTCTCAATGGCGGGGTGGAGGGGGCCGGAGTTGCCGATGCAGGTGGTGCAGCCGTAGCCCACGGTCTGGAAGCCCAGTTGATCGAGTTCTTTGCTGAGGTCGGTAGCATCGAGGTAGTCGGTGACCACACGGGAGCCGGGCCCAAGGGAGGTCTTCACGTAAGGGGCGACGGAGAGGCCTTTTTCGTTCGCTTTTTTGGCCACCAGACCGGCCGCCAGCATGACGCTGGGGTTGGAGGTATTGGTGCAGGAGGTGATGGCGGCGATTACGACCGAGCCATGGCGAAGCTGGGTGTGGATGGGCTCGAAGGCATCTTCGGCCATTACCACCGAGGGGCCGGGACGGTTGGTAGACATTTCCGCCTGGTCCTGGGGGGAGCCGGGCTCGGGCTGGGAGAGCAGGGAGCCGACCGCATAGCCAGCGGGCTCGGGCATCTCCACTTCGATGGTGGTGTTGCGCTTCTCGGGAGAGAGACCGAATCCGCCCTCGCTGGGAGAGGCGGTGAAAAGGGTGTCGAAGCGTTCGCGCAGCTGGGGCACATCGATGCGGTCCTGCGGGCGCTTGGGACCGGAAACGGCGGGAACCACGCTGGCGAGGTCGAGCTCAAGGAGATCGGTGTAATCGCACTGGCCTTTCTGCGGAATGCCGAAGAGGTCTTGGGCCTGGAAGTAGTTCTCCACTGTCTGGCAGAGTTCTTCGCTCCGCCCGGTGCCCCGGAGGTAGTTGATGGTCTCGGCATCGACGGGGAAGAAGCCCATGGTGGCCCCGTATTCGGGAGCCATATTGGCGATGGTGGCCCGGTCGGGAAGGGAAAGAGCCTCGGCCCCGGGACCATGGAATTCGACGAATTTGCCTACTACGCCGTGGGCGCGCAGCAGTTCGGTGACCCGCAGGGTGAGGTCGGTGGCGGTCACCCCCTCGCTCAGTGTGCCATGGAGATAGACGCCCACCACTTCGGGGACGAGGAAGGTCACCGGCTGGCCCAGCATGCCGGCTTCGGCCTCAATGCCGCCCACGCCCCAGCCCACCACCCCGAGACCGTTGATCATGGTGGTGTGGGAGTCGGTGCCAACGAGAGTGTCGGGGTAGTAGACCCCATCTTTCTCCAGAACCCCTTTGGCCAAGTATTCCAGATTGACCTGGTGGACGATGCCAATGCCGGGAGGCACGACTGCAAAGGTCTCGAAGGCTTGCTGGCCCCATTTGAGAAACTCGTAGCGCTCGCGGTTGCGGATGAACTCGATCTGCATATTGCGATCGAGGGCGAGCTGGGAGCCTGCAAAGTCCACTTGCACGGAGTGATCCACGACCAGATCGACGGGAACGAGGGGCTCCACCGAGGAGGGGTCGGCTCCCCGGGCGACGGCGGCATCGCGCATGGCCGCGACGTCGACGAGAAGGGGCACGCCGGTGAAATCTTGCAGAACGATGCGCGCCACGGTGAAGGGGATCTCGTAGTCACCGGGCTGGCGGGCGTTGTAGCTGGCGAGGTTGCGCACGTCCTCTTCGGTCACTTTGCGCCCATCGACATTGCGGAGCACGGACTCCAAGACGATGCGGATGGAAACGGGGAGGCGGTCGAGATTGGGGAAGCCTTGTTCCCGAAGGGCAGGCAGGGAATGGAACTTCGCTTCTTTTCCGGAACCAGTGGTAAAAGTTTTCAGGGTGTCCATGGTGGCATCCTAGCGCAAGTCCGGAGGAAAGTCTTCCGGGAATTCCCGTTAGGAGAAAGAAAGAGGTTTTGCTGCACGGGAAGTGACCATCAGCGTGGTTAAAAAGTGACCACCTGTTCGTCCTTCCGGCACCACGGGGGCACAAAAAAACCAGCCGGATATCCGACTGGTTTCCTTGCAAAAAAGAGGGGAGAGGCTTCTCAATTGACCGAAACGGCCTCGCCGCCGGTTTCCCCGGTGCGGATACGAATGGCCTCTTCGACGGGAGAAAGAAAGACCTTGCCGTCACCGATTTTGCCGGTGTTGGCGCTCTTCACAATGGCCTCAGCCACAGTGGATGCCTGCTCGTCTTGCACCACAATCTCCACTTTCACCTTGGGAAGGAAGTCCACGGTGTATTCACTTCCGCGGTAGATTTCGGTGTGACCTTTTTGACGCCCGAAGCCTTTGACTTCAGTGACTGTCATTCCTTGCACTCCCACTTCTGCGAGAGCTTCTTTCACTTCTTCCAATTTGAAGGGTTTGATAATGGCTTCGACCTTTTTCATAATTTGCACTTACTGTGTCTCCCTTGCCAAAGCATGGACTGTGCCAAGCTTCTCTGCTGACACAAGGGGAGGGGCGATGGTAGGGGTGTTCATTCGCTGGATTGACACAAATGCTATTTTTTTCTTTTTTGCTGGCAAAGGGAGTTAAATTTATTAACCCGGGGCTCGTTTTAACGACCGTCCCTATGAAGCATTTGTTTTCGGTAATCCCCCTGTTGGCCTGCGTCATGTCCAGCTGTTCGCCTTTTGAAAGAAAACCTGTCGTCACTTTGCCACCCGTTACCCAGCCTCCGGTCGTGACTGCGCCGGAGCCCAGACCCACGCGGGTTTACCGGGAGGAAACGGGGGCTTCCGATGAGAAGAAAGAGGTCGCGGATCCCCTGGCTCCCGACCCCAGCAAAGTGGGTGCGCGCAGCACCATCCCCCGCTTCGAAGTTCCGGACAATGTGCAACCCAAGGTTTCCGATGGGATCAACCAAGGGCAGTTTCTTGAGTTGAGGTGGTGAATGGACCTTCCCGGCGGAGGGCCGCCTGGGAAAAGCTGGGAAAAGCTGAGACCTCTCACTCCTTCGGGGGGCGAGAGGTTTTTTTGAATCAAAGAAAAACCCGGGCTCCGTGCGGAAACCCGGGTTTTTGTGAAAAAAGGAAAGCCTTTCGCTTGGACCCACCTCCAAGCTCTCTTTGGTCTTACTTCTCGTCGGGGCTGCTGATGTTGGGGTGCTCGGTGCGGTTCTCGAGAACTTTGTCCACGAGGCCGTAGGCCACTGATTCTTCCCCGGACATGTAGTTGTCGCGATCGGCATCCAGCTCGACTTGCTCGACGGATTTGCCGGTGTGGTCAGAGAGGATTTTGTTCAGACGCTTCTTGAGGTTGAACATGAAACCGATGGTGCGTTCCACGTCCGCCGCCGTGCCCTGAGCTCCGCCGGAGACCTGGTGAATCATGACGTGGGAGTTGGGCAGACAGAAGCGCTTGCCTTTGGTGCCAGCCGTCAAGAGAACCGCTCCCATGGAAGCCGCGATGCCGATGCAGTAAGTATTCACATCACAGGTGATGAACTGCATGGTGTCGTAGATGGCCAAGCCCGCCGTGACGGAGCCACCGGGGGAGTTGATGTAAATGTGGATGTCCTTCTTGGGATCTTGCATCTGCAGGAAAAGCAGCTGTGCGATCACCGAGTTGGCCACAAAGTCATCGATGCCGGTGCCGATGAAAATAATCCGATCCTTGAGGAGACGGGAGTAAATGTCATAGCCACGTTCCCCGCGACCATCTTGCTCGATGACGGTGGGGACGTAGTAATTGTTGCTGGGTGCCTGGGAGGATGAATTAGTCATCGGATTCTGATTCGCTGTCATTGTCGCTGTTTTCAACTTCGACGAAGTTCGCGCTCTCCAGCAGGAAGTCAACGGTCTTGCCAATCAACATTTGGTTGCGCAGGGAATCGATGCGGCGCTCGCGCTGCAATTGCTTGATGAACGCTTTGAGCGGCTTGCCCTCGCGCTTGGCCATGCTGGTGATGGCACCGAGCAATTCCTTCTCGTCGACGGCGAGCTTCTCTTCCTGAGCAATTTCACCCAAGAGGAATTGCACCTTCAGGTTGTTGCGGGCGCGCTGGCCGGCAGTCTCGAGAATCTCCTTCTCGTCGGCTTGGATTTGCTCCTGGCTCATGCCGCGCTGCATCGCGTCCTGCACGAGACGGTTGGCCTGTCCCTGAGTCTCGGAAGCCACGTATTCTTCCGGCAAGTCAAAGTCCACCGCATCGGCGATCTGCTCGAGCAATTTGCTTTCCTTGAACTCTTCGCGTTGGCGGTCGAGCTGCATTTTGAGCTGGGACTCGATGGCTTCGCGGATGTCCTCGATGGAGCCGTTGGGCATGAGAGCCTCCACCAATTCCTCGTCGCTGGGGAGTTTCTGCTCCTTGATGCCCTTGATGGTGACTTGGAAAACGAGGTCCTTCTCCCGCAGAGTCTCGAGGGGGAAGTTCTCTTCAATGGTGACGGTGACCTCTTTGCTCTCGCCGATTTTCATATCGATGAGCTGGGTGGCAAAGCCGGGGAGGAAGGATTCCTCGTCCACCTTGAGCCAGAAGTCTTCGCCTTTTTCCACTTGATCGACGGGGCGCTCGGCCACTTCGGAAACGGGCTTGCCATCGCAAGTCGAGGTGTAATCGATGACGATGATGTCCTCGTCGGCAACCGCGCGGTCTTCGACGTCCTCGAAGTCGGAGTGACGATCACGCAGGGTGTCGAGCTCCTTGTCCACCAGCTCGTCGGTCACCTCCATCTTGGGGACTTCCACCGTCAGCTCCTTATAATTGGGCAGGGTGAAGTCGGGAGCGAGAATGAGGTTGGCTTTGAGCAGCGCGCTGCCGTCTTCGCGGAAGTCGAGAGACTCGGGCCACTTCACATCGATGACCTTCAGGCTTTCATCCTCTTTCAGGGTTTGCTGGAAGGCTTTGTCCATGAGGCGGCCATTGAGCTCTTCGTTAATGGACTTGCCAAAGCGCTTTTCAACCACTTTGCGGGGGGCTTTGCCGGGGCGGAATCCGGGGATGTTGGCTTGGCTGACGAAAGACTGCAGCAATTGCTGGCGCTCTTCGGAGACCACGCCGGATGGGATCTCCACTTCGAGGGTTGCTTGGCACTGGGGCTGTTTTTGAACCGAGATATTCATAAAGACGAGCCGGGCTTCCACCGGCGGGGGGCGGAAACTGAGGCAAAATCGGGAAAAGAGAAATGAAAAAACACCGGGAGAGCGTTCTATCGGCCCATTTGTGACAATTTTTCCGCGATTTTGTAACCCCCGTGCCCCGGTTCTCGTTGTCTTATCTTGGAAAAGAACACACTCTATTACGTATGAAAAAATTTATTGCTGGCCTTATGGCCGTCTCTTCGGGGCTTTATTTGGCGACCATGGGTATTTGGCCAGAAGGTGTGTGGCCCGACGTTATTCCAATCATCGATGAAGGGATTGCCTTCATTATTCTTGTCAATTCGCTCGCTGCTCTTGGGGTGGACCTGCGGCGATTTGTGGGCATGAAAGGGGACCAAAAACGAGGGGGCGGAAAGAGGGAGGATGGCCCCATCGACATCAATTAAGCTTGTCTAAATCCGTAAGGTCGGGGGAGTATCACTCGTAACGACCGACCAACCCTATATGTCTGACGAAAACGATAAACAAGCTGACGAGTTTGCGGCGACCCCTGACCTTCCTCCCGAAGTGGCGGAGGACAACGAGACTCTGGCCCCCAAGCCTTCGGGAGGCTTGAAGGTTCTCTCCGCGATCATGTTCCTTCTGGCGGTGGGATTATTCGCCATGCCGTTCCTTTGGGGGCTGGAGGATAAGGGCCAGGTTTCGCCCAACCCCTCTGTCCTCAATGACTGGCTCCTGTGGCTGGGTGACATGCACGTGCTCGTGCTGCACATTCCCATCGGCATCTTTTGCTACGTGCTGGCTGCCGAAATCGTGGGTCTCCTCTCCTTCCGCAAGTTCAAACCCCATCTCGGTCTCGCTCTTTTGTTCAACTCTCTGAGCGCGATTGTGGCTGTTGTTTTCGGCTACTTTTACTTCCTGCGCGGAGATTATGGCAATGCTCCCATTGAGTTCGGAGAGGACGCGAGTCGGATGGGAATGCATATGTGGCTTTCCATTCTCTTTGCATTTTTCGTCATTTTGGCTTTCATCTCGAAGATGTGGTCACGTCATAATGACAAAGGTTCGCCCTTCTACCCTCTCTTCCTGATTCTCGCCTCGGGCGCTCTGGCCGTGGGTGCGCACAAGGGAGGGGAACTGGTCCACACCGATAAGGACATCGTGGGCGATTTCGACAAGCTGCGCAAGGGACTGCCCCTCGGCATCGCGCCTGATGAAGTGGAACAAGTGCCCGACGTCACTGACATTCCCGCTGCCGAACGGCTCCTCTACGCAGAAGTGGTGAAGCCCATTCTCCAAGGCAAATGCTGGGAGTGCCACGCTGCCGCCGAATTCAACCCCACTGGGAAGAAGAAGATCAAGGGTGGCTTGGAAATGACCTCGGTGGCGCTCATGTTGAAGGGTGGCAAAGGGGGAGAAGACTTCCCGACCCTCGTGCCTGGTGATGCCGAAGCTTCGGAAATGATGCACCGGGTCAATCTTGATCCCGATGACGACGAGTTCATGCCCCCGGGCAAGGAAGACGAGCCCGAATTGCAGCTGACCGCAGGAGAGAAGAAGATTCTCGCCTGGTGGATCAACAATGGCCCACTCGATGAAGAGAGCGACAAGCCCCTTGGCGAGTTGGAAGGTCACGAAGATATCCTCACTGAGGTGACCGCATTTCAGCCGGTGATTGCCGTCCCTGTTGCTCCCAAGAAGGATGCCGCTGAAGCTGCGGAAGCCGAGAAGGCGGAAGCGAATCGCCGGGAGGCCATCCAGAAAGCGAAGGCTCCCCTCGATGAAAAATTCCCCGGAGCACTCACTTTTGCCTCCAAGGAGTCGGAAGAACTTTTCTTCACGGCAGTGAGCCAGGGAGAAAAATTCGATGACGCCGCTTTGGCGGAGCTCAAGCCGGTGGCGGAACACATCGTCGACCTGGACCTGAAAAAAACCAGCGTCAGTGACCAGGGATTGCAGGCTGTTTCCGGGATGATCAACTTGCGCAAGCTCATGCTCAACGAGACTCAGGTTACTGACGAAGGTCTCAAAACCATCGCGGTGTTGCCCAATCTGGAAAGCCTCTCCCTTTTTGGGACTTCGGTTTCGGATCAAGGGTTGGATGAAATTGCCAAGATTGCTTCCCTCAAGAACGTTTATCTCAGCAGCACCAAGGCTACTGAGGCCGGGGTGAAGCAGCTCCAAGAGAAGCTGCCCGCAGCTCAGGTTGATTTCATGGTGGTGCCCTCGCCTGAGGAAATCAAGAAAGCTGAAGAGGCGAAGAAAGCCGCCGAAGCAGCCAAGAAGGCGGAAGAGGCCAAGAAAGCTGAGGAAGCGAAGAAGGCGGCAGAAGCAGCCAAGAAGGCGGAAGAGGCCAAGAAAGCTGAGGAAGCGAAGAAG